>NZ_LT629796.1:1720500-2041000 GCF_900106065.1 Pseudomonas mandelii
GCGCTGTTCGACAGCCCGTTGTTGCTGCGTTGGTATCCGGTGCTGATCAGCGCTTTCATGCTGGGGCTGTTTGGCCTGAGCCTGAAAATCGGGCCGCCGATGGTTGAGCGCCTGGCGCGCCTGCGTGAGCCGCACTTGCCGGCCAAGGCGATTGTTTACACCCGCCAGGTGACCGTCGTCTGGTGTGTGTTTTTCCTCTGTAACGGTTTGCTTGCCGCCGCCCTGACCCTGTGGGCGCCGCTGAGTTGGTGGATGTTGTACACCGGCCTGATTTCCTATGGATTGATGGGCCTGCTGTTTGCCATTGAATGGCTCATACGACAACGGGTACGAGGCCACCCATGAATTGGATATCACTTGAGCAGCTGTTGCTCAAGGCACAGCCGGAGCGTGCCGTTACGGCAGAACCGGCGTTGAATCACGCACAGCTGTGCGAACAGGCGCTAAGCCTGGCAGCCGGCCTGCAATCCCAAGGCGTGCAGCGCATCGCCGTGCACCTTGAAGATGCCGCTGACCTGGCGATTGCCCTGCTCGGCGCCTGGCGTGCCGGGGTCAGTGTGCTGCTGCCTGCCGACCTGCAACCGCAGACTCGCCAACGCTGGTCGAGCGAAGTCGATCTGTGGCTGACCGACCTGGCCGATGACGCGCACCTCACCGACTATCGGCAACCGCCCCTGCCCCACGCCGCACTGGATCTGGACGCCTGTCGCCTGAGCCTGTGCACGTCCGGTTCCAGCGGCGAACCCAAGCGCATCGACAAGACCCTGCGCCAGATAGCCAATGAAGTGCAGGCGCTGGAGCAGCTCTGGGGTGCCGATCTGGGCCAGGCGTGCATCATCGGCAGCGTCGCCGCCCAACACATCTACGGCCTGCTGTTTCGGGTGCTATGGCCGCTGTGTGCCGGACGCTCGTTTGTGCGCAAGCAACTGGCCTTCCCGGAAGACTTGCAGCGAGCCAGTCGCGAACACATGGCGTTTGCCTGGGTCGCCAGCCCGGCGCTGCTCAAGCGCATGGGCGACAACCTCGACTGGCCGGCCTTGAGCGCGGTTCGCAGGGTGTTTTCCTCGGGTGGAGCGCTACCGGCCGAGGCTGCGCAAAGCCTCTACGATCGCTTGCAGCAATGGCCGACGGAAATCCTTGGCAGCTCGGAAACTGGTGGCATCGCCTGGCGTCAGGGTCACGATCTCTGGCAGCCGTTTGCTGAAGTCGAACTGAGTCAGGACAGCGAGGGCGCGCTGCTGATCGCCTCTCCCTACTTGCCCGTCGGCCATATTGAACACACCGCTGATGCCGCCAGAATCGCTGCCGACGGCCGATTCGAACTGCTCGGACGGCTGGACCGGATCGTCAAACTGGAAGAAAAACGTATCTCGCTGCCGATGCTGGAAAAGGCGTTGATGGAGCATGACTGGGTCGCAGAAGCACGCCTCGGCGTGGTCCGGGAAAACCGCGCCTCGCTGGGCGCGCTGCTGGTGCTGACCGACGCCGGCCTGCATGCCTTGCGCAATCAGGGCCGACGCACCGTCACGCAAGAATTGCGTCAGCACTTGAGCCAGCACTGCGAAGCCCTGGCCCTGCCAAGACGCTGGCGGTTACTGCGGCAATTGCCCCTGAACGCTCAAGGCAAACTGCCTCAAGCCGACGTCGAAGCCTTGCTGTTGGCCGCCCGCCCGAAAGCGCCGGAAGTGTTGGAACAGGTCGAGGTCGATGGCGAATGGAGCCTGCAACTGGCCGTTCCGCCGGACCTCGCCTACTTCAGCGGACACTTCCCGCAAACGCCGGTATTGCCCGGTGTGGTGCAGGTGGATTGGGCGCTGAGCCTCGGCCAGCAATTGATGGACCTGCCGGCTAAATTCGCTGGCATGGAAGTGCTGAAGTTCCAGCAACTGGTGCGCCCCGGTGATGAAGTCCAACTGCACCTGCGCTTCGATCCGGAACGCGGCAAATTGTATTTCGCCTACCGCAATGAAACCGCAACCTGCTCCAGTGGGCGGATTCTGCTGGAGGTTGCAGGTGATGTATAACCCTTGCGCAATCATCCCGGTCTACAACCACGAAACCGCGATCACCACGGTGGTCGACGCGCTGATCGCCAGTGGCCTGCCGTGCATTCTGGTGGACGATGCCAGCGATCCATCCTGCGCCAGGGTGCTCGACCAACTGGCCCAGCGTGAAATGGTCAACCTGATCCGCCTCGCCGCCAATCAAGGCAAGGGCGGCGCGGTCATGACCGGCCTGCGCGAAGCCTCGCGCCTGGGTTTCAGCCATGCCTTGCAGGTGGACGCCGACGGCCAGCACGACCTGCAGGATGTCACGACCTTCATCGCACAATCGCGCGCTCATCCCGACGCGGTGATCTGCGGCTATCCGCAATACGACGCCAGCGTGCCGAAGGGCCGTCTGTACGCCCGCTACCTGACCCACGTCATGGTCTGGATCAACACGCTTTCCTTGCAGATCCGCGATTCCATGTGCGGTTTCCGCGTCTACCCGTTGCCGCCGACCCTGGCAGTGATCGACTCGGCGAAGATCGGCAAGCGCATGGATTTCGACTCGGACATCCTCGTGCGCCTGGCCTGGCGCAATCAGCCGATGCAGTGGCTGCCGACCAAGGTCCATTACCCGCTGGACGGTGTCTCGCATTTCCGTATGTTCCACGACAATGTGCTGATTTCGAGCATGCACACCCGGCTGTTCTTCGGCATGTTGCTGCGGGCCCCGGTGATCCTCTGGCGACGGTGGCGAGCATGAGCAGTAACGCAGACAAACAGCACTGGGCCGACCGCCAGGAGCGCGGCAGCTTCTGGCTGATGAAATTCACCGCGCTCTGCGCCAAAGTGCTGGGCCGACGGCTGCTGAGTCCGTTGCTGTACGGCATCGTCCTGTACTTTTTCCTGTTCGGTCGCAGTGCCCGCCGCAGTGCCTGGCAATACCAGCAACGCCTCGCGGACTGGAGCGCACGCCCGCAATTGCGACCGACCCACTGGCGAGTGTTCAGCCAGTTCATGGCCTTCGCCGATTCGATGCTCGACAAACTCGACGTATGGAACGGCAAGTTGAGCATCGATCACATCGAAATCGTCGACCCGGCGCTGCTGCGCAGTCAGCTGCGTGGCACTCGCGGGCAGATGCTGGTGGGCGCGCACCTGGGCAATCTCGAAGTCTGCCGCGCACTCGCGGAGATCGGCGAGAAGGTCACCATGAATGTGCTGGTGCACACCAAGCACGCCGAGCAGTTCAACCGATTGCTGGGCGAGGCCGGCGCGACCAATCTGCGGCTGATTCAGGTCAGTGAACTGGACCCGGTGATCATGCTGCAACTGCATGAACGACTGGAGCGTGGCGAGTGGCTGGCGATTGCCGGCGACCGCGTGCCGCTGCATGGCGGGCGCAGCGTGACCGTGGACTTCCTCGGTCATCAGGCTGCATTGCCCCAGGGGCCGTGGCTGCTGGCCGGCTTGCTGAAATGCCCGATCAATTTGCTGATGTGCCTGAAGAAACCGACGGGCCAATATCGCGTGACCCTCGAACCGTTTGCCGAGGCCGTGGTGTGGAAACGCAACGACCGCGAACAGGTCATTCATCAGTGGGCTTCCCGCTACGCCGAACGCCTGGGTCACTATTGCCTTGAAGCGCCCCAACAATGGTTCAACTTTTACCCTTTCTGGAAGACCGATGACGACGCCAACGCTTGAGCCGGTAACCTTCGGCGAACTCCCTTTGCGCATCGAAGACGTGCTGGCCGCGGCCAACCGTCAGGTGCCGACGCAGTTGCAAAGCGACCCTGCGTACCGTGAGCGCATCGCCAAGGGCGCGCGATTTCTCGATTCCCTGCTGGACAAGGAAGGCGTGATCTATGGCGTGACCACCGGTTACGGCGACTCGTGCGTGGTCGCGGTGCCGCTGCATCACGTCGAGGCATTGCCCCGTCATCTGTACACCTTCCACGGCTGCGGACTGGGCAAACTGCTCGACGCCCAGGCCACTCGGGCTGTATTGGCGGCGCGTTTGCAGTCGTTGTGCCACGGCGTGTCCGGGGTGCGCGTGGAACTGCTGGAGCGTCTCCAGGCCTTCCTCGAACACGACATCCTGCCGCTGATCCCGGAAGAAGGGTCGGTGGGCGCCAGCGGTGATCTGACGCCGCTGTCGTACGTCGCCGCAACCTTGTCCGGCGAGCGCGAAGTTATGTTCCGGGGCGAGCGCCGACAAGCCGCCGACGTCCATCGCGAACTGGGCTGGACACCGCTGGTGCTGCGCCCGAAAGAAGCGTTGGCGCTGATGAACGGCACCGCCGTGATGACCGGCCTCGCCTGCCTGGCCTACGCCCGCGCCGATTACCTGCTGCAACTGGCGACCCGTATCACCGCGCTGAACGTGGTCGCGCTGCAAGGCAATCCCGAGCACTTCGACGAGCGCCTGTTCGCCGCCAAACCGCATCCGGGGCAGATGCAAGTCGCCGCGTGGTTGCGCAAGGATCTGGCAATCGATGCGCCGACCGCACCGCTGCACCGCCTGCAGGACCGCTATTCACTGCGCTGCGCGCCGCACGTGCTCGGCGTCCTGGCCGACAGCCTGAACTGGCTGCGTTCGTTCATCGAGATCGAACTCAACAGCGCCAACGACAACCCGATCATCGACGCCGAAGCCGAACGCGTGCTGCACGGCGGGCACTTCTACGGCGGCCATATTGCGTTCGCCATGGACAGCCTGAAAAACCTGGTGGCCAACGTGGCCGATCTGCTGGACCGGCAACTCGCCCTGCTGGTGGACGAGCGGTACAACCATGGCTTGCCAAGCAACCTTTCCGGCGCCACGGCTGACCGCGCGATGCTCAATCACGGCTTCAAGGCGGTGCAGATCGGCACCAGCGCCTGGACCGCCGAAGCGCTGAAAAACACCATGCCGGCCAGCGTCTTCTCGCGCTCCACCGAGTGCCACAACCAGGACAAGGTGAGCATGGGCACCATCGCCGCCCGCGATGCGATCCGTGTGCTGGAGCTGACCGAACAGGTCGCCGCCGCCACCTTGCTCGCCGCCAACCAGGGTGTTTGGCTGCGCAGCAAAGCCGAGGACGCGCGCCCGTTACCGCCAGCCCTGGCGGCCATGCACGAAGAGCTGGCCAAAGACTTCCCCCCGGTCATCGAAGATCGCGCGCTGGAAGGCGAATTGCGCCTGTGCCTGAAACGTATCGCCAAGCAACACTGGAGGCTGCATGCGTAGCAAGGGAGTGCTTCACACCGATACGGAAATCCTCGTGCCGTTCTTTGACGTCGACACCATGAACGTGGTCTGGCACGGCCATTACGTCAAATACCTGGAAGTCGCCCGTTGTGCGCTGCTGGACAAGATCGGTCACAACTACACCGCCATGGTCGAGTCGGGTTATGCCTGGCCGGTGATCGACCTGCAATTGCGCTATGTGCGCGGCGCCGTGTTCGGTCAAAAGCTGAACGTGCGGGCCAATCTGGTGGAGTGGGAGAACCGTCTGAAGATCAATTACCTGATCAGCGATGTGAAAACCGGTGAGCGTTTGACCCGCGCCAGTTCCGTACAGGTCGCTGTCGACATGAGCAGCCGCGAGATGCAGCTGGCCTCACCGAAGATCTTCACCGATGCCGTAGAAAGGATGCTCGCATGACCCCGTTTTTCAAATACCTCGGTGCGTTGGCGTTGCTCGGGCTGTCATCGATGGCTCATGCCTTCGATTTGCAGCAGTTGAGCGATCAACTGGCCAAGCCTGATGTGATCCACGGCCATTTCATCCAGGAAAAACACCTGCGCGCATTGCCCCAGCCGCTGACCAGCAAGGGCACTTTTATCCTCGCTAAAAACCACGGATTGCTCTGGTTGTTGAAAACCCCGCTGCAACAGGATTACCGCATCACCAACAAAGGCATCGCCCGCCGCGACGCCAGCGGCTGGCAAATGCTCCCGGGCAAGAGCGCCGGCGCCGAGCAGAACCGCTTGTTCCTCGCCGTGCTGCAAGGTGACAGCAGCGGTCTGCAACGGGACTTCGAATTGTCTTTGAGCGGCGACGCACAGAACTGGAAACTGACGCTGATCCCGCGCTCAATGCTGCTCAAGCAGGTGTTCAATCAGATCAACATCACCGGCAGCGAATTGGTGCACAGCATCGAGCTGCTGGAAACCCAGGGCGACAGCACCCTTTTGCGCATGCAGGACAGCACCAGCACCCAACCGTTGAGCGACGCGGAGCAACATGACTTTGCCGAGTGAACGCAGACTTCCGTGGCTGTTTCTGATCCTGCTGTTGGCAGTGCTCGCGCTCGCCGGTTGGCAATGGCGCGACGGTGCACCACTGTCGGCCAACCTGATGGAACTGGTGCCGGGCACGGCGCCGGACGCGCTGGAACTGCGCGCCGAAAAACGCATACAAGAACCGTTGAACCGGGAAATGCTGGTGCTGGCAGGCCATAAAGATCGCCCGCAAGCCATTGCCATGGCGCAGAAACTCGGCGAGCAGTGGCAGGCCAGCGGTTTGTTCGAGAAGGTTCAGTGGAACCTGCAAGCCGACTTGCCGGCGCTGCGCACGCAATTGCTGCAAGGCCGGCTGTCGATGCTTTCGGCGATGGATCGGCAGCAGTTGATCGAACACCCCGACGCCTTTATCCAGCAGCGGGTGCAAGCGCTGTTCGACCCGTTCACCGGTTTCAGCCTGGTGCCGAGCCAGGATGACTGGCTGGGCCTGACCGGGCGCATCCAGAACAGCCAACCACAACACGGCGCCGTGCAACTGGACATCGGCAGCGGAGCGCTGGTCGCCGATGCCGACGGCAAGAGCTGGGTGTTGCTGCGGGCAAAAACCACCGGCAATGCCTTCGACATGAGCCTGCCGCTGCAAGTGGCTGACCTGCTTGAACGCAGCCGAAAAGAAGCCGCCCAGGCCGACGTGCAACTGCTCGCTGCCAGCGGCCTGCTGTACGCGGCCAACGGTCAGCAACAAGCCACCCGCGAAATGACATGGGTCGGCGGCGGTGCCACCGTGGGCATTTTGTTGCTGCTGTTGCTGGCCTTCCGGCGCTGGCGTGTCTTGCTCGCTTTCGTTCCCGTGCTGGTGGGCATGCTGTTTGGTGCGGTGGCGTGCGTGGCGCTATTCGGTCACATGCATGTGATGACGCTGGTACTGGGCTCGAGCCTGATCGGCGTGGCTGTCGATTACCCGCTGCATTACCTGTCGAAAAGCTGGAGCCTGAAACCCTGGAACAGCTGGCCGGCGTTACGCCTGACCCTGCCGGGCCTGACGCTGAGCCTGATCACCAGTTGCATCGGCTACCTGGCCCTGGCCTGGACGCCTTTCCCGGCCCTGACCCAGATTGCCGTGTTCTCCGCCGCCGGCCTGCTCGGTGCCTACTTGTCGGCCGTGTGCCTGCTGCCAGCGTTGCTCAAGGGCGTGAACCTGCGACCGGCGCATTGGCCGCTGCGTATCTGCGAGTGTTTGCTGAACCTGCGCGAAGCGCTGCTCAAACACGTCAGTACGCCCGTGTTATTGGCACTGCTGATTGCCTTCTGCGTCGGCGGCCTGTTGCAACTGGAGAGCAAAAACGATATCCGCCAGTGGATCGGCGCACCGCAGCAATTGACCGACGAAGCCCAGGCCATTGCGCGCATCACCGGCTATCAGCCGACCAGCCAGTTCTTCCTGGTGCGCGCGGCCAATCAACAGGAACTGCTCGAACGCCAGACTGCACTGAGCGAGCGCCTGGATCAGTTGGTCAACCTGGAAAAACTCCAGGGTTACCTGTCGCTAAATCAACTGGTCAGCCAGCCGAGCGAGCAGCGCAAAGTGCGCGAAGCGTTGAGCAAGTTGCCGCAGTTCTGGCAACCCTTGCTCGACCTCGGCGTGCCGGCAGAAGCGCTGCAAGCGGAGCTTGCAACGTTGCTGGCGCTGCCCGCCGAAGACATCGACGCCTCGCTGGTCGGTCCGCTGGCGGAACCTTATCGCACCCTGTGGCTGGGGCCGACCGATGAGGGCGTGGCGGCGATGGTCAGCCTGCAAGGCCTGAATAATCCTTCGCTGTTGCGCATTCAGGCGCTGGACTTGCCGGGGGTCGAACTGGTCGACCGTCTCGGTGAACTGAACAGCGTTTTCGCCGCGACACAGATCAGCGCGGCGCAGCTGAAACTCGCCTCCTGCGTGTTGATCGTGCTGGTGCTGATCCTGCCGTTTGGCTTCGGTGGTGCGTTGCGCATCGTCTCACTGCCCTTGCTGGCCGCGCTGTGCAGCCTGGCCAGCCTCGGCTGGATGGGCCAACCCCTGACCCTGTTCAGCCTGTTCGGCCTGTTACTGGTGACGGCGATCAGCGTCGATTACGCAATCCTCATGCGCGAACAGGTCGGCGGCGCCGCCGTGAGCCTGCTGGGCACCTTGCTGGCAGCGGTGACCACATGGCTGTCATTCGGTTTGCTGGCCGTGTCCAGCACACCGGCGGTGAGCAACTTCGGCCTGTCCGTGAGCCTCGGGCTGGCGTTCAGTTTCATCCTTGCGCCCTGGGCCGGACGCCAAGTGCATGCCGCCGCCGTCGTGGAGCCAGCCGCATGATGATCGCCCTGTTTTGGCTGATGGCCCTGACGATGTTCGCCGTGGCCACCCGTGTGGGTCGTCACTTCGGCCTGATCCCGATCGTCAGTCAGTTGCTGCTGGCGACCTTCGGTCTACCGCTGCTGATGTACTTCTGGATCGAGCCGGGCTGGCAACTCAGCGGCGCCGAGCTGATCTCGCCGGTATGGCTGAAAAACCTCTACAGCCTCGGTTTTGCCTTGTTGCTGGGAAACATCCTCAGCGATGTGATCGACCTGCGACTCGATCGCCAGAGCCTGAAGATCGCCCTGCCGAGTTTTTGCATTCCATTTGTCTGCGGTCTGGCGACTGCGGTCTGGTTGTTACCCGCACAGCCGTGGATCAGTTCATTGGCAGTGGGCCTGGTGTTCGCCATCACCGCGATCCCGGTGTTGTACCTCTACCTGCGACACATCAATTACCCGCCCGCCGCAACCCGGCGGCTGGTGCAAACCGCGATCCTCATCGACCTGGCATGCTGGACCCTGTTCGGCTTCGCCCAAGGCAGTCTGCACCTGAGCAGTCTGCTGCTGCCGCTGGCCGGCGCCTGCCTTCCGGTGCTTCTGCATTTGCTGGGTTTGCGCCAACCGCTACTGCACAGCGGCTGCTTTTTTGCGCTGCTGGTGGTCGCCGAACACTTCAAGCTCAATGCTCTGATTTTCGGCATCGGTTATCTGCTGTGCATGGCCGCGCTGAAAATGCCGCTGGTGTTGCCGTTGCCGGCGATCTGGATGAACCGTTTGCAAACCTGGATCGCCATCCCGCTGATCCTCACCTTCGGTATCGTGCAGATCAATGTCCACGCCGCCATGGCCAGTCTCGGCTGGGTGCAGTTGGCGGCGCTGCTGCTGTTGCCGATTGCCAGCAAACTGCTGGGCAACTGGCTCGGCCTCGGCTGGGCCGGCGCGTCATTTGAAGGCGCCAGTCGCTGGCGCGAAAGCCTGCTGCTCAATATTCGCGGTTTGAGCGAGATCGTCTTTCTCAACCTGCTGCTGCAACAACAGCTCATCAGCCCGGCGTTGTACTTCGCGCTGATGGTGATGGGCCTGATCGCCACACTGCTGCCGGCACTTGCCGGCATGCACCAAACCCCTTTGAATATCGCCGCCCCGGCAAGGAGCCCCCGTGCCAACAGTTGAAATGGAACGTCGCCAGGTTGTTGTCATTGGCGCGGGTCCTTCGGGCGCCATTGCCGCCGCGCTGCTCAAGCGCAAAGGCCACGATGTGCTGATGATTGAACGCCAGCATTTTCCACGGTTTTCCATCGGTGAAAGCCTGTTGTCGCACTGCCTGGATTTCGTCGAAGAAGCCGGCATGCTCGACGCCGTGAACGCCGCCGGGTTCCAGATGAAAAACGGCGCCGCGTTCGCCTGGGGCGAGCACTACAGCGCCTTTGATTTCGGCGACACGTTCAGCAACGGCAAGCCGACCACCTTCCAGGTCCAGCGCGCCGATTTCGACAAACTGCTGGCCGATCAGGCCGCGCTGCAAGGCGTCGACGTTCGTTATGGCGAAGCCATCGTCAGTGCCGATTTCGACCTGCCCATGCCGCAGCTCGATGTGCTTCGTGAGGATGGCAGCCAGTACCGCGTCGAAGCTGATTTTGTGCTGGATGCCAGCGGCTACGGCCGCGTGTTGCCACGCCTGCTGGACCTTGAAGCACCGTCGAATTTCCCGGTGCGCCAGGCGGTGTTCACCCACATCGAAGACCATATCGACAGCCCGACCTTCGAGCGGGAAAAGATCCTTATCACCACCCATCCGATCCATCGCGACATCTGGTTCTGGACCATTCCGTTCAGCAACGGTCGCTGCTCGGTGGGCGTGGTCGCGGCCGCCGAGCACTTCGAAGGCCGCATGGAGAACCTGGACGAGTGCCTGCGCGGCTTCATCGCTGAAACTCCAAGCCTGGCCTGTGTCCTGGAAAACGCGGTCTGGGACACGCCAGCCCGCACCATCGGCGGCTACTCGGCCAACGTCAAAACCTTGCACGGTCCGGGCTTTGCGTTGCTCGGCAACGCGGCAGAATTCCTCGATCCGGTGTTCTCCTCCGGCGTGACCATCGCCATGCGCTCGGCCAGCATGGCCGCCGGCGTGTTGCATCGCCAGCTGCAAGGTGAAAGCGTCGACTGGCAGACCGAGTTCGCCGCACCGCTCAAGCGCGGCGTCGACACGTTCCGCTGCTACGTCGAAGGCTGGTACGCCGGGACTTTCCAGGATGTGATTTATCATCCAGGCAGCTCAGCGGATATCCGCCGTATGATCAGCGCAATCCTCGCCGGTTATGCCTGGGACGAGCGTAATCCGTTCGTCAGCGAACCCAAGCGTCGGCTGCGCGTGCTGTCGGAACTTTGCGCTAGAGATGCCACATGATCCGTTACCTGCTTCTGGGTTGCCTCCTGCTGCTGAGCGCTTGCGCCAGCCAGGCGCCGCTGCCCGGGCAAACCGAAAACCTGCCGCTGCCGCAGCAACTGCACATTCAGCGCTTGCTGGCTGATCAGCGTCAGGACTGGGTGTTAGTAATTGCGCGCGAAGGCCCGGGCATTCGCTGGTCGATGATGGATTTGTTGGGCATTCCGCAGGCACGCCAGAAACTGATCAATGGCCAGTGGCAAGCTGACGGCCTGCTGCCGCCGAATCCGGAAGCCCGGGAATTGTTCGCAGCGTTACTGTTCGCGTTGACCCCGCAAGACGAATTGCAGGCCAACTACCCCGAAGCCTGGCAACACGGCTCCCAACGCTCCCTGCCCGCTCGCTGGGACGTGCGTTACTCGCCACCACTGAGATTTGAGTTGAACCTGCCTAAAGGTCCGAAGTACCTGGTAACGCCCTTGAGCGGGGAGACGCCATGACCGCTTACCTGAATGCTCTCGGGGTGATCTGCGCCCTGGGTCGCGACAAACAGGAAGTCGCCCGCAACCTGTTTGCTGGCGATTGCTCCGGCATGCGCAGCGAATCCGGCTGGGTGCCGGAGCGGTCGTTGCCAGTGGCGGCGGTGCGTGGTGAGCTGGCGCCGATCCCGCCGGAACTGGCCGAGCAAAGCAGCCGCAACAACCAACTGCTGCTGGAAGCCGCGCTGCAAATTCGCGATGACATTGATCAAGTGATCCAGACTTACGGCCGCGATCGAATCGGCGTGATCCTCGGCACCAGCACTTCCGGCATCGATGAAGCCAGCCGTGGCCTGGCCCATTACATTCGTGAACATGAATTCCCTGCCGACTACGATTATCAGCAGCAGGAACTCGGCGCGCCGGCCAACTTCCTCGCCGACTGGCTGCAATTGAGCGGCCCGGCCTATGTGATCTCGACGGCTTGCACCTCCAGCGCCCGGGCGCTGATGAGTGCCCAGCGGCTGCTCGATCTGGGTGTGTGCGATGCCGTACTGTGCGGCGGCGTCGACAGTTTGTGCAAACTGACCCTCAACGGCTTTTCGGCCCTGGAAGCGGTGTCCGAGCAGCGCTGCAATCCGTTTTCGGCCAACCGCAACGGCATCAATATCGGCGAAGCCGCCGTGCTGTTTCTGATGAGCAAAAAAGCCGGCGCGAGCCAACCGATTGCCCTGCTCGGCAGCGGCGCCAGTTCCGATGCGCACCATATCTCGGCGCCGGAGCCGACCGGCCGGGGCGCCCTGCAAGCGATGAGCAAAGCCCTGAACCGCGCGAAGGTGCAGCCCGAGCAAATCGGCTACCTGAACCTGCACGGCACCGCGACCCAACACAACGACGCGATGGAAAGCCTGGCGGTCTCGGCCCTGTTCCCGCACGGCGTGCCCTGCTCCTCCACCAAGCCGATGACCGGACACACGCTCGGCGCGGCCGGCGCCCTGGAAGCGGCGTTCTGCTGGTTGAGCCTGAGCACGAACAATCGGGAAAACCTCCTGCCGCCCCACGTGTGGGACGGTCAGCCCGACCCCGACTTGCCGGCCTTGCAGTGGGTGACCCCGGACCATCGCCTGACGTCCATTGCACCTCGCTACCTGATGAGCAATTCCTTTGCCTTCGGTGGCAACAACGTCAGCCTGATTATCGGAGATGCCCCATGATTGACTGGCCGCTCGCCGAGCTGCTGCCGCACGCTGGCGACATGATCCTCATCGAGCAGATCCTGGCGTTCGATGACGAGCAGATTCACACCCGCCTCACCGTCAAGCCCGGGGGCCTGTTCAATCGTCCCGACGGCAGCCTGCCAGCGTGGGTCGGTATCGAACTGATGGCCCAGAGTGTTGCCGCCTACGCCGGTTGCCATGCGCGCCAGCGCGGTGATGCGGTGGTGCTGGGTTTTCTGCTCGGCACCCGGAAATTCGAATGCAACGTGGAGCACTTCCCCGCGGGCACCGAACTGACCATCCATGGACTGCGCTCGCTGGAAGACGACAACGGCATGGGCGTGTTCGAATGCCACATCAACGCCCCCGGCATTCACGCCACCGCCCGCCTGAACGTGTTCCGCCCGCCTCAGGCCGCTCAATACCTTCATGAATCCCAAGGAGCCAGCCATGACTGAATCCGTATTGGTCACCGGTTCCAGCCGTGGCATCGGCCGTGCCATTGCGTTGCGTCTGGCCCAGGCCGGGCACGACATCGTGCTGCATTGCCGCAGCGGCCTGGCCGACGCCATCGCCGTCCAGGGCGAAATCCAGGCGCTGGGACGCAATGCTCGAGTTTTGCAGTTCGACGTCTCAGATCGCGCCAGCTGCAAGGCCATCCTCGAAGCCGACGTGGAAGCTCATGGCGCCTATTACGGCGTAGTGCTGAACGCCGGCCTGACGCGTGACGGTGCTTTTCCGGCGCTGAGCGAGGATGATTGGGATGTGGTGATGCGCACCAACCTCGACGGTTTCTACAACGTGCTGCACCCGGTGATGATGCCGATGATTCGGCGTCGCGCGGCCGGGCGGATTGTCTGCATCACCTCGGTTTCCGGGTTGATCGGTAACCGTGGCCAGGTCAACTACAGCGCCTCCAAGGCCGGTTTGATCGGCGCGGCGAAAGCGTTGGCGATCGAACTGGGCAAGCGCAAAATCACCGTCAACTGTGTCGCACCCGGCCTGATCGACACGGCCATGCTCGACGAAAACGTGCCGGTGGAAGAACTGATGAAAATGATCCCCGCACAACGCATGGGCACTCCGCAAGAGGTGGCCGGCGCGGTGAATTTCCTGATGTCGGCGGAAGCGTCGTACATCACCCGGCAGGTTCTGGCCGTCAACGGAGGCCTGTGCTGATGAAGCGCGTCGTCGTCACCGGCATGGCCGGCATCACTTCACTGGGCAGCGACTGGGAGACCATCGCTGGCAACTTCGCGGCCAACCGCAGCGGCATACGCCGGATGGACGAGTGGGATCGGTTCACCGAACTCAACACGCGCCTGGCCGGGCCTATCGACGACTTCAAGGTTCCGAGCCACTGGACCCGCAAGCAGCTGCGCAGCATGGGCCGGGTCTCGCGCCTGGCGGTCGGCGCGTCGGAGCAGGCGCTGGCCGATGCCGGACTGTTGGGTAACCCGATCATCAAGGATGGGCGCATGGGCGTCGCCTGCGGCTCCTCCACCGGCAGCACCGACGAGATCAAGGCGTTCGGCAATATGCTGCTCAACTCGGTGGCAGAGGGCCTTAATGCCAACTCCTACGTGCGGATGATGCCGCACACCACTGCGGCGAACATCAGCATCTTCTTCGGCCTCACCGGCCGGCTGATCCCGACGTCCAGCGCCTGCACCAGCGGCAGCCAGGGCATCGGCTACGCCTACGAGTCGATCAAATTCGGGCGCCTGCCGCTGATGCTCGCCGGCGGCGCCGAAGAACTGTGCCCCACCGAAGCCATGGTCTTCGACGCGCTCTACGCCACCAGCCTGAAAAACGACGCCCCGCAAACCAGCCCACGTCCGTATGACAAAGACCGCGATGGCCTGGTGATCGGTGAGGGCGGCGGCATGCTGGTGCTCGAAGAGCTTGAACATGCGTTGGCACGCGGCGCGCACATCCATGCCGAACTCGTCGGTTTCGGCAGTAACGCCGACGGCCAGCACACCACCCGCCCAGAGCAAGTCACCATGCGCCGGGCCATGGAACTGGCGCTGGAAGACGCCGGGCTGCAACCGTCAGACATCGGCTACGTAAACGGCCACGGCACGGCGACAGAGCAGGGCGACATTGCCGAAACACTGGCCACCAGCGCGTTGTTCGGCGAGCACATGCCGATCAGTTCGCAGAAGAGCTTCCTCGGGCACACCTTGGGCGCCTGCGGTGCGCTGGAATCCTGGTTCAGCATCGAAATGATGAACCGCGACCTGTACGTGCACACGTTCAACCTCGACGAGGTCGATCCGCACTGCGGCAAGCTCGACTACCTGCGCGGCGAGTTCCGCCAGATGAGTAATGAGTACGTGATGAACAACAATTTTGCGTTTGGTGGCGTCAACACTTCGCTGATTTTCCGTCGCTGGCACTGATCTGAAAAAACGTCTGGAGTGAAGGGAATGACTCTGTTTCAGCGCATCGGCGCAGTATTCACCATGGCCGTTGCGCTGAGCGGCTGCACCAGCCCGGTGTACACCGCCAAGGAACACTTTCCCGGCGACAAGGGCCTGAGCGACGATCGGATGAGCCGCGCCATCGTCACCGCACTGATCGAGCGCCAATGGATCGTGCAGTCGGCGCGCCCCGGCATGATCAAAGCGGCAATCACCGTGCGCGACCGGCACCACGCCGAAATCGACATTCCCTATACCTCCACCTCGTTCGAAATGGACTACCGCGACAGCCGCGGCCTGGACTACAAGGACGGCAGGATCCACGGCACCTACAACCGCTGGATCAATTACCTGCGCGACGACGTGGTCAAACAACTGGCCACCGACCCGGACGCTGATCAAGTCTTCGCCTCGCAAGGCGCCTACGAACCCACCTACCAGGACTTTCAGGAAGGCGTGAAACGCGCCACCGAAGTTGGTCTGCTGGATGGCAGCGTCAAGTTCTACCTGGCGGGAGAAGCACTGCCGACCCAGGTGCACAAACTGAAGGCGGTGAGCAGCAGCCGAAGAGCCGACGACAACGAAGACAAATCCGCTGAAGACACCTGCTACTGGGCGTTGCAATCGACCTTGGCGACGTTGCAAAGCAAGGCCAAGAAGGCTGGTGCTAACGCCGTGATCAACATCGCCGGCATCAACAAGCGCGACCTGAGCCAGGACACCGGGAAATACCAGTGCAGTGACGACGAGGAAATACCTGGGCTGGAAGCGCTCAAGGCCGTGGTGTCCGGGGTGGCGTTGCGCGGGGATCTGGTACGGGTTGACTGAGGCGAGCACCTCGAGAACGACAAAGGGCGCCTTTCGGCGCCCCTTCACAAACAGGTCGGCTTGTCATCGCCCTGTACCTGTCTGGCTCTGCGATGGCTGGTTGCCCAGGATCCTCAGAGTCTCACAAGCCCCTTACGGGAACGGGGGGAGTATTGCCCGAAACAGGATCAAGGGCAACGACTGGCCATTCGCCTGACTGCGCCACTTCCGATGCCATCACAGGCCAAGCGCACTACGTACCGCGACTTTGATTGCGTAAAACTCATCTGTTTCAAGGTGTGAAATAACATAAACACGCTTTCCATGTCGGTCTCGACTTTTGATCCGGTCCAGCCTGGAGAGGCTTACTGTCGCAACCATATCGCATTTCGCCCAGCAAACAGGACTGGCACCCTGTAGATGACTTTGAAGTTCCAGGTGGTGATCAAGTATGCGATCCGGAGCGGTAGTACTGAGCGGCACAACTGTCACCAGTAAGCTGTTGGTTTTGTGTTTTCGTATCACGACAACAGGTCTGACTTTGATCATTTCGGGGATTTCATACCCCCTGAAATCACAAATCAGCACACTGCCTTCCTTCGGTTGATATAGAAGTGGCATCCATGGCACTCATCGAAAGAAATCGATTTTGCTCAACAATCGCGCAAATCACTAAACAGGATCCGTTACTTTAAGTGTCCCTGCGCTCAAGTCCCCTCAACCTTCCTCGTCAACAAATCCACAAACGCCTTGGCCATCGGCGACTTCTGGTCCTTGCGCTGCACCAGCCACACAGCCGACACCGCTTCCGGATCAAGCAACGGCCGGTAGACCACGCCGTCAATGCGCATCCGCTGATAAGAGGCCGGCAGCACCGACACGCCCAGCCCCGCCGCCACCAACCCGATAATGGTCATTGCCTCGCCTGCCTCTTGCGCGAAGTGCGGGCTGAAACCGGCATCGCGGGCCAGGCTGAGCAACTGTGCATACAGGCCGCTGCCATAGCTGCGTGGGAAGAAAACGAACGGTTCGAGGGCCAATGCCGAGAGGAACAAACCCTCTTCGCTGTCGTTCACTAGCGGATGTTTGGAGCTGAGCACCGCGACCAGCGGCTCACGCATCAACTCCACGACGCTGAGGGAATCCGGCAGCCCAAGCGGTCGCATGATGCCGACTTCGATCGACTCATCGACCAGCGCGTCGGCCACTTGGGTGCTGCTCATCTCCCGCAGATTCAAATGCACCGCCGGGAAACGCTGGCGGAACGAGAAAATCGCCTGGGGAATGGTCGAGTTGAACGGCGCCGACGAAGTGAAACCAATTTTCAGTTCGCCCAACTCACCCAACTGCGCACGCCGTGCCACGTCGGCCGCTTTGTCGACCTGCGCCAGCACCAGTCGCGCTTCTTCCAGAAACAGCCGACCGGCCTCGCTGAGTTCGACCCGACGATTGGTTCTCTCGAACAGCCGTGCTCCGACTTCCTGTTCCAGCGCCTGAATCTGCTGGCTCAGGGGCGGTTGCGAGATGCCCAGCACCTGAGCGGCGCGGCCGAAGTGCAATTCTTCGGCGACGGCGATGAAGTAGCGCAGGTGACGCAATTCCATGAAAACTCCATTAGGTCGTAAAACCTATCAAACAGGTCGAACAATATATTGGATTGAATCATTAGGCAGCTATATGCTTTTTTCATTGCCTGACCGGCTGCGCCCTCCGAGGTCCGAAGTGAAAACTGCTGTCGCCCCCCTTGCCCACGAAGTTCCGCCCACCTCGGTGGGCGATGTTGTCGCCGAATTGAAAGAGATCTACATCGAGAAAGGCACGCCAATGTTCATGCGCACGGTACTGGCGCTGTTCTCCGGCGGCTTTGCGACCTTCGCCCTGCTCTACTGCGTACAGCCGATGATGCCGCTGCTGTCCCACGAGTATTCGATCAATGCGGCGCAGAGCAGCCTGATCCTCTCGGTGGCCACCGGCATGCTCGCCATTGGCTTGTTGATCACCGGCCCGATCTCCGACCGTGTCGGACGCAAACCGGTGATGGTCGCGGCCTTGTTCGCCGCCGCACTGTGCACCATGGCCAGCGCGATGATGCCGAGCTGGCAAGGCGTGCTGGTGATGCGTGCGTTGATCGGCTTGTCGTTGAGCGGCCTGGCGGCGGTCGCCATGACGTACCTGAGCGAAGAGATCCACCCGCAGCACATTGGGCTGGCGATGGGTTTGTACATCGCCGGCAATGCGATTGGCGGGATGAGCGGCCGCTTGATCACCGGCGTGTTGATCGACTTCGTCAGCTGGCACACGGCAATGCTGGTGATTGGCGGGCTGGCGCTGATCGCGGCGACGGTGTTCTGGAAAATTCTCCCCGAATCACGCAACTTCCGCCCCCGCTCGCTGCACCCGCGCAGTCTGCTCGATGGCTTCACCATGCACTTTCGCGACGCTGGCCTGCCGCTGCTGTTCCTTGAAGCTTTCGTGCTGATGGGTGCGTTTGTCACCCTATTCAACTACATCGGCTATCGCTTGCTGGCCGAGCCGTACCACATGGACCAGGTCTTCGTCGGTCTACTGTCGGTGGTGTACCTGTCGGGCATCTACAGCTCGGCGAAAATCGGTTCCTTGGCCGACCAACTGGGCCGGCGCAAAGTGCTGTGGGCGACGATTGTGCTGATGCTCGCAGGCCTTGCGCTGACCATGTTCACGCCGCTGCCGTTGGTGATTATCGGCATGTTGATCTTCACCTTCGGCTTCTTTGGCGCGCATTCCGTGGCCAGCAGTTGGATAGGACGGCGAGCGGTGAAAGCCAAGGGGCAGGCCTCGTCGCTGTACCTGTTCAGCTATTACGCCGGGTCGAGTATTGCAGGGACAGCGGGCGGGGTGTTCTGGCACTTGGGCGGGTGGAACGGGATCGGGTTGTTCATTGGTGCGTTGCTGGTGATTGCGCTGCTGGTGGCGTTGAAGCTGGCGAAGTTACCGCCGTTGGAAAATCTGAAGGCGTGATGCACATCCCTGTGAGAGCGAGCCTGCTCGCGAAAGCGGTCTTTCAACAGACATCACTGTTGGATGTGCCGGCCTCTTCGCGAGCAGGCTCGCTCCCACAGGGGCCGAGTGTGACCTGAGATCTCTATACAAAAACGCCCGGCATAAGCCGGGCGTTTTTTATTGGACGACGATCACTCGTGATATTGCGCCGACAGCTCATGTACCGCGCGCATGAACGCACCCGCATGTTCCGGATCGACTTCCGGTGTGATGCCATGGCCGAGGTTGAACACATGACCACTGCCTTTGCCGTAGCTGGCGAGAATCCGACCGACTTCGGTGCGGATGGCTTCTGGCTTGGCGTACAGCACAGTCGGGTCCATGTTGCCTTGCAGGGCGACTTTGTTGCCGACGCGTCGGCGGGCTTCGCCAATGTCGCAGGTCCAGTCCAGGCCCAACGCATCAGCGCCAGCGTCGGCGATGCTTTCCAGCCACAGGCCGCCGTTCTTGGTGAACAGGATGACCGGTACTTTGCGGCCTTCGTGTTCGCGGATCAGGCCGCTGACGATTTTGCGCATGTAGGCCAGGGAGAACTCCTGGTACGCCGCCGCCGAGAGGTTACCGCCCCAGGTGTCGAAGATCTGCACCGCTTGCGCGCCGGCCATGATCTGGCCATTGAGGTAGCTGGTGACCGACTGCGCGAGCTTGTCCAGCAGCAGGTGCATGGCTTGCGGGTTGTCGTAGAGCATGGCCTTGGTCTTGCGGAAGTCTTTCGACGAACCGCCTTCGACCATGTAAGTGGCCAGGGTCCACGGGCTGCCGGAGAAGCCGATCAGCGGCACGCGGCCGTTGAGTTCGCGGCGGATGGTGCTGACCGCGTCCATGACGTAGCCAAGGTCTTTGTGCGGATCAGGAATCGGTAGGGCTTCGATATCGGCCATCGTGCTGACGACTTTCTTGAAGCGTGGACCTTCGCCGGTTTCGAAGTACAGGCCTTGGCCCATGGCGTCCGGGATGGTGAGGATGTCGGAGAACAGGATCGCCGCGTCCAGTTGCGGATAGCGGTCGAGTGGCTGCATCGTGACTTCGCAAGCGAACTCCGGGTTCATGCACAGGCTCATGAAGTCACCGGCCTTGGCACGGCTGGCGCGGTATTCCGGCAGGTAGCGACCGGCCTGACGCATCATCCATACCGGCGTGACGTCTACGGGTTGCTTGAGCAGGGCGCGAAGGAAACGGTCGTTCTTCAGGGCAGTCATGTCGGCATCCGGAAAAAAAGTGCGGGCATTTTCTCAGAGCTCGACGCAAAAGGCACGGTTGCAGGTCAGCCTTTTGTCTATCGGGTCAATATGTCGCGGGGAAATACGCTATTTAGCAACACGCTGAAACCAATGTGGGAGCGAGCCTGCTCGCGAAGAGGGCTTCACATTCAACATCTCTGTTGACTGATCCACCGCTTTCGCGAGCAGGCTCGCTCCCACAATTGATCGCATTCCAGTTCTGGAAAGTGATCAGACGCCCAAGTAATCCAGGATCCCTTCGGCCGCATTACGGCCTTCGAAGATCGCCGTTACCACGAGATCAGATCCGCGAACCATATCGCCACCGGCGAAGATTTTCGGGTTGCTGGTCTGGTGCTTGTACTGACCTTGTTCCGGGGCCACCACGCGGCCCTGGCTGTCGGTCTGGATGCTGAACTGCTCGAACCACGACGCCGGGCTCGGACGGAAACCAAATGCGATGACCACGGCGTCGGCCGGGATGATCTCTTCGGAGCCCGGGATCGGCTCGGGGCTGCGACGGCCACGGGCGTCCGGTTCGCCGAGACGGGTCTCGACCACCTTCACGCCTTCGACGCGGTCTTCACCGACGATGGCGATCGGCTGGCGGTTGTAGAGGAATTTCACCCCTTCTTCCTTGGCGTTCTTCACCTCTTTGCGCGAGCCCGGCATGTTCGCTTCGTCACGACGATAAGCGCAGGTCACCGACTTGGCACCCTGGCGAATCGAGGTGCGGTTGCAGTCCATCGCCGTGTCGCCGCCGCCCAGCACCACAACCTTCTTGCCTTTCATGTCGACGAAATCTTCCGGCGACTTTTCAAAGCCCAGGTTGCGGTTGACATTGGCGATCAGGAAGTCGAGCGCGTCATGCACGCCCGGCAGATCCTCACCGGCAAAGCCGCCCTTCATGTAGGTGTAGGTGCCCATGCCCATGAACACGGCATCGTATTCTTCGAGCAGTTGCTCGATCGTCACGTCCTTGCCCACTTCGGTGTTCAGGCGAAACTCGATACCCATGCCGGTGAAGACTTCGCGACGATTGCTCAGCACGGTCTTTTCCAGCTTGAACTCGGGGATACCGAAGGTCAGCAGACCGCCGATTTCCGGGTTCTTGTCGAACACCACCGGGGTCACACCGCCGCGTACCAGCACGTCGGCACAACCCAAACCTGCCGGGCCTGCACCGATCACCGCAACACGCTTGCCGGTCGGTATAACCTTGGACATGTCCGGGCGCCAGCCCATGGCGAACGCGGTATCGGTGATGTACTTCTCGACCGAACCAATGGTCACCGCGCCGAAGCCGTCGTTGAGGGTGCAGGCACCCTCGCACAGACGATCCTGCGGGCACACCCGACCGCAGACTTCCGGCAGGGTGTTGGTCTGGTGCGACAGCTCGGCGGCCTGGAGGATGTTGCCCTCGGCCACCAGTTTCAGCCAGTTCGGAATGAAGTTGTGCACCGGGCACTTCCATTCGCAATACGGGTTACCGCAACCCAGGCAGCGGTGGGCTTGATCGGCCGAATGCTGGGGTTTGAAGGGTTCGTAGATCTCCACGAACTCTTTCTTGCGTTGACGCAACAGTTTCTTCTTCGGATCTTTGCGCCCGACATCGATGAATTGGAAGTCGTTGCTGAGACGTTCGGCCATCTTCAAAACCTCGTACACGACAGCTTCAAGCTACAAGCTTCAAGCTGCAATAAAATCAAATTAATCCGCCACACCGCGCAAGCTTCAAGCTTGGCGCTTGAAGCTTGCGACTTGCCGCTGCGTCGTTTATTGCGGACTCGCACGAGTACTTGAGAGCAGAGATTTCAGACTCGCCGCCTTAGGTTTGACGAGCCAGAAACGACGCAAATAGTCATCGAGGTTTTCAGCGAGGTTACGACCCCACTCGCTGTCGGTTTCCTCGACGTATTCGTTCAGCACGCGTTGCAGGTGGCTGCGATAGGCTTCCATCGCCTCACCGCTGATCCGCTGGATTTCCACCAGTTCGTGGTTGACCCGGTCAACGAAGCTGTTGTCCTGGTCGAGCACGTAGGCGAAACCACCGGTCATGCCTGAGCCGAAGTTGTAGCCGGTCTTGCCCAGGACGCAGACGAAACCACCGGTCATGTACTCGCAGCAGTGATCGCCCGTGCCTTCAACCACGGTGTGAGCACCGGAGTTACGCACGGCAAACCGCTCGCCCGCGGTGCCGGCGGCAAACAACTTGCCGCCCGTGGCGCCGTACAGGCAGGTGTTGCCGATGATGGCACTGTCCTGAGTCTTGTAGACGCTGCCCTTCGGCGGAACGATAACCAGCTTGCCGCCAGTCATGCCTTTGCCGACGTAGTCGTTGGCATCGCCTTCCAGGTACATGTTCAGGCCGCCGGCGTTCCACACGCCGAAGCTCTGACCGGCCGTCCCTTTGAAGCGGAAGGTGATCGGCGCGTTCGCCATGCCTTGGTTGCCGTGTTTGCGGGCGATTTCACCGGAGATCCGCGCGCCGATCGAACGGTCGCAGTTGCAGATATCCAGGGCGAAATCAGCGCCGCTCATGTCGTTGATGGCCGAGGTGGCCATGTCGACCATTTTCTCGGCCAGCAGGCCCTTGTCGAACGGCGGGTTGCGGTCGACCTGGCAGAATTGGGGCTTGTCTGCCGGGATGTGATCGCTGCCGAGCAACGGGGTCAGGTCCAGGTGTTGCTGCTTGGCGGTCTGGCCTTCGAGGATATCCAGCAGATCGGTACGACCGATCAGCTCTTCGAGGGAGCGCACGCCCAGCTTGGCCAGCCACTCGCGGGTTTCTTCGGCGACGTAGGTGAAGAAATTCACCACCATGTCAACGGTCCCGATGTAGTGATCCTTGCGCAGCTTCTCGTTCTGAGTGGCGACGCCGGTGGCGCAGTTGTTCAGGTGGCAGATGCGCAGGTATTTGCAGCCCAACGCGATCATTGGCGCGGTGCCGAAGCCGAAGCTTTCAGCGCCGAGGATCGCGGCCTTGATCACGTCGAGGCCGGTTTTCAGCCCGCCGTCGGTCTGTACCCTGACTTTGCCGCGCAGGTCGTTACCACGCAGGGTCTGGTGGGTTTCGGCCAGGCCGAGTTCCCACGGAGCACCGGCGTATTTGATCGACGTCAGCGGCGATGCACCGGTGCCGCCGTCGTAGCCGGAGATGGTGATCAAGTCCGCGTAGGCCTTGGCCACACCGGCGGCGATGGTGCCGACGCCTGCTTCTGCTACCAGCTTCACCGAGACCAGGGCCTTCGGGTTGACTTGTTTCAGGTCGAAAATCAACTGCGACAAGTCTTCGATCGAATAGATGTCGTGGTGCGGCGGCGGCGAAATCAAGGTCACGCCCGGCACCGCGTAACGCAGCTTGGCGATCAGACCGTTGACCTTGCCGCCTGGCAGCTGACCCCCTTCACCGGGCTTGGCGCCCTGAGCGACTTTGATCTGCAGCACTTCAGCGTTGACCAGGTATTCCGGGGTTACACCAAAACGGCCAGTCGCGACTTGCTTGATTTTCGAGCTTTTGATGGTGCCGTAACGCGCCGGGTCTTCGCCGCCTTCGCCGGAGTTGGAACGCGCACCGAGGCGGTTCATGGCTTCGGCCAGGGCTTCGTGGGCTTCTGGCGACAATGCGCCCAACGAGATGCCCGCAGAGTCGAAGCGCTTGAGCACCGATTCCAGCGGTTCGATCTCGCTGATGTCCAGCGGCGTGTCCAGGGTCTTCACCTTGAACAGATCGCGGATCATCGACACCGGACGGTTATCCACCAGCGCCGTGTATTCCTTGAACTTGCTGTAGTCGCCCTGCTGCACAGCGGCTTGCAGAGTATTGACCACGTCCGGGTTGTACGCGTGATATTCGCCACCGTGGACGAACTTCAGCAGACCGCCCTGCTGGATCGGCTTGCGCGGGCTCCAGGCTTCGGCCGCCAGGGCTTTCTGCTCGGCTTCGATGTCGACGAAACGCGCACCCTTGATGCGGCTCGGTACGCCACGGAAGCTCAGCTCACAGACTTCTTCAGACAGGCCGATGGCTTCGAACAACTGCGCACCGCGGTACGACGTAATGGTCGAGATACCCATCTTCGACAGGATCTTCAACAGACCTTTGGTGATGCCTTTGCGGTAGTTCTTGAACACCTCATAGAGGTCGCCCAGCACTTCACCGGTACGGATCAGGTCGCCCAGCACTTCGTAGGCCAGGAACGGATAGACCGCCGAGGCGCCGAAACCGATCAACACCGCAAAGTGATGCGGGTCACGAGCGGTGGCGGTTTCCACGAGGATGTTGGAGTCGCAACGCAGGCCTTTCTCGGTCAGGCGGTGGTGCACCGCGCCGGTGGCGAGCGAAGCGTGGATCGGCAACTTGCCCGGGGCAATGTGGCGGTCACTCAGCACGACCTGGGTGCGGCCGGAGCGCACGGCTTCTTCAGCCTGATCGGCGACGTTGCGGATGGCCGCTTCGAGGCCGACGCTTTCGTCGTAGTTGAGGTCGATAATCGCGCGCTCGAAGCCCGGACGATCCAGGTTCATCAGCGAACGCCACTTGGCCGGCGAAATGACCGGCGAGCTTAGGATCACGCGCGAGGCGTGTTCCGGCGACTCCTGGAAGATGTTGCGCTCGGCACCGAGGCAGATCTCCAGCGACATGACGATGGCTTCACGCAACGGGTCGATCGGCGGGTTGGTGACCTGCGCGAACTGCTGGCGGAAATAGTCGTACGGCGTGCGCACGCGCTGGGACAGCACGGCCATTGGCGTATCGTCGCCCATCGAGCCGACAGCTTCGTAGCCCTGCTCGCCGAGCGGACGCAATACCTGGTCGCGCTCTTCGAACGTGACCTGGTACATCTTCATGTATTGCTTGAGCTGGTCGACATCGTAGAAAGCCGAACCGTGGTCGTTGTCTTCCATGGTCGCCTGGATGCGCAGGGCATTCTTGCGCAGCCATTGCTTGTACGGATGACGGGACTTCAAGCGGTTGTCGATGGCATCGGTGTCGAGGATCTGACCGGTTTCGGTGTCCACGGCGAAGATCTGGCCCGGGCCCACACGTCCCTTGGCGATCACGTCTTCAGGCTGGTAGTTCCAGACGCCGATTTCCGAGGCCAGGGTGATGAAACCGTTCTTGGTGGTGACCCAACGCGCCGGACGCAGACCGTTACGGTCGAGCAGGCACACCGCGTAACGACCATCGGTCATTACCACGCCGGCCGGGCCGTCCCAAGGTTCCATGTGCATCGAGTTGTATTCGTAGAACGCCCGCAGATCCGGGTCCATGGTTTCGACGTTCTGCCACGCAGGCGGAATGATCATCCGCACGCCACGGAACAGGTCGATGCCACCAGTGACCATCAGCTCGAGCATGTTGTCCATGCTGGAGGAGTCGGAACCGACACGGTTGACCAGCGGGCCGAGCTCTTCCAGGTCCATCAGATCGTTGGTGAACTTGGTGCGACGGGCCACGGCCCAGTTACGGTTGCCGGTGATGGTGTTGATCTCGCCGTTGTGGGCGAGGAAGCGGAACGGCTGCGCCAACGGCCATTTCGGCAGGGTGTTGGTCGAGAAGCGCTGGTGGAACACGCAAATCGAGGTTTGCAGGCGCTGATCGCTGAGGTCTGGATAGAAGGCGGTCAAATCCGCCGGCATCATCAGGCCTTTATAAATGATGGTCTTGTGCGAAAAGCTGCAGATGTAGTGATCGGCATCGGCAGCGTTGGCCACGGACGAGCGACGACGGGAGGTGAACAGCTTGATCGCCATGTCCTGGTCGCTCAGGCCTTCACCGCCGATGTACACCTGTTCGATCTGCGGCAGGCGCTCCAGGGCCAGACGGCCGAGGACGCTGGTATCGATCGGCACTTTGCGCCAGCCGATAAGCTGCAGGCCGGCGGCCAGAATCTCGCGGTTCATGTTCTCGCGAGCGGCTTCGGCTTTGACCGGGTCCTGGTTGAAGAAGACCATGCCCACGGCATATTGCTTGGGCAGTTCGACGCCGAAGGTTTCCTGGGCGATGGCTCGCAGGAACACGTCCGGCTTTTGAATCAGCAGACCGCAACCGTCACCGGTCTTGCCGTCGGCGTTGATCCCACCGCGGTGGGTCATGCAGGTCAGGGCCTCGATGGCCGTTTGCAAAAGGGTATGACTGGGCTCGCCCTGCATATGGGCTATCAGGCCGAAACCGCAGTTATCCTTGAATTCATCTGGTTGGTACAGACCTGCTTTCATAGACACTTTCTCACCAGGCTGCCTCTTTTCGAGGCAAATTTCTTTTCAATTCAACCACTTGCGTTCCGCGCCGAACGTTCGCCGGCTTTAGCGGGGGCAAAAGGGTGGTCATTGTACACAGCGACACAGAGGCTCACAAATTTGACGACGAACTGTCGCAAATCTATGTCGCATTTGTGAAAGGTTTAAAGCGATCTGCTGTGCTAGTCAAAACTTTTTTAATTTTGACCGCAACGACTCAAAGACTACTGTGACGCAGACACCACAAGGCACGCGGCCTGTAGAGGCGGCATGCACTTGTAGAAATTTTGAGGTGCTTGGAGAGGCGGCCTGGGTAAGGCCGCCGAATCTTCAGCGAGTTGTTGCCAGTTCCTGTTGGACGCTGGCGACAGTGCGAGGCCAAGGTTTACCAGCCTGAACCTTCGCTGGCAAGGCCTTGATGGCGGTCAGGGCTGCATCGCGGTTGGCGAAGTTACCGTAGGTGATGACGTAAAGCGGCTTGCCGTTGAGGACTTTCTTGAAGTAACGGTACTCGCCGCCCTGCTCTTTCACGAAGTTTTGCGCGGTCGCTTCGGAGCTGGTGCCGAGGATCTGCACCACATAGTTGCTGGTAGGCTGCCCGGCGTACCAGGTACCACCAGCGCCTTTCGCAGGAGCGGCGGCTGGCTTCTCGACAGGCTTGGCGGTGGCCACGGCGGCTGGCTTGGCTGGCACTGGGGCCGGCTTCACGGCTGGCGCAGTCGGGACTGGCTTGGCGGTCGCAACCTGAGTCGGCGCAGGCACCGGTTTGGCGGCAGGCGTCGGCGCAGGGCCAGGCTGGATGCCCGCCGGCGGCGCAGTGGTGGTCACGGTTGGCGGTGTAGCGCTGGAACCTTCGACCGGCACACCGTCGTCGCCTTCGGTGATGCCACCGGCGGCTTCGGCCAGCGGACCGCGCATGACCGGTTGCGAGTTGCCGACCAGCGGCAATGGCATCGGCTGCGAATTGCCGGCGAATTCGACGGAAGGTGCCCCGCCGCTATTAGGTTGTGGCGTGCCCTGGCCGAGCGGCAGTTGCGCCTGTTCGTTGGCCGGCGCGCCGGTGGTCGGTGCTTTGCTGCGGCCCGGCATCAACCAGGCGGCGGCTACCGCGACCACGACGACGGCGGAAATCGCCAATACGTGTTTCTTCGGCATGTTGAACCCCATACTTGGACGCTTGACCGCTGAGCGGCTGGCAATCATGGCTTCGATCATTGCATCGCGGGCAACCTGGTTGATGTTGCCAGGCCAGCCGTCGGAGCTTTCGTGAATATCAGAGATCTGATCTGCGGTAAAAAGTTCGATACCCCGGCCGGCGCCTTCGAGCCGCTGGTCCAGGTATTCGCGGGTTTCTTCTTCGGTGTAAGGCTGCAGCTCAATGACGTGGAAGCGTTCTTCCTCGAGGCTCAGCGCGTCCAGTTGCGCAATCAGCGACGACTCACCGAACAGAAACACATGCGGACGACCTTCCGGCGCACCGGCGGCCAGGGCCAGCAAGGCCTCCAGCGCGGATTCGTCGAGCTGCTCGGCGTCATCGACCAGCAAATAGACTTCCTGCCCGGTCAGCGCCAGTTGCACGACCTGCGAAAGAATCGCATTGACCTCCGCCTGGGCAACATTCAGCGCCTGTGCCACCTGATGCAGCACGCCGGCCGCATCGCCAGCGCCACGGGCGGAAACCACCACGCTTTGCACCGATTGCTTGTTGGTGCTGGCCACCAGGGCCTGGCGCAACAGGGTCTTGCCGCTGCCCTGCGGGCCGGTGACCACCAGCAGCAACTGGCTATAGCGCGCCAGATGATGCAGCTGCCCCAGCACCGGTTTGCGCTGGGCCGGGAAGAATTTGAAGCCAGGCACCCGTGGAGCAAAAGGGTCATGACTCAACTGGTAATGGCCGAGGAAAGCCTCGTCGGCATGCAAACTAGTCATCGGGATCTTATTAACCTTTAAGCTGAGCCAGGGCGCGGTAATCCGCTCCCAGCGTGGCCTGTAAAACTTCTTTCGGATAATCGTCGGTCACCACCGCTTCGCCCATGTGGCGCAGCAGCACCAGGCGTAAACGACCGTCGATCACTTTCTTGTCAATTGCCATGTGTTCTAGAAAATCGGCTTCAGTCATCTCTTCAGGCGGGATGACCGGCAGGCCGGCACGCTGAAACAGGCGAATACCGCGATCGCGTTCTTGCTCGCTGATCCAGCCCAATCGCGCGGACATTTCCAAAGCCATTACGGTGCCAGCAGCGACGGCTTCACCATGAAGCCAGACACCATAGCCCATATGGGTTTCGATAGCGTGGCCGAAGGTGTGGCCCAGGTTCAACGTGGCACGAACACCGGTTTCCTTCTCGTCGGCACCGACCACTTCAGCCTTGGCGGCGCAGGAACGCTCGATGGCATACGTCAGGGCGACCTGGTCCAGGGCGCGCAGGCGATCGACGTTTTCTTCGAGCCAGGTCAGGAATGGCTCGTCGCAGATCAGCCCGTACTTGATGACTTCCGCCAGCCCCGCAGAGAGTTCGCGGGCCGGCAGGGTGTTGAGGGTCGCGGTATCGATCAGCACGACGTTCGGCTGATAAAACGCGCCGACCATGTTCTTGCCCAGCGGATGGTTGATCCCGGTCTTGCCGCCCACCGAGGAGTCGACTTGCGACAGCAACGTGGTCGGGACCTGGATGAAATCGACACCGCGCTGATAGCAGGCAGCCGCGAAACCGGCCATGTCACCAATCACACCGCCACCGAGGGCGATCACCGTGGTACGGCGGTCGTGGCGTGCAGTCAGCAGGCCGTCGAAAATCAGTTGCAGGGTTTCCCAGGTCTTGAAGGCTTCGCCGTCGGGCAGCACCACGGAAATCACCGAGAACTGCGCGAGGCTGCGGGTCAGACGTTCGAGATAGAGCGGCGCAACGGTCTCGTTTGAGATGATCGCCACTTGCCGTCCGCGGATGTGCGGTACCAGCAGTTCCGGCTGATCCAACAAACCTTCGCCAATATGAATCGGGTAGCTGCGCTCGCCTAGATCGACCTTGAGTGTCTGCATGTGTCCCCACAGTGAAGATGGAATCAGGCGTCCTGCCTTGAATTAACGAATGTCCACGGCGTCTGCTGGTGTGACGCCGTTCGGTAGCCATCCGCCACAACCATGAGCAGTCGTGACAGGACGCCGAGGATAGCGCATTTCGCGCCTCGCTTTAACGGGGAGGTAGTTGCTGCAAGCGTTCGAGAATATCGAGCACGACCATTCGCGGCGGCCGCTCATCGGTTTCAACCACCAGGTCAGCGATTTCCCGATACAGCGGGTCGCGGATCGCCAGCAGATCCCGCAGGGTCTTGGCCGGATCAGCGGTGCGCAACAAGGGGCGATTGCGATCGCGGGACGTGCGGCCGACCTGCTGCTCGACAGAGGCATGCAGATAGACCACCCGACCGCCGGCGTGCAACGCCCGACGATTGGCTTCGCGCATCACCGCACCACCACCGGTCGCCAACACCACGCCGTCGCAGCCGCACAGCTCGGCAATCATCGCCTGCTCGCGGTCACGAAAGCCCGGTTCGCCTTCTTTATCGAAAATCCACGGGATATTGGCGCCCGTGCGCAATTCAATTTCCTTATCGGAATCTTTGAACGGCAGGCGCAGCTCTTTGGCCAGCAACCGGCCGATGGTGCTTTTTCCAGCCCCCATCGGTCCAACAAGAATCAAATTTCGCACAGAATCAATGACTCACAGCAATCGCCTGGTTATTCATGATACGCGGAGTGAGAAATACCAGCAGCTCGGATTTTTTCTCCGAAACCACATCACGCCGGAAAAGGCGGCCAAGATACGGCACATCACCGAGAAATGGCACCTTATCTACAACCTTGCTCTGAGTATTTGAGAAAACCCCACCAATCACGATGGTCTCGCCATCATTGACCAGGACCTTGGCATTGACCTCGTTTTTCTTGATCGGGGGTACATCCTGGACCTTGTTCAGGTAGTCCGGCTCATCCTTGGTCACCTTGACCTCCATGATGATCCGGTTGTCCGGGGTGATCTGCGGCGTGACCTCAAGGGACAGCGACGCTTCCTTGAACGACACCGACGTGGCACCGCTGGAACTGGCTTCCTGATAGGGAATCTCGGTGCCCTTGAGAATTTTCGCGGTCTCCTTGTCGGACGTGACCACCTTGGGTTGTGAGACGATTTCGCCGTTACCGGTCTTCTCCATTGCGGTCAGCTCCAGGTCCAGCAACACGTTATCGGTGATGAAGGCGATGCCGATCCCCGAGGTGTTGCCCGCAGCGCCCAGGTCGACAAACGGCGAGTTGGTGCTGGTGCTGCCCGGAGTACCAATAGTGGTCGACGAGCCATTGCTGACGCCGGATGTGTTCCAGTTGCCCTTGTTCTGCACCGAACCGCCCCAGCGCACGCCGAGGCTTTTGTCGTAGTCGACGTTGGCTTCGACGATTCGCGCCTCGATCATCACCTGACGCACCGGGATATCCAGTTGCGCGACGATGCGACGAAGTTCGTCGAGTCGGTCCTGGGTCTGGTAGGCAATGATGTTGTTGGTCCGTTCATCAACCGTGATCGAACCCCGCTCGTCGATTTTCGCTTCGGCACTGGTCACCGACGTGAACAGCTTGGCGATGTCGGCGGCCTTGGCGTAGTTGACCTGCAGCAATTCGCGACGCAAAGGCGCGAGCTCGGAAATCTGCTTCTGCGATTCCAGTTCCTGACGTTCACGCGCGGCGATTTCATCGGCCGGCGCCACCAGCAGGACGTTACCGATCTTGCGCTTGTCCAGGCCTTTGGTTTTCAGCACCAGGTCCAGCGCCTGGTCCCACGGCACGTTCTGCAAACGCAAGGTGATGCCGCCCTGCACCGTGTCGCTGGCCACCAGATTGAGGTTGGTGAAATCAGCGATCAGTTGCAGCACCGAACGCACATCGATGTCCTGGAAATTCAGCGAGAGTTTTTCACCGGTATAGGCAAAACGTTCGGCGTTGCGCTTTTGCAGGTCGTCGACGGTCATTGGCCGAATGCTGACCGTCAGCTTGTTGTCGGTCTGGTAGGTCGAATAATCGAAGGCTCCACTGGGCTCGATACTGATCGTGGCCCGATCCCCCGCGGCGCTGGCATTGACGAACTGCACCGGGGTGGCGAAATCCTTGACGTCCAGGCGCACGCGCAACGGTTCTGGCAATTGGGTTTTGGCGAATCCCAGGATGATCTTTCCGTCGCGCTCCTGGATGTCCGGGGCGATGGACGGATCCGACAGATCAATCACTACATTGCCTTCACCCTGCGTACCGCGCTGGAAATCCACACCGCGAATGGCTTTGCCCACGGGCGCATAGGCTTTCGTCGGGGCGGGCATTGCAGTCGCGGCGCGAGGCGCGCGGGTAGTCGGCCGAGGCGTTTTGTTATTGGCGCCTTGCCCGACCACCACAATCAGGTTGTTGCCGTCGACACGGGCGCTGTACGGGGTCAACTGGGTCAGATTGATGATTAGCCGCGTCCGGTCCTTGGCTTCCACCACCGTCGCGCTACGGGCATTGCCACCACCCAGCTCACGACTCTTGCTCGAAAGCTGATTGACCACCCCGGGCAGATCCAGCGCGATTCGTGCCGGCGACTCGGTCGTATAACCGTGAGGTTGTGGGGGCGGGCCATCGAAAGACAACTTCAACTCGACACGATCACCCGGCAGCGCAGCAACATCCAGCGCTTTGAGGTTGGCCGCTTGTACCATCGGCGACAGCAACGCTATCCATAGCGAGATACCGAGGGTTGAGAAAATCCTGTTCATTATTCGAGTTCCACTATGAGTGCTCTTTCAAAGGGATGGTTCGTGGCCGTTCCAGCCAGGCGCCTTCGCCGTCGGGAACGATTTCGACCACATCGACTTGCGAGCCGCTGATGGCGACGATCCGTCCATCGTTACGCCCCAGGTAATCGCCGACTTTCAGCCGATGCACCCCGCCTGCCCCGCGCAACAGCGCAAAGGAGCCGGTGGCATTGGAGATCGTGCCGACCATTTCAAACTGCTCGATGTTGAAACCTTCGAGGTATTGCCTGGCCCGGTTGGGGTCGGGTTTGACGTTGCGCGAGCCGCGCTTCTGCCCCGCCAGATCGACCCTGACCTGCCGAGAAAACGGGCTGCGCAGGTTGGCAGCGTTATAGGTGAACGTTGGGTAAGACCGGAATGTCGGCGTTGGTTCAATTTTGCCCGGCGGCCGCAGACGGACTTCATTCATGAAGGCGTCGAGGTCGCCGACGTCATTGCCGTTGCCGCAACCGGCCAGGCCGGCGAGCAACACAACCATCGACACGCAACGAATCGGGTTCATTTCTGCAACCCCTTGTCGTTGTAGCGATAGGTCTTGGCAAGGATGCTCATGCGTAGTTTCGGCCCGCCCTCGGGGTCGGCTGGCGCAAGGTCGAAATCATGCAGCGTAACGATCCGCGGCAACCCGGCCACGCCACTGACGAACGTCGCCAGGTCGTGATAGGCACCCGTCACGGTGATCTGGATCGGCAGTTCGATGTAGAACTGCTGGGCAACCTCCGGCAACAGCTTGATCTCTTCGAACTCCAGCCCGCTACCGAGGCCGGTGCGGGTGATGTCCTCCAGCAGCCCGGGCACCTCGGTATCGCTGGGCAATTGCCGCAGCAACACGCCAAAAGAGTTCTCCATCTCTTTCATCTGCTGGGTATACAGCTCCAGGTTTGCCGCCATGTGCGCCTTGTTCGCGAATTGCTCCTTGAGGGTCGACTCCTCTTCACGCTTGAGTCCGAGGTGATCTTCCTGATCGCTGATGTAAAAGGTGTAGCCGAGGGTCAACACCAGAACCATGAGCAAGACGCCCGCCAGGGCCTTGATCGCTGGCGGCCAGGAACCCATGTTGTTGGTGTCCAGATCGTTGATGTCGATCTTGCGCAGGCTTTCGAACCATTCCGAGGGGCTCATTTGCCAGCCTCCACAACGGCGGGCTGAGTCTGACGGACGGTCAACTGAAAGACGTTGGCCTGATCCAGCTGACCGGCGGTGGTGGCTTTGACTTCCGTGAGACTCGGCGCATCGAACCAGTCGGACGCATCCAGATTGCGCATCAGGTCCGAAACACGATTGTTCGATTCCGCTGCACCGGTAATGGACAGGGTTTTTCCGGCCATTTTCACTTCGGTGAAATACACCCCGTCAGGCAGGGTACGCGCCAACTGGTCGAAAATCCGTCCACTGATCGGACGGTTACCTTGCAGGTCCTGAATGATGCGCATGCGCTCGACGAGCTGCTGGCGACGGGACTTCAGGTCGCTGATCTGCTTGATACGCTCGTCGACCACGGCAATCTGTTTGCCGATGTATTCGTTACGGGCCACTTGTCGGTCAATGGCGCTGCTGATGACCTGGTCCGCGATAAAAATCGCGCCCACCGAGCACACCAATACGCCGACCAGTGCCAGCAAAAAGCGCTTGCGACGCTCTTCACGCAGCTCTTCGCGCCAAGGTAAAAGATTGATCCGTGCCATCAGTCGAAACTCCTGAGGGCGAGCCCGCAAGCGATCATCAGTGCTGGCGCATCGCTCGCCAGGGCCCCGGCGTTGACCTTACTGCTCAATGCCATGTCGGAGAACGGATTGGCCACCTGGGTTGGCGTGCCCAACCGCTGCTCGATCAGGCGATCAAGCCCCGGGACCGACGCGGTACCGCCAGCCAGCAGGATGTGATCGACCGCGTTGTACTGACCGGATGCGAAGAAGAACTGCAACGACCGGAAAACCTGCTGCACCAGCGCATCGCGAAACGGTTGCAAGACTTCGCTGACGTAGTCATCCGGCAACCCGCCCTGCTTCTTCGCCAACCCCGCCTGCTCGACGGTCAGGCCATAACGACGCTGGATTTCCTCCGTGAGCTGACGACCGCCGAACAATTGTTCCCGGGTGTAGATGATCCGCCCGTTGTACAGCACGCTCAGGGTGGTCATGGTCGCACCGATGTCGACCACCGCCACGGTCAGCCCCTCCTGAGAGACCGCCAGTTGCCCCGCCAGCAAGGAGAACGACCGCTCAAGCGCATAGGCCTCGACATCCACCACTCGCGCGGTCAGGCCGGCCAGCGCCAGGGCGGCTTCACGCACCTCCACGTTTTCCTTGCGACAGGCCGCCAGCAGCACATTGACCCGTTCGGGGTTGCGCACCGACACGCCCTGGACTTCGAAGTCGATGGCGACTTCATCCAATGGATAGGGGATGTACTGATCGGCCTCGATCTTCAGCTGGTTTTCCATCTCGTCGTCGGAAAGACCTGCGTCCATCTCGATGGTTTTGGTGATGACTGCCGAACCGGCGACGGCCACGGCGACATTCCTGAGGTTGGTTTTGGCTTTGAGCAGCACGCGCGCGAGTGCCTGGCCCACGCCTTCGAGCTCGGCGATATTTTTTTCGACCACTGCGTTGGTAGGCAAGGGCTCGACCGCATAGGCCTCGACCCGATAACGCTCACCCTGGCGACTTAGCTCAAGCAACTTCACCGACGTGGAGCTGATGTCGATGCCCAGAAGCGTATTGGCTTTTTTATTGAAGAGTCCTAGCACTACCAATTCCCTATGACTATCCGTGTCTTACGGACTCTGTAATACCCATTGCGTTCAAACCACCCGTCTTGACAGCAGCGCAAATGACGCCCTCGACGGAAAAATGCTTATAATGCCCAGCGATTTTTTCCGGTTTTTACTGCAAGCGCGGGTCGTTCCCTGTTATCTGAACCCTGTTGCCCAATTCATTCTTTGCCCTGGATATCCCAAAGCCTTGATTCGTCTGCTGAAATTTTTCGGTTGGTCCATCGTCGCCGTTTTCTGCGGACTGCTCCTTGGTCTGAGCGGCGCGTTTCTTTACCTTAGTCCGGGATTGCCATCTGTGGAGGCTCTGCGAAGCATCCAGTTGCAGATTCCATTGCGGGTATACAGCAGCGACAACAAGTTGATCGCAGAATTTGGCGAGATGCGCCGCACACCAATCCGTTTCGCCGACATTCCCCCCAATTTCATCAATGCGTTACTAAGTGCTGAAGACGACAATTTCGCCAACCACTACGGCGTCGATCCCAGCAGCTTGATGCGCGCTGCAACCCAGTTGGTAAAAAGCGGACACATCCAGTCCGGCGGCAGCACCATCACCATGCAGGTGGCGAAGAACTTCTTCCTGACCAGCGAACGCAGCTTCTCGCGCAAAACCACCGAAATCCTCCTGGCCCTGCAGATCGAACGGCAGCTGACCAAGGACGAAATCCTGGAGCTGTACGTCAACAAGATCTACCTGGGTAACCGCGCCTATGGCATCGAAGCCGCCGCGCAGGTTTACTACGGCAAATCGATTCGTGATGTCAGCCTGGCGCAGATGGCGATGATCGCCGGCCTGCCAAAAGCCCCTTCGCGCTTCAACCCGCTGGCCAATCCGGCCCGCAGCAAGGAACGTCGCGACTGGATCCTGGGGCGCATGTACAAGCTCGGCAAAATCACCGAAGCCGACTACACCACTGCGATCAACGAACCGCTGAACGCCAGCTACCACGTGCCGACGCCGGAAGTGAACGCGCCGTACATTGCTGAAATGGCCCGTGCCGAAATGGTCGGCCGCTATGGCAGCGATGCGTACACCGAAGGTTTTCGCGTGACCACGACGGTGCCGAGCAATCTCCAGGAAATGGCCAACACCGCGCTGCACGAAGGCTTGATGACCTACGATCAGCGTCACGGCTATCGCGGTCCCGAGTCGCGCCTGCCGGGCAAGACTCGCGAGGCCTGGGCCACCGAACTGACCAAACAGCGGACCATCAGCAGCCTTGAGCCCGCCATCGTCACTCAGGTCGACAAGACTGGCCTGCAAGTATTGACCCGCACCGGCGAAGAACACGTCGGCTGGGACAGCATGAAATGGGCGCGTCCGTTCCTGAACACCAACAGCATGGGCGCCAATCCGAAGCAGCCCTCGGACGTGGCTCAGGTCGGCGACCTGATTCGCGTGCAGCGCCAACCGGACAATTCGCTGAAGTTCAGCCAGATCCCGCAAGCGCAAGGCGCGCTGGTGTCACTTGATCCGCAGAACGGCGCCATTCGCTCGCTGGTCGGTGGTTTCGCCTTTGAGCAGAGCAACTACAACCGCGCCATGCAGGCCAAGCGTCAGCCGGGTTCGAGCTTCAAGCCCTTCGTGTACAGCGCCGCGCTGGATAACGGCTACACCGCCGCCAGCCTGGTGAACGATGCGCCGATCGTGTTCGTCGATGAATACCTGGACAAGGTCTGGCGCCCGAAGAACGACACCAACACCTTCCTCGGCCCGATCCGCCTGCGTGAAGGGCTGTACAAGTCGCGCAACCTGGTGTCGATCCGTCTGGTGCAGGCGCTGGGCATCGATCGCACCATCGACTACATCAGCAAGTTCGGCTTCAACAAGCAGGACCTGCCGCGCAACCTGTCCCTGGCCCTGGGCACCGCGACCCTGACGCCAATGGAAATCGCCACCGGCTGGAGCACCTTCGCCAACGGTGGCTACAAAATCAGCCCGTACATCATCGACAAGATCGAAAGCCGCAATGGCGACACGCTGTTCGTCGCCAACCCGCCGAGCGTTCCTCAGGGCGCCGCAGTGACCAACGGCATCGCCGCACCGACCGACGCCCAGGCATTCACGGTCAATGCGACTCCAGGGGAAGCTCCAGCCGCACCCGGCACTACGCCGCAAACGCCGGCCGTGGCCGAACGCATCGTCGACGGTCGCACCACTTACATCCTCAACAGCATGCTTGAGGACGTGATCAAACTCGGCACCGGCCGCCGCGCACTGGCCTTGGGTCGCAGTGACATTGCGGGCAAGACCGGTACCACCAACGAATCCAAGGACGCCTGGTTCTCCGGCTACAACGCCGATTACGTAACCACCGTCTGGACCGGGTTCGATCAGCCTGAAAGCCTGGGCAAGCGCGAGTTCGGTGGCACCGTCGCGCTGCCGATCTGGATGAACTACATGGCGGCCGCGCTCAAGGACAAGCCGCCTCACACTCAACCAGAGCCGGAAGGCATTCTCAGTTTGCGGGTTGACCCCGTCAGCGGCCGTGCGGCCAGCCCAGGCACGCCAGGCGCGTACTTCGAGCTGTTCAAGGCCGAGGACACGCCTCCGTCGGTGAATGAACTGGGTAACGGCAATGCGCCGGGCAGCCCGCTGCCAGCGGACGAAGTAGCGCCAATCGATCTGTTCTGATCGTAGCGCAACGCAAAAGCCCCGCCTTCTCAAGAAGAGCGGGGCTTTTTATGGCCTGCAGGTTTTGCTTCGTCCTTGAGGGCCTCTTCGCGGGCAAGCCTCGCTCCTACGGACATGGAAAGTTCCCAGCGCTTGCCCCTGTAGGAGCGAGGCTTGCCCGCGAAGAGATCCTTACAGACACCACAAAAACCACAGACAAAAAAAAGCCCCGACTCAATTGAGCCGGGGCTTTCGGTTGAAGCGCTACAACGGTTTAGCCGTTGAACACGTCATCCACGCTTTTCAGCGGGTAGTTCTTCGGATACGGCAGGGTCGCTACGCCGGTCTCAATGGCGGCCTTGGCCACGGCATCGGAGATCACGGTGATCAGGCGGGCATCCATTGGCTTCGGAATGATGTACTCACGACCGAATTCCAGCTTGATGCCGCCATAGGCGTCGCACACTTCCTGAGGAACCGGCAGCTTGGCCAGTTCGCGCAGGGCGTTGGCCGCTGCCACTTTCATTTCTTCGTTGATGCGCTTGGCGCGAACGTCCAGGGCACCGCGGAAGATGAACGGGAAGCCCAATACGTTGTTGACCTGGTTCGGGTAGTCCGAACGGCCGGTCGCCATGATCACGTCGTCACGGGTGGCGTGCGCCAGTTCCGGGGCGATTTCCGGATCCGGGTTCGAGCAGGCGAACACGATCGGGTTGGCCGCCATGGACTTCAGGCCTTCAGCACTCAGCAGGTTCGGGCCGGACAGGCCAACGAACACGTCAGCACCGGTCAGGGCGTCAGCCAGGGTGCGCTTGTCGGTCGCGTGAGCGAAGACAGCCTTGTACTGGTTCAGGTCGTCACGGCCGGAGTGGATCACACCGGTACGGTCAACCATGAAGATGTTTTCGATGTTGGCGCCCATGCTCACCAGCAATTTCATGCAGGAGATGGCGGCCGCACCGGCGCCCAGGCAGACGATCTTGGCGTCAGCGAGGGTTTTGCCAGCGATTTCCAGGGCGTTGATCATGCCGGCCGCGGTAACGATTGCGGTGCCGTGCTGGTCATCGTGGAACACTGGAATGTCACACTGTTCGATCAGAGCGCGCTCGATCTCAAAGCACTCAGGTGCCTTGATGTCTTCCAGGTTGATGCCGCCGAAGGTGATGGAGATACGCTTGACGGTGTCGATGAAGGCTTGCGGGCTTTCGGAGTCGACTTCGATGTCGAAAACGTCGATGCCGGCGAAGCGCTTGAACAACACGCCCTTACCTTCCATGACTGGCTTGGAAGCCAATGGGCCGAGGTTACCCAGGCCGAGAATCGCGGTGCCATCGGAAATGACTGCAACCAGGTTGCCTTTGCCGGTGTATTTGTAGGCCAGTTCAGGATCGCGGGCGATTTCGCGTACTGGTTCGGCTACGCCGGGGCTGTAGGCCAGCGACAGGTCGCGGGCGGTAGCGGTGGCCTTGGTGAGCTCGACACTCAGCTTCCCTGGACGAGGATGGGCATGATATTCGAGAGCGGCAGTTTTCAAATCAGACATGTGGGCATTCCGCTTTTACTGTTGGACAGACGGACCGCCGAGGATACGCGTGTCGCAAAGTCCCCACAAGACTGACCGGTCACCCCTGTCAAGCGCCCTGCCCTACGACTTTGGGCCAAGAGCCGCGGAACACAAGGGATAGACTGTTCACAATCGCCATAAAAAATGTCTACAATTTTTTATCGAGGCGCCGCTTGCAGCATCGCCGGATCGGTCAGCGGCAGAAGCCAGCGTGCCTGCCCGGGTTTCAAGCCGCCCCGACGCGATCGATCCACGACCCAGCCACGCGCCTCAATCTGCTTGCCCTTGAGCCGCTCAAGCGATGCAACATCGAACTGCCCGAGCAAATTGGGTGCAACGCGCAATACAACCGCGTCCTGCAACTCAATCCAAACTCCGCCGCGATTGCGCTGAACCTTGCTCACACGACCACTGAGCACGGCGAAACCGGAGGCGTTGATCTGCTCCGCTTTCAGTACAGGGGATTGCCGCCACAGGCCAAGGCCGGCCTGACGGGCACTGCGTTCGGCGGCTTGCTGACAGCTGACCAAATCGACATTCGGCGCGACCGCCACTTGAAAACCAAGGCCCTCGGCGAGCATCTGCGCTTCGAGGTTGGCGCCATTGGCGCCATAGACATGGGCCAGCGTGCGACCGTAATGATCTTTGCTCTCTTTACCGGGACGCAAACCCACGCGCCCGTCGCTGGCCGCCACCAGCGCTTCCAGGCGTTTGTGCGCGACCACGGCGAACGGCTCATCGGAACGGCCCTGCTTGCCCAGCTCAGGCGTATTCAAGCCGATCATGCGCACACTGCGGCCATCGCTCAGGCGCAAAGTGTCGCCATCCACCACACGCTGCACCGCGACGGGTGTAAGCCCGCTCGGCACCGGGCAGAAGGCCTGGGCGCCGGACAGCCAAATCGCGGACACAAAAAAGGCGCCCGCGAGGGACGCCTTTTTCGTTAGCAAGGTAAAGCCCATGGGGCTTTTCAACCTTACTCTGCAGCAGCAGGAGCTTTGGTTTTGCCAAAAGCGCCGAAACGGTCTGCGAAGCGCTGTACACGACCGCCAGTATCCAGAGTCTTCTGCTTACCGGTGTAGAACGGGTGGCATTCGTTGCAAACGTCGATCGGCAGAGCTTTGCCGAAGGTCGAACGGGTTTCGAACTTGTTGCCACAGCTGCAAGTAACAGCAATGACTGGATAATTTGGATGGATTTCGGCTTTCATGGTGTCTTCCTCGAGCTAGCGTGCCGCCACTCAACACTATTGTTGAATACCGCACGTAATTAGGCCGCGGATTCTACCAGACAATGCCAATCGCGCAAGCTGTCGCTTCTACCGACCGTCTGCTAGGCTCCCCGCCTGATATGTGCCCCTTGTGGGAGCGGGCTTGCTCGCGAATACGGCCTGCCAGCCAGCGATGAGGTGTCTGACCCAACGCATTCGCGAACAAGCCCACTCCCACAATTAGTATGCGTCCGACTTCTTTTACTGCCCGTTTATCGAGATCCCCGCGTGCCCGACGCCATTTTGCGCCTCGCCCTGCCTTCGCCGCTGCGCCGCCTGTTCGATTACCGTGCCCCGGCCGGGATCCTGCGCGCCCAGTTGCAACCGGGCATGCGCCTGCGGGTGCCGTTTGGCCGGCGGGAGATGATCGGGATTCTGGTGGAGGTCACCGACACCAGCGAAGTCCCGGTGGAAAAGCTCAAACCGGCGCTGGCCCTGCTCGACGCCACCCCGCCGCTACCGCCAGCACTGTTCAAGCTGTGTCTGTGGACCTCGCAGTATTACCAGCACAGCCTCGGTGACACCTTGAGCTGGGCGCTTCCAGTGTTGCTGCGCCAGGGCGAATTGGCCGAGGCGCGCCAGGAACGCTTCTGGTCCGCCGCGCCCGGTGCCAGCCTGGATGATCCGCGTATCGCCCGTGCCCCGCGCCAGCGCGAAGCCCTGGCCACGTTGGCCCAGCACCCTCACGGCGTGGCCCATCAGTTGTTGAGCAAACTGATGCTGAGCAAGGACAGCCTGGATCTGCTGCTGGCCAAGGATCTGGTGCAGGTGGAAATCCGCAAGCACGCTCCCGGCGCCCGCCACGAACATTGGCTGGCGCAACCGGAATTGCCGCTCAACCCTGAGCAGCGTGCCGCGTATGAAGCGATTCGCGCCGGGTTCGACAGTTATCATGCGTTCCTGCTGGCCGGCGTTACCGGCAGCGGCAAGACCGAAGTCTATCTGCAGCTGATCCGCGAAACGCTCGAAGCCGGCAAGCAGGCGCTGGTCCTGATCCCGGAGATCAACCTCGGCCCGCAAACCCTGGCGCGCTTCGAGCAGCGTTTCAATGCGCGCATCGCCCTGATTCACTCGGCAGTCAATGATCGGGAGCGCCTCGAGGCCTGGCTCGCGGCCCGGGACGGTGACGCCGACATCATTATCGGCACCCGCTCGGCGCTGTTCACGCCGATGAAAAATCCCGGCCTGATCATCATCGACGAAGAGCACGACGGCTCCTATAAGCAGCAGGAAGGCCTGCGCTATCACGCCCGCGATCTGGCTTTGGTGCGCGCGCGGCAGGAAAACATCCCGATTGTCCTCGGCTCCGCCACGCCTTCACTGGAAAGCCTGCACAACGCCTACACCGGTCGGTATGGGCTCCTACGCCTGAACGAGCGTGCTGGCGGCGCCAAACAACCGCGATTCCTGCGTCTCGATGTAAAAAGCCGTCCGCTGGATAGCGGTATTTCCGGGCCGATGCAGCAAGCCATCGGCCAGACGCTGGCGGCTGGCCAGCAAGTCCTGGTGTTTCTGAATCGTCGCGGCTTTGCGCCGACGCTGCTGTGTCATGACTGCGGCTGGATGTCCGAGTGCCAGCGCTGCGATGCGCGGATGACCGTGCACCAGCGCTCCGGCGAATTGCGCTGCCACCATTGCGGCTACGTGGAACGCGTGCCGCGGCATTGCCCGAAGTGCGGCAAGGTCGATTTACGGCCGGTGGGTGCCGGCACCGAACGCGCAGAAGAGCGCCTGGCGATTCTGTTCCCGGACGTCCCGGTGCTGCGGGTCGACCGCGACAGTACGTCGCGCAAGGACGCGATGAATCAGTTGTTCGCCACCATCCAGAAAGGCCAGCCGTGCATTCTGGTGGGCACGCAAATGCTCGCCAAAGGGCACCACTTTCCACGGGTAACGCTGGTGTCGATTCTCGATGCCGACGGTGGATTGTTCTCTGGCGACTTCCGCGCCAGCGAGCGCATGGCACAGTTGATCGTTCAGGTGGCAGGCCGGGCCGGGCGGGCAGAAGAGCCGGGCAAGGTGATTATCCAGACGCACCTGGCCGATCATCCGCTGCTGGTGCAATTGACCGAACAAGGCTATTTCGCCTTTGCCGAACAGGCCTTGAGCGAACGCCGCTCGGCAGGATTGCCGCCGTTTGCGCATTTGGCGTTGCTACGGGCCGAAGCGCATAAACCGGGACAGGCCGAAGGTTTTCTCGATGAAGCGTGTAGCGAGGCCGAGCGCTTGCTGGCTGAGCAGAATCTGACCGGTATTGAGCTGCTCGGCCCGGTGCCGGCTCCGATGGAGCGCCGGGCCGGGCGTTATCGTGCGCAGTTGTTGTTGCAAGCCACGGCCCGGGCGCCGTTGCATCGGCTGCTGAGTAGCTGGTTGCTGGCGCTGGAGCAGATGCCGAGCGGGCGGGCGGTGCGTTGGTCGCTGGATGTGGATCCCGTCGATTTGTATTGATTGGTCGATCGCCTTCGCGAGCAAGGCTCGCTCCTACAGGGGGAGAGTCGTTTGCCAATATTGTGAACGACACAAATCTGTAGGAGCGAGGCTGGCCCGCGAAGAGGCCCGATTTGTCACCACATATCCATAACCTGCCCGCTATAGTTGGCAAGCCCGTCTTCGCAACGGATAATGCCCAGTTTTTCCACTAGCGCATCGAAGCGCCGCCGCGCTTGCGGTCGAAAGAGAACACCATGAAAGACACCATTCGCCAGCTGATCCAACAAGCCATCACCCAACTCGTCAACGAAGGTGTGTTGCCTGAAGGCCTGTCGCCGGCGATCCAGGTGGAAAACTCCCGTGACAAGAAGAACGGCGACTTCGCCAGCAACATCGCGATGATGCTGGCCAAACCGGCCGGCATGAAGCCGCGTGACCTGGCTGAGAAAATCATCGCTGCGCTGCCGGCTGATGAAAACGTCACCAAGACCGAAATCGCCGGCCCGGGCTTCCTGAATTTCTTCCAGAACACTGATGCCCTGGCCACTCGCCTGGATGCCGCCCTCGCCGACGACCACATCGGCGTGCGCAAAGCTGGCCCGGTGCAGCGCACTGTGGTCGACCTGTCAGCCCCGAACCTGGCCAAAGAGATGCACGTCGGTCACTTGCGTTCGACCATCATTGGCGACGGCGTGGCACGCGTTCTGGAGTTCCTCGGCGACGACGTCATCCGTCAGAACCACGTCGGCGACTGGGGCACCCAGTTCGGCATGCTGATGGCTTACCTGCAAGAAAACCCGATCACCAGCGAGGAACTGTCCGACCTGGAAAACTTCTACCGCGCCGCCAAGCAACGCTTCGACGAATCCGAAGAGTTCGCCGATCGCGCCCGTGGTCTGGTGGTCAAGCTGCAAGCCGGCGACCCGGACTGCCTGGCCCTGTGGACCAAGTTCAAGGACATCTCGCTGTCGCACTGCCAGAAAATCTACGAACTGCTGAACGTCAAACTGACCATGGCCGACGTGATGGGCGAAAGCGCCTATAACGACGACCTGATCAACGTGGTCAACGACCTCAAGGCCGCCGGCATGCTGGTCGAAAGCAATGGCGCCCAGTGCGTGTTCCTCGACGAATTCAAGAACGCCGACGGCGACCCGCTGCCGGTGATCATCGTCAAGGCCGATGGCGGCTACCTCTACGCCACCACTGACCTGGCAGCCGTGCGTTATCGCAGCGGCAAACTCAAGGCTGACCGCGCGCTGTACTTCGTCGATCAGCGCCAGGCGCTGCACTTCCAGCAAGTGTTCGCAGTCGCCCGCAAGGCCGGCTTCGTGACGCACCCGATGGAAATGGAACACATGGGCTTCGGCACCATGAACGGCGCCGATGGCCGTCCGTTCAAGACCCGTGATGGCGGCACCGTGAAGCTGATCGATCTGCTGACCGAAGCCCAGGAACGCGCCTACACCCTGGTGAAAGACAAGAACCCGGAGCTGGCCGAAAACGAATTGCGCAACATCGCCAGGGTCGTGGGCATTGGCGCAGTGAAATACGCCGACCTGTCCAAGCACCGTACCAGCGACTACAGCTTCAACTTCGACCTGATGCTGAACTTCGAAGGCAACACTGCTCCGTACCTGCTGTACGCCTACACCCGCGTGGCCGGTGTATTCCGCAAACTCGGCAAGGACTTCAGTGAAGTCGAAGGCCAGATCGTCCTCGAAGCAGCACACGAACACGAGTTGGCAGCCAAGCTCGCGCAATTTGGCGAAGTGCTGAACAACGTGTGCGAAAAAGGCACGCCACACATTCTGTGCACCTACCTGTACGATGTCGCCGGCCTGTTCTCCAGCTTCTACGAGAACTGCCCGATTCTCAGCGCCGACACCCCGGCGCAAATGCAAAGCCGTCTGCGCCTCGCCGCGCTGACCGGCCGCACTCTCAAGCAAGGCCTGGAACTCTTGGGTCTGGAAACTCTGGAGCGTATGTAAGTTGGCTGCCAAGAAAAAACCTGCACCCAAGCGTGGCGCCAGCCGTTACCAAGCTCCTGCAAAGCAACCGATCCCGGGCTGGCTCTGGATGGCCATCGGCCTGACGGTCGGCGCGTTCATTGTGTTCCTGATGAAACTGGAACCGGGCAAGGGCAGCGAGAGCGTCAAGCGCGAGAAGATCGAACAGCAGAAAGCCACCAAGATCGCCGAGGCCAACAAGACCCCGCCGAGCCCGACGCAACCGGTGAAGCCGAAGTACGACTTCTACACCCTGCTGCCGGAATCGGAAGTGATCGTGCCGCCGGATGCCGTGCCGGAGAAAACCCTGCCGACGCCACAAGTGCCGGCAATTCCGACCACGCCGGTCACGCCAGAGCAAGCAGCGAAGATTGATACTGCGCGAGCCCAGGCGGCACTGGCCGGGATCACGCCGCCGCCAGCGCCACCGGTGTCCAAGGCGGCTCCGGTGACCAAGTTCTTCCTTCAGGCCGGTTCGTTCCGCAAGGAAGCTGACGCGGACAAGGTTCGGGCGCAGATCATCCTGCTGGGCCAGGCGGTGGCGGTTGAATCCGGCACAGTCAAAGACGAAACCTGGTATCGAGTGCTGGTCGGGCCGTTCAGCAATCGCGAACAGCTGACCACGGCGCAGAAACAACTGTCCGGCGCCGGCTTCAGCAACCTGTTGTTACAACAACGCCAGAACCGCTGATTTCGTCAGGGGCACCGCGTTATCGTTCTTCGCGGGCAAGTCTCGCTCCTACAAGGATTGCGTGATTCCCTGTAGGAGCGAGGCGTGCCCGCGAAGGCGCCAGAACAGCCAACACACCCTTCCCCGCGCAACACCGCTCGTCCCCTCTCCCGCCCCGCAGTTGAAAAACGCATCGCCACCCCCATATGAGTTGGCATAAGGCATTTTCGCCCCGCTGCGTGGAGACTCTCCCTTGACCACCATCGTTTCAGTTCGCCGCCACGGCAAAGTCGTCATGGGCGGCGACGGCCAGGTTTCTCTCGGCAATACCGTGATGAAAGGCAACGCGAAGAAAGTTCGTCGCCTGTACCACGGCCAGGTCATCGCCGGTTTTGCCGGGGCCACCGCTGACGCCTTCACCCTCTTCGAGCGTTTTGAAGGCCAGCTTGAGAAACATCAGGGCCACCTGGTTCGCGCCGCTGTCGAACTCGCCAAAGAATGGCGCACTGACCGCTCCCTCAGCCGCCTCGAAGCCATGCTCGCCGTCGCGAACAAAGACGCCTCCCTGATCATCACCGGCAACGGCGACGTGGTCGAACCCGAAGAAGGCCTGATCGCCATGGGTTCCGGTGGCGGTTACGCCCAGGCCGCCGCCAGCGCGCTGCTGAAGAAAACCGATCTGTCGGCCCGGGAAATCGTCGAAACCGCACTCGGTATCGCCGGCGACATTTGCGTATTCACCAACCACACCTTCACCATTGAGGAGCAGGACCTCGCCGAGTAAGCCTGTTCCGGCCTTAGTGCCACGGCTCACTTTTGCTTGAGGACCGCCAATTACTATGTCCATGACTCCCCGTGAAATCGTCCACGAACTCAATCGCCACATCATCGGCCAGGACGATGCCAAGCGCGCCGTCGCCATCGCGCTGCGTAACCGCTGGCGCCGGATGCAGCTGCCCGAAGAGCTGCGCGTTGAAGTAACGCCAAAGAACATCCTGATGATCGGCCCGACCGGTGTCGGTAAAACCGAGATCGCCCGTCGCCTGGCCAAACTCGCCAACGCGCCGTTCATCAAAGTCGAAGCGACCAAGTTCACCGAAGTCGGCTACGTCGGTCGCGATGTCGAATCGATCATTCGTGACCTGGCCGACGCGGCGATCAAGCTGCTGCGCGAACAGGAAATGACCAAGGTTCGCCACCGCGCCGAAGACGCCGCCGAGGAACGCATCCTCGACGCCTTGCTGCCACCGGCACGCATGGGCTTCAACAATGACGACGCCCCGTCCGCCGACTCCAACACCCGCCAGCTGTTCCGCAAGCGCCTGCGCGAAGGTCAGCTGGATGACAAGGAGATCGAAATCGAAGTCGCCGAAATGGCCGGCGTCGACATCTCCGCGCCACCGGGCATGGAAGAAATGACCAACCAGTTGCAGAGCCTGTTCGCCAACATGGGCAAGGGCAAAAAGAAAAACCGCAAGATCAAGGTCAAGGAAGCGCTGAAACTGGTGCGTGACGAGGAAGCCAGCCGCCTGGTCAACGATGAAGAGTTGAAGGCCAAGGCGCTGGAAGCGGTCGAGCAGCACGGCATCGTGTTCATCGATGAAATCGACAAAGTCGCCAAGCGCGGCAACTCCGGTGGCGTCGACGTATCCCGTGAAGGCGTGCAGCGTGACTTGCTGCCACTGATCGAAGGCTGCACCGTCAACACCAAGCTGGGCATGGTCAAGACCGACCACATCCTGTTCATCGCTTCCGGTGCGTTCCACCTGAGCAAGCCAAGTGACCTGGTGCCGGAGCTGCAAGGTCGCCTGCCGATTCGTGTCGAGCTGAAGGCGCTGACGCCGGAAGATTTCGAGCGCATCCTCAGCGAGCCGCATGCGTCGCTCACTGAGCAGTATTGCGCCCTGCTGAAAACCGAAGGCCTGGTCATCGAGTTCCAGCCGGACGGCATCAAGCGTATTGCCGAGATCGCCTGGCAGGTCAACGAGAAGACCGAGAACATCGGTGCCCGTCGCCTGCACACCTTGCTCGAACGCTTGCTCGAAGAAGTGTCGTTCAGCGCCGGCGACCTGGCCAGCGCCCATGACGACAAGGCGATCCTGATCGACGCCGATTACGTCAACAGTCACCTTGGCGAATTGGCACAGAACGAAGACCTGTCCCGCTACATTCTGTAAGCCTCAAGTTGCAAGCTACAAGCGTCAAGCTTATCGAGTTAAGCTTGCAGCTTGTAGCTTTCCGCCCGAGGCTCTTCCTATGCTTCCCACCGACATCAAACTGCACAAAGCCTCGAAAACCCTGTCGCTGAAATACGCGTCCGGCGAGGAATATCACCTGCCCGCCGAGTTCCTTCGCGTGCACTCTCCTTCCGCCGAGGTCCAGGGCCACGGCAAACCTATCCTGCAATTTGGCAAGATCGGCGTAGGCCTGACCAAGGTAGAACCGGCCGGTCAGTACGCACTGAAATTGACCTTCGACGACGGACACGACAGCGGCCTGTTCACCTGGGAATATCTGTACCAGCTGGGCGTGCGCCAAGAGGATCTCTGGAACGATTATCTTGCCGAACTCAAAGCCGCCGGAAAAACCCGCGATCCGAACGAATCCATCGTCAAGCTGATGCTCTAGGTCAGCCCTCTTGCTCTTTAGAGGGCATTTTCTAATTCCATCTGTTTGAATGCTCCGCTCCTGGGTCAATGATTGGCCCGCTTGCGAAAAAAATTAAACTCGGGTAACCAATGGAGCTGGCAAGTTCCCTGCAGTGCTCTCTGCCGTAAAAAGCAGCGATGCAGAATTAACGGTCACCCGAGCATAAGTACCTGGCATTGGCTGTGTGACTACAGCTGGACTCAGGTACTCGTCTCAGGACAATGGAGCGTCGTAGATGAGTAACAAGAATAACGATGACTTGAAGTATCAAGCCTCGGAAAACACCTTGGGGCTGAATCCTGTCGTTGGGCTGCGTGGAAAGGATCTACTGGCTTCTGCTCGAATGGTGCTCAGGCAGGCCATCAAACAACCGATTCACAGTGCCAAGCATGTCGCCCATTTCGGCCTTGAATTGAAGAACGTGTTGTTCGGCAAATCAGAACTTCAACCTACCAGCGATGACCGTCGCTTCGCCGATCCGGCCTGGAGCCAGAACCCGCTCTATAAACGTTATCTGCAAACTTACCTGGCGTGGCGCAAGGAACTCCACGACTGGATTGACGACAGCAACCTGCCGCCCAAAGACGTCAGTCGCGGGCATTTCGTGATCAACCTCATGACCGAAGCCATGGCCCCGACCAACAGTGCGGCCAACCCGGCGGCGGTCAAACGTTTCTTCGAGACCGGCGGCAAAAGCCTGCTCGACGGCCTCTCGCACCTGGCCAAGGATCTGGTACACAACGGCGGCATGCCGAGCCAGGTCAACATGGGCGCGTTCGAAGTCGGCAAGAGCCTGGGCGTGACCGAAGGCGCGGTGGTGTTCCGCAATGACGTGCTGGAATTGATCCAGTACCGCCCGATCACCGAGCAGGTGCACGAGCGTCCGCTGCTGGTGGTGCCGCCGCAGATCAACAAGTTCTACGTATTCGACCTGAGCCCGGACAAGAGCCTGGCGCGCTTCTGCCTGCGCAACAACGTGCAGACGTTCATCGTCAGCTGGCGCAACCCGACCAAGGAGCAGCGCGAGTGGGGTCTGTCGACCTACATCGAAGCGCTCAAGGAAGCGGTCGACGTGGTTACTGCGATCACCGGCAGCAAAGACGTGAACATGCTGGGCGCCTGCTCCGGTGGCATCACCTGCACCGCGCTGCTGGGCCACTACGCCGCGATCGGCGAGAAGAAGGTCAACGCCCTCACCCTGCTGGTCAGCGTGCTGGATACGACCCTGGACAGCGACGTGGCCTTGTTCGTCGACGAGCAGACCCTCGAAGCCGCCAAGCGCCATTCCTATCAGGCCGGTGTGCTGGAAGGCCGCGACATGGCGAAAGTCTTCGCCTGGATGCGCCCCAACGATCTGATCTGGAACTACTGGGTCAACAACTACCTGCTGGGCAACGAGCCGCCGGTATTCGACATCCTGTTCTGGAACAACGACACCACCCGGTTACCCGCCGCATTCCACGGCGACCTGATCGAAATGTTCAAAAACAACCCGCTGATCCGTCCTGATGCACTGGAAGTGTGCGGCACGCCGATCGACCTGAAGCAGGTCACGGCCGACATCTTTTCCCTGGCCGGCACCAACGACCACATCACGCCGTGGAAGTCCTGCTACAAGTCGGCGCAGTTGTTTGGCGGCAAGGTCGAGTTCGTGCTGTCCAGCAGCGGACATATCCAGAGCATTCTGAACCCGCCGGGCAATCCGAAATCGCGCTACATGACCAGCACCGAAATGCCGGTCAAAGCCGAAGACTGGCAAGAGAACTCCACCAAGCACACTGACTCCTGGTGGCTGCACTGGCAGGCCTGGCAGGCCGAGCGTTCGGGCAAGCTGAAGAAGTCCCCGGCGAGCCTGGGGAACAAGGCCTATCCAGCGGGCGAAGCAGCACCCGGCACTTATGTGCATGAGCGGTAACTGACACACCCCGCGCCCCTCTGCAGGAGCGAAGCTTGCTCGCGAAAGCGGTCTTTCATTCAACATGGATGTCGACTGACTTGACGCCTTCGCGAGCAAGCTTCGCTCTTGCAGGGGGACCGGGGATGAATTAACCCACAGGGCCTGAAGCATGCCGCAACCGTTCATATTCCGTACCGTCGACCTGGATGGCCAGACCCTCCGCACGGCGGTACGCCCCGGCAAGCCTCACTTGACGCCCTTGCTGATTTTCAACGGCATCGGCGCCAACCTGGAGCTGGTGTTTCCGTTCGTGGCAGCGCTGGACCCGGACCTGGAAGTCATCGCCTTCGACGTTCCCGGTGTCGGCGGTTCGTCGACGCCGAATCGGCCGTACCGTTTTCCGGGCCTGGCGAAACTCACGGCGCGGATGCTCGACTATCTCGACTACGGGCAAGTCAACGTCATCGGCGTTTCCTGGGGAGGCGCACTCGCTCAGCAGTTCGCCTACGACTATCCCGAGCGCTGCAAGAAACTCGTGCTGGCGGCCACGGCGGCCGGCGCGGTGATGGTGCCGGGCAAACCGAAAGTGCTGTGGATGATGGCCAGCCCGCGGCGCTACATCCAGCCATCTCACGTGATCCGCATTGCGCCGATGATCTACGGCGGCTCTTTCCGTCGCGATCCGACCCTGGCCGCCAGCCATGCGGCGAAGGTCCGTTCGGCGGGCAAACTCGGTTACTACTGGCAGCTGTTCGCCGGGCTTGGCTGGACCAGTATTCACTGGCTGCACAAGATCAACCAGCCGACGCTGGTACTGGCCGGCGACGACGATCCACTGATCCCGCTGATCAACATGCGCATGCTGGCCTGGCGGATCCCCAATGCGCAGTTGCACATCATCGATGACGGGCATCTGTTCCTGATTACCCGCGCCGAAGCGGTGGCACCGATCATCATGAAATTCCTCGAGGAGGAACGTCAGCGCGCCGTGATGCATCCGCATCCCGCGCCATTGGGCGGTTAACCGGCCCATTGTCGGTCGGCAGGACGCCGCACCGCGCAACAACCCATAACAGCGTCTATGGTGTTCTGGTTCGATGTGTTTGTATTTGGCCTGAAAGACGAAGGAGTGTTGACACATGCGCGACAAACCAGCGAGGGACTTTTTGCCCACTCCCGCCGCGTTCATCAACGCGCAGAGTGCGATCACCGGCCTGCGTGGCCGGGATCTGTTTTCGACCCTGCGCAGCGTTGCCGCCCATGGCTTGCGTAACCCGGTGCACAGCGTTCGACATGCCTTGAAACTGGGCGGCCAACTGGGTCGCGTCATGCTGGGGGAAACCCTGCACCCGACCAACCCGCAGGACAGTCGTTTTGCCGACCCGGCGTGGAGCCTCAACCCGTTTTATCGCCGCAGCTTGCAGGCCTACCTGAGCTGGCAGAAAGAAGTTAAAAGCTGGATCGACGAAAGCAACATGACCCCGGACGATCGCGCTCGCGCCCACTTTGCGTTCGCCTTGCTCAATGACGCCGTGGCGCCGTCCAACACCCTGCTCAATCCGCTGGCGATCAAGGAAATCTTCAATTCCGGCGGTAACAGCCTGGTGCGTGGCATCAGCCATCTGGTCGACGATTTCCTGCACAACGACGGTCTGCCCAGACAAGTCACCAAGCAAGCGTTCGAGGTCGGTAAAACGGTCGCCACCACCACGGGTTCCGTGGTGTTTCGCAACGAGCTGCTGGAGCTGATCCAGTACAAGCCGATGAGCGAAAAGCAGTATTCCAAACCGCTGCTGGTGGTACCGCCGCAGATCAACAAGTACTACATTTTCGACCTGAGCCCGCATAACAGCTTCGTCCAGTTCGCCCTGAAAAACGGCCTGCAGACCTTCATGATCAGCTGGCGCAATCCGGATGTGCGCCATCGCGAATGGGGTCTGTCGACCTACGTCGAAGCGGTTGAAGAAGCGATGAACGTTTGCCGGGCAATCACCGGCGCTCGCGAAGTGAACTTGATGGGCGCTTGCGCCGGTGGGCTGACCATCGCCGCGCTGCAAGGCCACTTGCAGGCCAAGCGACAACTGCGGCGGGTATCCAGCGCAACGTATCTGGTGAGCCTGCTCGACAGTCAGATGGACTCTCCGGCGACGCTTTTCGCTGACGAACAGACCCTGGAAGCGGCGAAGCGTCGCTCCTATCAAAAAGGTGTGCTGGACGGGCGCGACATGGCCAAGGTCTTTGCCTGGATGCGCCCCAACGATTTGATCTGGAGTTACTTCGTCAATAACTACCTGTTGGGCAAGGAGCCTCCAGCGTTCGACATCCTCTACTGGAACAACGACAACACCCGGTTGCCGGCAGCCTTGCATGGCGACCTGCTGGACTTCTTCAAGCACAATCCACTGAGTCATCCGGGCGGCCTTGAAGTGTGCGGCACGCCGATCGACTTGCAGAAAGTCACGGTCGACAGCTTCAGCGTGGCCGGCATCAACGACCACATCACGCCGTGGGACGCGGTGTATCGCTCGACGCTGCTGCTGGGTGGCGAGCGACGTTTCGTCCTGTCCAACAGCGGTCATGTGCAGAGCATCCTCAACCCGCCGAGCAACCCGAAGGCCAACTTCGTCGAGAGCGCGAAACTGAGCAGCGACCCACGAGCGTGGTATTACGACGCCAAGCAAGTCGACGGCAGTTGGTGGACCCAATGGCTGAGCTGGATTCAGGAACGCTCGGGCGCGCAAAAAGAAACCCACATGGCCCTCGGCAACCAGAACTATCCACCGATGGAGGCGGCACCCGGTACTTACGTGCGTGTGCGCTGACTGACAACGAACCACGGCACACGCCTGCCGTGGCATGACCCGACCATTAAGAAGACTGGATGAAAACCCGCGACCGGATCCTCGAATGTGCCCTGCAATTGTTCAATCAGAAGGGTGAACCGAACGTTTCCACCATGGAAGTTGCCAACGAAATGGGCATCAGCCCGGGCAATCTCTACTACCACTTCCACGGCAAGGAACCGTTGATTCTCGGCTTGTTCGAGCGTTTCCAGGCCGAGCTTGCGCCACTGCTTGATCCTCCGGCCGACGTGGAGCTGGCACCGGAGGATTACTGGCTGTTCCTGCACTTGATCGTCGAGCGGCTGGCCCATTACCGGTTTCTGTTCCAGGACCTGTCAAACCTGGCCGGGCGCCTGCCGAAACTGGCCAAGGGCATCCGCAATCTGCTCAATGCACTGAAGCGCACGCTGGCTTCGTTGCTGGCGCGATTGAAGGCGCAAGGGCAGTTGGTCAGTGACACTCAAGCGCTGGGGCAGTTGGTGGAGCAGATCACCATGACGCTGCTGTTCTCACTGGACTATCAGCGGATTCTTGATCGCGAGGGTGAAGTCAGGTTGGTGGTGTATCAGATCATGATGCTGGTGGCGCCGCATTTGCTGCCGCCGATCAAAGTGGCGACCGAGCACCTGGCCCTGCAATACCTCGAAGAACACGAGTAACCCTTTCACTGGATAAACACATTTCACTGTGGGAGCGAGTCTGCTCGCGATGTCGCCGGGTCAGTCAATATCAATGTTGAATGACACACCGCAATCGCGAGCAGGCTCACTCCCACAAGGGTTCTGCGGTGTGTATGAAATCGCGCACAAACAAAAACGCCCGACCTTTGCAGGCCGGGCGTTTTCTTGAGCCCTGAAAAATCAGGACTGACTGGTTGGCGTCGATGGAGCTGGCGCGACAGTCGGGGTTACAGCAGGGGTCGGTGCAGCAGCGGAGTTCGACGTGCTGACCGGGGTCGCCGGTTTGGCGGCAGCCACTGCTGGTTTTGGCGCGGCAGCCTTAGGCGTGGCCGGTTTCTTCACTGCTGGCTTCTTCGCTGCGGCAGGTTTTGCCGCTGGCTTGGCTGCCGGTTTGGCCGCTGCAGTTTTGGCAGCCGGTTTTGCTGCTGGTTTGGCGGCGGCTTTGGCAGCAACCGATTTGACCGCTGTCTTGGCTGCTGCAGGTTTGGCGGCGGCAGTCTTGGTAGCGGACTTGGCGGCGGATGCGACTTTCGACGCGGCTTTGGCGACCGGTTTGGCAGCCGCTTTTACCAGTGGCTTGGCAGCGCTTTTGGCGGCTGGTTTAGCAGCAGGTTTGGCCGCTGCGGTTTTCGCCGCAACAGGTGCAACCTTGGCGCCGGTGAGTTTCTCGATCTGCTTGGTCAGGGTATCGACCTTGCTGTGCAGCGCTTTCACTTCATTGCGGCTCGGTACACCCAGGCGCGAAATGGCGCTGTTCAGGCGCTTGTCAAAAGCCCCTTCCAGCTCATCCCACTTGCCCAGTGCACGATCTTTCACGCCGCTGATGCGCGACTTGGCCGACGAAGCGGAGTCCTTGGCGGCATCGACTTTCTTGCCGACAGCGCTCTTGGTGAGCTTCTCGGCTTTCTCGCCGTCTTTAACCAATGTATCGAAGAGCTTGCTGCCGTCAGTGTCGATCTTCGAGTACACGCCTAAACCAGCAAGCCAGATTTTGCGGGAGTAGTCTTCGACTTTCCCGATCCACGAGCTGCCTTCTTTTTCGGTGTTCTTTTTACCAGCCATCCCGTTCTCCTTAAGATTTACGCGCGACGCGTTCGAGCAATGCCGTCAGCTCATCGAGCTTAGCAGAGAGTGTCTCAACGTCATGTTTAGACGGAATGCCGATACGATTCAAGGCACTTGCGACACGCGAGTCAAAAGCCTTCTCGACCTTGTCGAGTTGAACTTCGACCTTGCCTTTGAAAGTGCTCACTTCACTCTTGGCTTCTTCAATCTCTGTGTTAGCCGCTTCAAGTTTCTCGGCAACAACTTTTTTACCTTTGGTTTCAACAGTTTGACCAGCCTTGATCAACTCTTGAAAGTACTCGCTGCCCTCTTGACCGACCTTGGTGTAGGCCCCTAGGCCTGCCAGCCAGATCTTGCGGGCATAGGATTTGACGTCGCCCAGAGCAGTAGTCGAAGCGTCGATTTTTTTCTTCAAAATAACTTTGGCCATGGTGCACCTCACGCGCAGAAGGTTTGAGGAACTGCCCGCGAAAGTGTCGGGCTCAGGCACAAAGTAGGGAGAAAAATTAGAAACGGCACCCTAACAACTGACATAAAACTTTGGCTTCACACAAAACAAATGCAGGAGTGAGCCTGCTCGCGATAGCGGTCTGTCAGTCGACATTGATTTCGACTGACAGACCGCTATCGCGAGCAGGCTCACTCCTACAGATGAAGGGATTTCAATCCGGAATCAGACCAAGGCCTTATCAAGGGCTTTTTCGATTTCCGATTTGATCATGCCGCTCATGGCCGACATCATCAGGCCCAACTCCACATCGACGCGGATCGAATCTTCGCTGACATGTACCGCGCCTTTCACACCGGAACGTTTGAGGTTCAGGGTGTCGCCGGACCATTGCGGCTCCAGGCCATATTGATCGGACAGCTTCTGCGCCAACAGATCAGCCTTCTCGCGGGCTGCTTCCTTGCCCAGGCCGTGGGCACGCTCAACACTAATACGGGCCATCGAATGACTCCTGCTTTATGGATACTTTCCTGAAGCATCTTGACCGCTGCTGCGGCAAAACGTCCCGGTGGTTGCCTATCTTACCTTCAGCCTTGCCAAGACAAAGCAGGCCACCGGGATTAGAATGTCCCGCATTCTCTTTTGGTGACAGCGATATGACTGATCAGCGCAAAGGCAGCGATGCCGAACCCACCACTCACTTCGGCTTCAAAAACGTACCGGAAAGCCAGAAAGCGGAAAAAGTCGCTGAGGTTTTCCACTCGGTAGCCGCCAAGTACGACTTGATGAACGACCTCCTGTCGGGCGGCATGCACCGTCTGTGGAAGCGTTTTGCGATCGAGCTGTCGGGTGTTCGCACCGGTAACCGCGTGCTGGACATCGCCGGCGGCACAGGCGACCTGACCAAGAAGTTCTCGCACCTCGTTGGCCCGACCGGCCAGGTGGTGTTGGCCGACATCAACGAATCCATGCTCAAGGTCGGTCGTGACCGCCTGCTGGATCTGGGTGTGGCCGGTAATGTCGAGTTCGTTCAGGCCGACGCTGAAAAGCTGCCGTTCCCGGACAACCATTTTGACTGCGTGACCATCGCGTTCGGTCTGCGCAACGTGACCCATAAAGAAGACGCCCTGCGCTCGATGCTGCGAGTACTGAAACCGGGCGGCCGTTTGCTGGTGCTGGAATTCTCCAAGCCGACCAATGCGCTGATGTCCAAAGCCTACGACGCCTACTCGTTCGCCTTCATGCCGTTGATGGGCAAGCTGATCACCAACGACTCGGAAAGCTATCGCTACCTGGCCGAATCGATCCGCATGCACCCGAATCAGGAAACCCTGAAGTCGATGATGGTCGAGGCCGGTTTCGACCGCGTGACCTACCACAACATGACCGCAGGCATCGTCGCCCTGCACCGCGGCATCAAACCCTGATGTTGCTGGCCGGCCTGCTCGCCAGCGTTGAACTCGGTCTGAACCGGGTGCTGCGTCTCGACAGCACGGCGCTACCGCGACTGGCGCATTTGAGCGGCAGGGTGATTGCCGTCGACTGCCGCAGCCCGGCGCTGCAACTGTTCATCCTGCCCAGCGACGAAGGCCTGATGCTCGCGTCCCACTGGGAAACCGGCGCTGACTGCACGTTGCGTGCACCGGCCTCCAGCCTGTTGAAACTGGCGATGAGCAAGGAAAAGACCTCGGTGCTGCATGGCCCTGAAGTCGAGCTCGACGGTGACAGCGGCGTGCTGCTGGAGCTGGCGGCGATCCTTCAGGACCTTGAGCTGGACTGGGAGTACGAACTCTCGCGCTGGCTCGGCCCGGTCGCCACGCAACTGGTCGGAGGTCACCTGCGCAGCCGCGCACGCTGGTATCAGCAAGGTTTCGCCAGCCTGAATCAGAATCTTGGCGAATACCTGGCCGAAGAATCGCGCACCCTCGTCGGTCAGCGCGAAGCCGAAGCCCGTTTCAGTGAACTGGACCAGATCAAGCTCGATCTGGAACGTCTCGAGGCGCGTTTCGAGCGCCTTTCCCGATCCCTCGACCCAAGCGATAACGCATGAAGCTGCTTGCCGTCCGCCGTTTGTTGCGCATCCAGCGCGTTGTGATTCGCTACCGCCTCGATGACCTGCTGTTCGCCCTGCCGCTGCCCTGGTTTCTCCTGGCGCTGCGCTACGCCTTGCCGTGGCGCTGGTTCCCGCGCAAGACGCTGGACCTGAGCCGTGGTGCGCGATTGCGCCTGGCGTTGCAGGACCTTGGGCCGATTTTCATCAAGTTCGGGCAGATCCTTTCGACGCGTCGCGACCTGCTGCCCGAAGACATCGCCGATGAGTTGATGAAGCTGCAGGACCGTGTGCCGCCGTTCGACTCGCAAGTGTCGGTCAACCTGATCGAAGAGCAGCTCGGCAAAAAGATCAGTGAAGTGTTCAGCCGTTTCGACGTCGAACCGCTGGCCTCAGCCTCGGTGGCGCAGGTGCATGCCGCGCAACTGAAGACCGGCGAAGAAGTGGTGGTCAAGGTGATACGCCCGGGCCTGAAACCGATCATTGCCCAGGACCTGGCGTGGCTGTTCATCCTCGCCCGCGCCGCCGAAAAACTCTCGGCCGATGCACGTTTGCTGCACCCGGTGGACGTGGTCCAGGACTACGAAAAAACCATCTACGACGAACTCGACCTACTGCGCGAAGCGGCCAATGCCAGCCAGTTGAAGCGCAACTTCGAAGGCTCGCCGCTGCTGTATGTGCCACAAGTCTATTGGGACTGGTGCCGGCCGAAAGTGCTGGTAATGGAGCGCATCTACGGGATTCAGGTCACCGACCTCGCGACCCTGGCCGACCAGCGCACCGACATGAAGATGCTCGCCGAACGGGGTGTGGAAATCTTCTTCACCCAAGTGTTCCGCGACAGTTTCTTCCACGCCGACATGCACCCGGGCAACATCTTTGTCAGCACCGTCAACCCGTGGAGCCCGCAATACATTGCGATCGACTGCGGCATCGTCGGCAGCCTGACCCCTGAAGATCAGGATTACCTGGCGCGTAACCTGTTCGCGTTCTTCAAGCGTGACTACCGTCGTGTGGCGCAGTTGCACATCGATTCGGGCTGGGTACCGGCAGAAACCAAGCTCAACGAATTCGAGGCAGCGATCCGCACCGTGTGCGAGCCGATCTTCGAAAAACCGTTAAAAGATATTTCATTCGGCCAAGTACTGATGCGCCTGTTCCAGACCGCTCGCCGCTTCAACATGGAAGTGCAGCCGCAACTCGTGTTGCTGCAAAAAACCTTGCTGAACATCGAAGGCCTCGGCCGTCAGCTGTACCCGGATCTCGATCTGTGGAACACCGCCCAGCCGTTCCTCGAACGCTGGATGCGTGAGCGCGTCAGCCCCAAAGCCCTGCTCGGCAACGTGCAGAGCCAGTTCGAACAGATTCCGCACCTGGCCAACATGGCCCGTGACCTGCTCGAACGCATGTCCCAGCCCCACGCCAACGATCCGCCGCCACCGTGGCACAAGCGCAAGGACGACTGGTTCCTGCGCCTGCTCGGCTGCGCTCACCTGGCGGGCGGCGCCATTCTGCTGGCCGGCGGGCCATTGAGCGATATGGGTCATTGGCCGGCCGGAATCATGGTGGCCGTCGGTTTGTATCTGGTCGTTCGCCGATAGCCAGCGCCCCCGCACGCTGGCACACTGTTTGAACGCTTGGGTTCTGCTCATGAAGTGTGGAACCCGCTGTCGGAGTCGAAGATGAAAAACTGGCTGGACGAGATCAAGTGGGACGCAGACGGCCTGGTGCCGGCGATTGCCCAGGATCACAAGACCGGGCGCGTCCTGATGATGGCCTGGATGAACCGCGAATCACTGGAACTGAGCGCTGCCGAGAACCGTGCCATTTACTGGTCACGTTCCCGTGGCAAGCTGTGGCGCAAGGGCGAGGAGTCCGGCCACGTGCAAACGCTGCATGAGATGCGCCTGGACTGTGACGCCGACGTGATCATCCTGATGGTCGAGCAGATCGGCGACATTGCTTGCCATACCGGTCGGCAGAGCTGCTTCTACCGCGTCTTCGAGAACGGCGACTGGAAAACCGTCGATCCCGTGCTCAAGGACCCGCACGCCATTTATTCCGCAGGACACAGCCATGAGTGACACCCTGACCCGTCTGGCCGAGGTGCTGGAAGAGCGCAAAGGCGCTGCCGCTGACAGCTCGTATGTCGCCAGCCTGTACCACAAGGGCTTGAACAAGATTCTGGAAAAAGTCGGCGAAGAGTCGGTCGAAACCATCATTGCCGCCAAGGATGCCGCCATCAGCGGCGACTGCAGCGATGTGATCTACGAGACCGCCGACCTGTGGTTCCACAGCATGGTCATGCTCGCCCAACTGGGGCAGCATCCACAGGCTGTACTCGATGAACTGGACCGTCGTTTCGGTCTGTCCGGACACGCCGAGAAAGCCTCGCGCCCGTCCGCCTGAACAACTATTAGAGAGGAGCAGCAACATGGGCATTTTTGACTGGAAACACTGGATCGTCATCCTGGTTGTTGTCGTGCTGGTGTTCGGCACCAAGAAACTGAAAAACCTCGGTACTGACGTGGGCGAGTCGATCAAGGGTTTCAAGAAAGCCATGAACGATGACGAGAAACCGGCCGATCCTACCGTGACTCCGGCGCAACCGGTTCCACCTGTTCAGCCACAGACCACGCAGTCCGTGAACCAGCCGCACACCATCGACGTGCAGGCGCAAAAAGTCGAAGAGCCGATCCGCAAAGACGTGTGAGCACTGACTAATGTTTGGTATCAGCTTCTCTGAACTGCTGCTCGTCGGCCTCGTCGCCCTGCTAGTGCTGGGCCCCGAGCGCCTGCCGGGCGCTGCGCGCACCGCAGGCCTGTGGGTCGGTCGCCTGAAGCGCAGCTTCAACGCGATCAAACAGGAAGTTGAACGTGAAATCGGTGCCGACGAGATTCGTCGGCAACTGCACAACGAGCACATCCTGTCGCTGGAACAGGAGGCGCGGAAGATTTTCACGCCGACCCAGCAGGAGGCCACGCCCGTTCAGCCTGTTGAACCGATCGCGGAGCAAACGATTCATGCCCCCGCCGCCGAGCCAGCACCTGTCGTCGCCGTAGAAGCACCTGCACCCGTTGTTGCAACGCCACCGGTTGAACCTGCCACGCCTGCGGCTGCGCCTGTTGCGCCGGCCCCTCATGACCCAACACTGGCGCCGCGAGCCCCATGAGCGATCTTCCTGAAAACGACCAGCACATGCCGCTGGTTTCGCACCTCACCGAGTTGCGTACCCGCCTGCTGCGTTGCGTAGCGGCGATCTTCATCATCTTCGCCGGGTTGTTCGCCTTCACCCAGCAGATCTATACCTTCGTTTCGACGCCGCTGCGCCAGTATTTGCCCGTGGGCGCAACGATGATCGCCACCGACGTGTCGTCGCCGTTCCTGACGCCATTGAAGCTGACCATGATGGTCTCGCTGTTCCTGGCAATCCCGGTGATCCTGCATCAGATCTGGGGCTTCATCGCGCCGGGCCTGTACAAGCATGAGAAGCGCATCGCCGTGCCGTTGCTGGTGTCCAGCATCATGCTGTTCTACGCCGGCATGGCATTCGCCTATTACCTGGTGTTCCCGCTGATCTTCAAGTTCTTCGCCGCCGCCACCCCGGCCGGCGTGGAAATGATGACTGACATCAGCAGCTACCTCGACTTCGTCATGACGCTATTCTTTGCCTTCGGCGTGGCGTTCGAGATCCCGGTGGCTGTGGTGCTGCTGGTATGGATCGGCGTGGTCGACGTCAAATACCTGAAGAAAATCCGCCCTTACGTGATCATCGGCTGCTTCGTGGTCGGCATGATCCTGACACCACCGGACATCTTCTCGCAGACGCTGTTGGCTGTACCGATGTGGTTGTTGTTCGAGATCGGCATCCTGTTCGGCGGTCTGATCAGCAAGCGCGGCGATCATCCAGACGATCAGCCGGACAACCAGCCGGCAGACGATCACAACGACCAGCCGCCAGCGACCCAGCCGTGAACCTGCTGCTCCTCGAAGAGGCCGATTTCATTGCGGCCGACCGGGTGATCCTGCGTGATCGCCGGTTGACGCACATGCAGGAAGTCCACCGCTGTGAAGTGGGTGACAGCATGCGCGTCGGGCGTATCGGCGGCCTGATGGGTGCGGCCGAAGTGCTGCGCCTGGACGCTGATGAAGCAGAATTGCGCGTCACCCTTGACCAGCCGCCGCCGACCAAGCTGCCCCTGACACTGATATTGGCCCTGCCACGGCCGAAAATGCTGCGCAGGGTGTTTCAGACCGTGGCGGCCATGGGTGTGCCACGAATCATCCTGGTGAACAGCTATCGCGTCGAGAAGAGCTTCTGGCAGACGCCGTTTCTGGAACCTGAAGCGATTCGCGAGCAATTGATCCTCGGCCTGGAACAGGCCCGGGACAGCGTGCTGCCGGAAATCGTCATCGAGAAGCGCTTCAAGCCGTTCGTCGAAGATCGGCTGCCGGCCATTTCCGAAGGCACCCTAGGCCTGGTGGGTCACCCGGGCAATTACCCGCCCTGCCCTCGCGGCCTGAATGAACCGGTGACCCTGGCCATCGGCCCCGAAGGCGGCTGGATCCCTTACGAAATCGACCTGCTGGCCAAGTCTGGCCTGCAACCGGTACAACTTGGCGAGCGCATCCTGCGCGTCGAAACCGCCGTCACCGCCCTGCTCGCCCGCCTCTTTTAAGATCAAGCACGGTCACTGTGGCGAGGGAGCTTGCTCCCGTTTGGGCGCGCCGCGGCCACCGATTTATTCCTGCAAAACCATCTCAGCCTGATTTGCGACTGCTTCGCAGCCGGACGGGAGCAAGCTCCCTCGCCACAGGGATTTACTCGCCCTGAATACCGCGCTGTACCTACAGATACCCGGCCGCCGGCCGATACAGCTCCCATAAAACCAATTTGTAGTCCGAGGGAGTAGCAGCATGTACCGTTGGCTAACCGAGAGTCTGGGAAACGTAAGCGTCAATCGCAAACTGGGGATCGGTTTCGGTCTGGTGCTGCTGCTGACGCTGCTGATCACCTTCACCGCCTGGACCGGCCTGACGGGCGTGATGAGCCGGGGCGACAAGCTGGGGTTCATTGCCAGCCTCAACAACCAGACCAAAGACCTGCGCCTGGCCCGTCTGGACTACGAAATGCGCCGAGGCGAACAAGGCCCGGGCGCCGTCAACGATCTGTTGAGCCAACTCGACACAGGCCTGCAAACCGCACGCAAATTGATCGAACAGCCTGCTGATGCGGCGATGATTGACCAGCAACTGGCCGCCGTCAGCCAGTACAAGCAAGCCTTCATCGCGATGACCCTGGCCGGTGCCAACCGCGAAGACGCCCGCAGCAAACTGGGCGCCACCGCCGATAACGCCGTGGCCCGCGTCGCTGAAGTCGAAAAGTCCATGCTGCAAGGCGACAGCGTCGCCGACTTCAACAGCGTGATCGACCTGAGCAAACTGATTCAGCAGGCACGCTTCCAGGTGCGCGGCTACACCTACAGCGGCAAGACCGAGGCCGAGCAACCTGCACTGGACGCCATCGACAACGCCCTGAAGAACCTCGAAAGCCTGCCCTCCAAACTGCCGGAACAGCACATTGCCAACCTGCAGCAGGCCAGCGATTCGCTCAAGGCCTATCGTGCCGCCGTCAGCCAGTTCCGCGACTCGCAAGTAGCCAGCGCCGCCGCCCTCAAGCGCATGGCCGCGCAAGGCGATATCTTGCTCGACGTCAGTAAAAAACTCACCGTGTCACAAACCATCGTCCGCGACACCGACGCAGCACACGCCAAGAACCTGCTGCTGATGGCCACCGTTCTGGCCCTGGCGTTTGGCTTGCTGGCGGCATGGGCGATCACTCGCCAGATCGTGGTTCCGCTGAACCAGACCCTCAAAGTCGCCGAACGCGTGGCGGCTGGCGACCTGACGCAAAACCTTGTTTCTGAACGTCGCGACGAATTGGGCCAGCTCCAGCGTGCCATGCAGAACATGACTCTGGGCCTGCGCGAACTGATCGGTGGTATCAGCGATGGCGTAACGCAAATCGCCAGCGCCGCCGAAGAACTGTCCGCCGTCACCGAACAGACCAGCGCCGGGGTCAACAGCCAGAAGGTCGAGACCGATCAGGTGGCCACGGCAATGAACGAAATGACGGCCACCGTGCAGGAAGTCGCGCGAAACGCCGAAGAAGCCTCCGAAGCCGCCGTCGCCGCCGATCAGCAGGCCCGCGAAGGTGACAAAGTGGTCGGAGAGGCCATCGCTCAGATCGAGCGCCTGGCCCTTGAGGTCGGCAATTCCACAGCGGCCATGGGTGATCTGAAACGCGAGAGCGACAAGATCGGCAGCGTGCTGGACGTGATCAAATCCGTGGCCCAACAAACCAACCTTCTGGCCCTCAACGCCGCGATTGAAGCCGCCCGTGCCGGTGAGGCCGGACGTGGTTTCGCGGTGGTCGCCGACGAGGTGCGCAGCCTGGCCCAGCGCACTCAGAAGTCCACCGAGGAAATCGAAGAGCTGATCGTCGGCCTGCAAACCGGCACCCAGCAAGTGGCGACCATCATGGACAACAGCCGCAGCCTGACCGACAGCAGCGTCGAACTGACCCGCCGCGCCGGTAGCTCGCTGGAAAGCATCACCCGCACGGTGTCGGCGATTCAATCGATGAACCAGCAGATTGCCGCCGCTGCCGAGCAGCAAACCGCAGTGGCCGAGGAGATCAACCGGAGCGTGCTGAACGTGCGCGATGTGTCCGAGCAGACCTCGGCAGCCAGTGAAGAGACCGCGGCGTCCAGCGTCGAGCTGGCGCGCCTGGGGACGCATCTGCAGATGCTGGTGGGCAGGTTCAAGGTTTGAAACCGAGGTGATGCCTTCGCGGGCAAGCCTCGCGCCTACAGGACTTTGCGTATCGCTCGATTGAGCCACGACACAATACTGTAGGAGCGAGGCTTGCCCGCGAAGGCGTCACGACAGGCGCTCAAGCTACAAAACCTGACGCAAGAAGGCCTGCGCCCGCGGATCCTTCGGCGCATCGAAGAACTCGGCCGGCGAGGCATCTTCCAGCAATTTGCCGTGATCGAAGAACAGCACTCGATCCGCGACTTCCCGTGCAAAGCCCATCTCGTGGGTGACGCAGACCATGGTCATGCCTCCGTTTGCACAAGGGTTTAAGCAGGAATTGTTGCTCTAACGATCAGCAGCGCAAAAAAAACCCCGCTTTCGCGGGGTTTCTCGTCAGGCCAACTGAGGCTGCGCACTCAGTGGTTTGAGCGGTAGCAGCGGCGCATGGGGATCGGCTTTCACCGATTTGCGCCAGGCTGCCAGCCACTCGGGATGGCCTTCATTCCAGATCTGCTCATGCAAGCGAGCCAATGCCACCGGGTCGCTCAGCAATTGCACACGCTCATTGTTGTTCAGGCCGTCAGGCCCGACTTTCAATGCGTGACGCACCCGCTCGATGCGCAACCATTCGATCGGCTCGGCCTGACCGTGACGCGAGGTCGCCAGCGAGCACGCCAAGGCGTTCTGCTGTGGATCGACCACCGCACGGATGAAACCGTCGTTCAGTGCATGCCAACGGTTTTCGTGGGTGTACTGATCGGTTGCCAGCAACGCCTGCGGCGGATTGTATTCCTCAGGGATCAGGAACAGGCTTTCGTCACGGGACTTGAGGCCCAGGCCGACACGACTGGAAATCACCGATACCGGGATCGACAGCATCAACGAACCGACGATCGGCACCAGCCACCACAGGAAGCTCGGGTTCAGCCAGACCACCAGCAGGGCCCAGAAGAAGCCCAGCAAGGTTTGCGGACCGTGGCGCTTGACCGCTTCGCTCCATGGCGTGGAGTCGTCGTCACGTTGTGGCGAATTCCAGGTCGCGGCCCAGCCGAGGAACGCGGCGAGGACGAAACGGGTGTGGAAAATCATCCGCACCGGCGCCAGCAGCATGGAGAACAGCATCTCCAGCAGCATCGACAAGGTCACCTTGAACTTGCCACCGAACTCTTTCGCGCCCTTGGCCCAGATCAGGATGATGCTCAACAGCTTCGGCAGGAACAACAGCACAATCGTCGTCGAGAACAGCGCAATTGCTTTGTCCGGGTGCCATTGCGGCCACAGCGGATAGAGCTGACGCGGCTCAAGGAAGTACTGCGGTTCCATCAAGGTGTTGACCGCCAGCAGCGCCGTCGACAACACCAGGAAGAAGAACCATAACGGTGCCGACAGGTAAGACATCACGCCGGTCAGGAACACCGCACGGTGCACCGGGTGCATGCCCTTGACCAGGAACAGGCGGAAGTTCATCAGGTTACCGTGGCACCAGCGACGGTCACGCTTGAGTTCGTCCAGCAGGTTCGGCGGCAGTTCTTCGTAGCTGCCCGGCAAATCGTAGGCAATCCACACGCCCCAGCCGGCACGGCGCATCAGCGCAGCTTCGACGAAGTCGTGGGACAGAATCGCACCGGCAAAAGCACCTTTACCCGGCAACGGCGCCAAGGCGCAGTGCTCGATGAACGGCTTCATGCGGATGATCGCGTTGTGGCCCCAGTAGTGGGATTCACCCAACTGCCAGAAGTGCAGGCCGGCGGTGAACAACGGACCGTACACGCGGGTAGCAAACTGCTGCATACGCGCATAAAGGGTGTCCATGCCCGACGCACGCGGCGCGGTCTGGATGATCCCGGCGTCCGGCGTGGCTTCCATCAAGCGCACCAGGCTGGTCAGGCAGTCACCGCTCATTACGGAGTCCGCGTCGAGCACGACCATGTACTTGTAGTCACCGCCCCAGCGACGGCAGAAGTCGTCGAGGTTGCCGCTTTTACGTTTCACACGACGGCGACGACGGCGATAGAAAATCTTGCCGAAACCCTTGGCTTCACGGCAGACGTCCAGCCAGGCTTGCTGCTCGGCCACGCAGATGTCCGCGTCATTACTGTCACTGAGGACGAAGAAGTCGAAGCGATCCAGGTCACCCGTGGCTGCAACCGACTCGAAGGTCGCACGCAAACCGGCAAACACCCGTGGCACGTCTTCGTTGCAGATCGGCATCACCAGTGCAGTGCGCGCGTCCTTGGCAATCGGCTCGTTGCCAGCACTTTTACCGGAGATCCGGTATTTGTCGTGGCCAGTGAGCAATTCGAGGAAGCCCATCAGCGCCGTCCAGAAACCGGCCGAGACCCAGCAGAACAGAATCCCGAACAGAATCAGGATGCTGGTTTGCAGCGCATACGGCAGCACTTGCGTGACGGTTTTCAGGATCGGCTGGTGCAGAACCTCGTTCAGGTCGACGAACGACCAGCCCTGGTACGGCATGATGCCTTTCATGTACCAGCCGGCGACGATGGTCTGGCCAAGCATCAGGACCAGCAGAATGTAACGGCGGATCGAACCGACGGTGCGCCAGCGAGCCGCCGGCAGCACGTTCTCGTCCTTCGGCGGGGCCGGGGGATTGGTGCGACCGGTCAGACGCCGCCAGCCACGCACCAGAATGTTGGTGCGCCACGGCTCCGGCACGACTTTGGTCCGACGGATCGGCGGGGTGGCCTTGAGGCAAACCCGACCACTGGCGTCGACCGCCAGCATTTCCGCTTCTTCCAGTTCTTCAGCAGTGCTCAGGGTCAGGCGACGGCCCACCGAGGCTTGGGCAGCCTCGGTCGGAGCGTCGAACGTCGAAGACGACAGACGTTGGTGCAGTTCGCTGAAGGACTGGCAGCCCGCGAGTTCCGCGCGCTGCTGGTCGGTCATCGGTAGATGCGCCAGATACTCGGCAAGAGTCTCTGGCTGTAGTTGAGAATTACTCATCGGCAGGCAACTGGTAGCTCCAGGTCTCGGTCAGGACTTCTTCCGTCGCTGCCGATTCCGGTGTGGCTGGGGCCGCGTCCGCAGCAACAGGCTGCTTGGCGTCTTTGTTGTCCTTGTCCTTTTCCTTGGTATCGGCAACTGGCTTGGCGTCAGCCTGCTTGGCTTCGGCTTGCTTGGCGTCCTTGGCTTCCTTGGCTTCCTTGTCCGCCTTCTCTTGTTGCTTGGCGGCCACTTTATCGGCCTTGGCAACCGAAGAGTTGGAGACTGGCAGCGAGTTCTTGGAGAGGTCGCCCGGCACGATGTTCTCGACCAGTGCCGCACGCATCTCGGTAGGCTTGCCCGGATCCTTGATTTTCATCCGCAGGGTCAGGCGCCAGCCCTTGGTTTCAGGGTTGTAACGCACGCTGTTTTCGACCAGCTCGGCATTGTCGCCCACGCTGACCTGGCTGCGAACGTCCGCGGTTTCCGGCAGTGCTGCCAGGGACGGACCTTCGAAGTCCACCAGATAGGCAACGCTGCCATCCGGCTGACGGATCAGGTTGGACTGTTTCACGTCACCCGTGGAACGCAGGGTCTGTTGGACCCAGGCGCTGTCCGGTGCGTGAAGTGCGGCTTCGTCGATGGTCCAGTGCATGCGATAGGCGACGTCCAGCGGCTGACCAGGCTCAGGCAGTTTTTCCGGGCTCCAGAACGCAACGATATTGTCGTTGGTTTCGTCGGCAGTCGGAATCTCTACCAGATCGACGGAACCCTTGCCCCAATCGCCTTTTGGTTCGATCCAGGCACTTGGGCGCTTGTCGTAGCGGTCGTCGAGGTCTTCGTAGTGGCTAAAGTCGCGGCCACGTTGCAGCAAGCCGAAACCACGCGGGTTTTCGATCGAGTAGTTGCTCACGGCCAAGTGTTTTGGATTGTTCAGTGGACGCCAGATCCATTCGCCGTTGCCGGCATGAATCGACAGACCGCTGGAATCGTGCAGTTCACGACGGTAGTTCAGCACTTTCGACGGCTGGTTGGCGCCGAACAGGAACATGCTGGTCAGCGGCGCAACGCCAAGCTTGGTGACCTTGTCACGCAGGAACATGCGGGCCTTGACGTCGACAATGGTGTCGCTGCCAGGACGCAGGGTCAGACGATAAGCACCGGTGGCGCGTGGCGAATCCAGCAGCGCGAAGATCACCAGGTGTTTGTCACCCGGTTTTGGCCGTTGAATCCAGAATTCGGTGAAGCGCGGGAATTCTTCGCCGGACGGCAATGCGGTATCGATGGCCATGCCGCGAGCGGACAAGCCATAGGTGTGACCCTTGCCGACAACGCGGAAGTAGCTCGCGCCGAGCATGGTCATGATTTCGTCTTGCTTATCGGCCTTGTTGATCGGGTAAAGCACACGGAAACCGGCATAACCCAGTTGTTCGGTAGCTTTAGGATCGAACTTCACATCGCCGAAATCGAAACGAGTTGGGTCGTATTTGATCTCTTCGACGGTGTTAGCCGTGATTTCGTTGATTTTCACCGGCGTGTCGAAGTGCATGCCCTGGTGATAGAACGAAAGCTTGAACGGGGTTTTCTGATCGGCCCACTCGGCTTTTTCAGTGCGGAAACGAATTTTTTGATAGTCCGCGAATTTCATTTCGCGGAATTCGTTCGGCAGGTTACTGCGCGGGGCTTCGTATTTTTGTCCGGCCAGCTCTTTCGCCTTGACCGATACATCCTCCAGATTGAATGCCCAAATCTGGCCGGCGCTGAGCAAGCAGAGCAGTGCAGAGCCCGCTACCAGAGCGCTTCGGAACCGTTTGGCAGTCAATTTTGGTGCATTACAGGGAGTAACAATCACGAGCAACCCTCGCCGAAAACAGATCAAAAAACCAACGGCCAGCTATCTATATGCCAGGTTGGCGAGCATTGTTCCGACTCCTATGGGGCTAAATGATTCCCCAACAGGTCTCGGACAAGTCTCTACCTAAGTCAAAATGGACCAACGAACGCTGATCCCCGTAGCGCGCGATTATCTAGTAGGCCGCGTTACAACGCATCAGGGGTAACAAAGTATTTATCGCGAAAAACCCCTGTTTTCAGTCGAAAAGCCCTGAAAAACATGTTTCAAGTGCTTTCACGTCTGTAACAGGAAGGTGACCGGGCCATCGTTGACCAAGTGCACCTGCATATCCGCGCCGAATCTACCTGATGCCACAGTGCCATGCACCTGTTTCGCTTTGCTTAATAAATAGTCGAAAAGCTCCTCGCCCAGGGCCGGAGGGGCAGCGGTCGAAAAACTCGGGCGCAACCCGCTCTTGGTGTCTGCGGCCAGGGTGAACTGCGAGACCAGCAGCAACCCGCCGCCTACATCCGCCAAAGACAGATTCATCTTGCCCTCGGCGTCACTGAATACTCGATAGTTAAGCAGTTTATGCAGAAGTTTGTCGGCGCTGGCACGAGTATCCTCGGGCTCTACCGCCACCAGCACCAATAATCCCTGATCGACCGCCCCCACCACTTCCCCCGCTACCTCGACTCGCGCGCCATGCACGCGTTGCAGCAGGCCTTTCATGCTTCTTCGGGCGGCAGGTCGAGCAAGCGGCGAGCCATCTGCCCGGCGGCACGCACCAGTGCATCGGTGATGCCCGGCTCGGACGCGGCGTGGCCGGCGTCGCGGATCACCTGGAGTTCACTGTTCGGCCAGGCCTGATGCAGTTCCCAGGCATTGTCCAGTGGGCAGATCACGTCATAACGACCGTGGACGATCACGCCAGGCAAATGGGCGATCTTGCCCATGTCGCGAATCAGCTGGTTCGGCTCGAGGAAGGCATTGTTGGTGAAGTAGTGACATTCGATACGTGCGATGGACAATGCGCGCTGCGGCTCGGAGAAGCGATCGACCACCAGCGGATTCGGACGCAAGGTCGCGGTCCGGCCTTCCCAGGTGGACCAGGCCTTGGCCGCATGCATCTGGGCGATCTGATCGTTGCCGGTCAGGCGCTTGTGGAAAGCGCTGAGCAGGTCGCCGCGCTCATCCAATGGAATCGGCGCGACATAGTCCTGCCAGTAATCGGGGAACAGACGGCTGGCGCCACACTGGTAGAACCACTCGATTTCCTGCGGACGGCAGAGAAAAATCCCGCGCAGGATCAGACCGTGTACACGCTCCGGGTGGGTTTGCGCGTAGGCCAGCGCCAGGGTCGAGCCCCAAGAGCCGCCAAACAGCACCCATTTTTCGATGCCCAGGTGTTTGCGAATGCGCTCAAGGTCGGCGACCAGATCCCAGGTGGTGTTGTTTTCAAGACTGGCGTGGGGCGTGGAACGCCCGCAACCGCGCTGGTCGAAGGTCACGATGCGGTACATGTTCGGATCGAAGTACCGTCGACTCTGGGCATCACACCCGGCACCGGGGCCGCCGTGGATGAACACCACCGGCAAACCTTCCGGTGAACCGCTTTCGTCGACATACAGGGTGTGAGTTTCATCGACGGCCAGATCGTGCCGGGCGTGGGGTTTGATCTGCGGGTACAAAGTCTGCATTGCGCGCTCCGTAAGGGGTCGAGGTCATCCCTGGGGGGACTTCTATTATTCTGCCGTCCGGCATCATAAACCCGAATTACGCCAATGAGCATGCCCCTTGCAGCGTCATAACCTGTCAGCCAAAAACCCGAGCAGCGTTTCATACAGCAAGTCGACCTCGGCGACCTGGCCCCGGGCCCGCAAACAGCCATGAACCAGCCCTTTTCCATAGTAAAGCGTGGTGGGCACACCCGCGGCCTGGAGATGCTCGGCATAGAGCACGCCGTCATCGCGCAGCGGATCGAATTGCGCCACGGCAATCAATGCCGGCGGCAGCCCGCCGAAGTGTCCGGCGAGCAACGGCATCGCATAGGCGCCCGGCTGTCGGGTGCCGCGCAAGTACAGGGCGTGATAACAATCCACATCACTGCTGGCGAGCAATGGCGCGTCGATGCATTCGCTACGCGACGGCAACGAGCGATCACCGCCCAGCCCCGGATAGATCAAAACCTGCGCCGCCGGGACCGGCTCGCCCGCATCCCGCAGCGCCAGACACAACGCAGCAGCCAGATTGCCACCGGCACTGTCCCCCGCCACCAGCGTTCGTCCGGGATCAAGCCGAAAAGGTCCGCTTCGCAGCGCGCGCCAGACTCCCAGGCAATCATTGAACGCCGCCGGAAAAGGATGTTCCGGCGCCAATCGGTAATCGACCGCGATCACCAGTACGCCGAGTGTCGACGCCAGTTCGGCGCAGATGAAATCGTGGGATTCCAGATCCCCTACCACCCAACCACCGCCATGCAGATACACGATGCACGGTCCACCGCCGGTCGGAGGTGAAACCGGCGGTTGATAGGATCGGACCGACACACCGGCCAACTCGAAATCGACCACGTAGAGCCCGGCGGGACGTGGCGGAGTGAACGCCCGGCACATCGTGCTGTAGGCCTGGCGCAAACCGTCGAGGCTGCTGTCGGTGCTGTTGAAGCTGACGGTTTTCTCGACGAATGCCGACATTTGTTCAGAAATCGGGTAAGGCTTCATGGGTCTGGTGCCCGTTCAGGAGATGGGGCCAACCCCTGTGGGAGCGAGCCCCGCTCGCGAAAGCGGAGTGTCAGTCAACATTGATGTCGACTGACACTCCGTCTTCGCGAGCAGGCTCGCTCCCACAGGTTTTGCGTTTAGGGCTTCAAGCTGGCCAGAACGGTCGCCACGCCCTCCTTGCCCTCAAAGCTGGTCACACCGGCCAGCCAGCGCTGAAGGTCTTCGGGATGATCACGCAGCCATTGCCGGGCAACGTCCTGAGGCGTCTTGCGCTCCATGATCGGCACCATCAACTGGCTTTCCTGAGCGGCGGTGAAAGTCAGGTTCTCCAGCAAACGGTTCACGTTCGGGCAACGTTCGGCATAGTCCGGGGACGTCACAGTCGAGACCGTCGCTGCGCCTTCGTTGGGGCCATAAACGTCTTCGCTGCCGGTCAGGTAGGCGATTTTCATGTTGATGTTCATCGGGTGCGGAGTCCAACCGACGAACACCACGAACTCCTTACGGTTCACCGCCCGCTGAACGGCCGCGAGCATGCCGGCCTCACCGGACTCGATCAGCTTGAAGTCTTTCAAGCCGAAGTGATTGGTCTCGATCATGGTTTTGATCGTGGTGTTGGCGCCACTGCCGGGCTCGATGCCATAGATCTTGCCGCCGAGCTTGTCTTTGAACTTGGCGATGTCGGCGAAGGTTTTCAGCCCGGCGTCCGCAACGTACTGAGGCACCGCGAGCGTTGCCTGCGCGTCGGCCAGGCTCGGCTTATCCAGGACCTTCACTTGTTTGGCATCAAGGAACGGCGCGATGTTCTTGTCCATCGCCGGTTTCCAGTAACCGAGGAAAATATCGAGGCGTTTGTCGCGGATGCCGGCAAAGATGATTTGCTGCACGGCGCTGGTTTGCTTGCTTTCGTAGCCGAGGCCGTTGAGCAATACGTCAGCCATGCCGCTGGTGGCGATCACGTCGGTCCAGTTGACCACGCCCATGCGCACGGCCTTGCAGGACGCGTCGTCACTGGCCAGGACGCTAGTGCTCAGAAGAGCGGTGCCGCAGAGGATTGAGAGACAGCGGGTGAACAAACCTTTGGTGCTTGTCATAGAGAGCGTTCTCGTGCGGCAGATTATTGTGAGGGCCGGTGTCTTCTTGCACCGTGACCAGCACATTACGCAGCGTCGAGAGGGTAAAAGCGAACTGTAGCGACCGAGATTTGCACGGTGGCGACCGTTCCGCTCAGGTAGCGAGACCAACCCCACCCTGTGGCGAGGGAGCTTGCTCCCGCTGAGTTGCGAATCAGTCCCCAACCCATTCAACCGAGTGTTATCAGATACACCCGACTCGCCGGGTTTACGACGGCTTCGCCGCCGAGCGGGAGCAAGCGCCCTCGCCACAAAAGCGCGCTCCCACAGGGTTACGCGTTGTAGTGCTTTTGGCCCCAGGCCAGCAGGCCTTGCAGCAATTCCTTGAGCACAACCTGCGTCGGCGCCGCGAGGTCCGGGCGATAGCGAAACGGCTCAAACTCTTCCATGTACGTGCACTGCCCTAGCTCCAGTTGCACCGCATGGATGTTTTCGGCCGGGTTGCCGTAATGCCGGGTGATGTGGCCGCCCTTGAAGCGACCGTTCAGCACGTGGCTGTAATCGGTCTGCCTGGCGCAGATCGCTTCCAGCTGAGTGGCCAATTGTGGATCGCAACTGGCGCCGTTGAAGGTGCCGAGGTTGAAGTCCGGCAGCTTGCCGTCGAACAGGTGCGGGATGATCGAGCGGATCGAATGCGCATCGAACAGCAGCGCGTAGCCGAACTCGGCTTTGAGTCGCGCCAGTTCGTTCTGCAGGGTGGTGTGATACGGCGTCCACACCTGCTCCAGATACGTCGCTCGTTCCGCCGCCGACGGTTCCATCCCTTCACGGAACAACGGAATACCGTCGAACAGCGTCGCCGGATACAGACCGGTGGTGGCGCCGACATACAGCGGCTTGTCGTCAGACGGACGGTTCAAGTCGATGACGAAGCGCGAGTACTCGGCAGCCAATGTACTGGCGCCCAGTTCGGCAGCGAACTCATAAAGTTGGGGAATGTGCCAGTCCGTGTCCGGCAGGCTGCGCGCATCGGGGATCAACCCGGCTTCCACCGCCGGAGTCAGGCGCAGGCCGGCGTGGGGCATGCTGATCAGCAGCGGCACGCGGCCTTGTTTGAAGTTCAGAACCTTATCCACAACTGCTCTCCTAAACGCTCGTTTCGACGCCGTGACGCACGACGCGTTTTTCCAGGTCACCGCCCAGCCAGTACGACAGATCGGCGGGACGATCGATTTGCCAGGCGACGAAATCCGCGACCTTGCCGGCTTCCAGCGAACCGTGAGTGTCAGCCATGCCCAGCGCGGTGGCGGCATGAATGGTCGCGCCCGCCAAGGCTTCTTCCGGGGTCATGCGCAAACAGGTGCAGGCCATGTTCAGCATCAAGCGCAACGACAGCGCCGGTGACGTGCCGGGGTTGAGGTCGCTGGCGATGGCGATTTTCACGCCGTGTTTGCACAGGGCATCCATCGGTGGCAACTGGGTTTCACGCAGGAAGTAAAACGCACCGGGTAGCAGCACCGCGACGGTGCCGGATCTGGCCATGGCGATGGCGTCGTCTTCGGTCATGAATTCCAGGTGATCGGCCGACAGAGCGTGGTAACGCGCCGCCAGGCTCGAACCGTGCAGCGACGACAATTGCTCGGCGTGCAGCTTCACCGGCAGACCCAGTTCTTGTGCGGTGATGAACACCCGCTCGACCTGTGCCGGCGAAAAGGCCAGGTATTCGCAGAACGCGTCCACCGCATCCACCAGCCCTTCGGCGGCCAGGGCCGGGAGCATTTCAGCGCAGATGTGATCGATGTAGTCGTCGGCGCGATCCGCATATTCCGGTGGCAACGCATGAGCGGCCAGGCACGTGCTGCGCACGCTGACCGGCAGTTCGGCGCCGAGACGACGGATGACTCGCAGGATCTTGCGTTCACTGGCCAGGTCGAGGCCGTAGCCGGATTTCATTTCGACCGTGGTCACGCCGTCGCGCATCAAGCTTTTCAGACGCTTGGCGGCGCTGGCGAACAGCTCATCTTCGGTCGCTGCACGGGTGGCGCGCACGGTGCTGGCGATGCCGCCACCGGCTGCTGCAATTTCCGCGTAGCTGACACCTTTCAGGCGCTGTTCGAATTCACCGCTGCGGTTACCGCCGAACACCGTGTGGGTGTGACAGTCGATCAAGCCCGGGGTGACCCAGGCCCCTTTCAAATCATTGACCGCCGGGTACTCACCCGACGGCAGTTCACTGCGCGGGCCGACCCACTCAATGTGCGCACCGGACGTCACGATGGCCGCGTCCTCGATGATCGAGTAGACGCCTTGCGCCATGGTTGCGACGTGGCAGTGTTGCCAGAGAGTTTTCATCCCGAGTTCCTCGACTTTGATCGTTCCCACGCTCCACGTGGGAATGCCTCTAGGGACGCTCTGCGTCCAGTGACGCGGAGCGTCACGGGCTGCATTCCCACGCAGAGCGTGGGAACGATCGGTGGGTGGGGGTTAAAGGCTCGGCAAAAGCCTGGCCGACACCAGTTCATTCAGGCAACGCGTGGCCAACAGTTCAGTCGCCGCATTGATGTCCGGCGCAAAGAAGCGGTCCTTCTCATAGAACGGCACTTCTTTACGCAGAATCCCACGGGCGTTTTCCAGCTTCGCCGAAGTCTTCAGACCTTCACGCAAATCCAGCCCCTGAACCGCCGCCAACCATTCCACCGCCAACACACCGCGCGTGTTTTCAGCCATTTCCCACAAGCGCTTGCCGGCAGCCGGTGCCATCGATACGTGGTCTTCCTGGTTCGCGGAAGTCGGCAGGCTGTCCACCGAATGCGGATGGGACAACGCCTTGTTCTCGCTAGCCAGTGCCGCCGCAGTCACCTGGGCGATCATGAAACCGGAGTTCACCCCGCCATTGGCCACCAGGAACGGCGGCAGTTGCGACATGTGCTTGTCCATCATCAGCGAGATGCGACGTTCGCTCAGGGAACCGATTTCAGCGATGGCCAGGGCCATGTTGTCAGCGGCCATGGCCACCGGTTCGGCGTGGAAGTTACCGCCGGAGATCACGTCGCCTTCAGCGGCGAAGACCAGAGGGTTATCGGAAACGGCGTTGGCTTCGACGGCCAGCACTTCGGCCGCCTGACGGAACTGAGTCAGGCAGGCGCCCATGACTTGCGGCTGGCAGCGCAGGGAGTACGGGTCCTGGACCTTTTCACAGTTCTGGTGCGAGTCGGACACTTCACTGCGCTCGCCCAGCAGATCACGGTAAGCGGCAGCGGCGTCGATCTGGCCTTTCTGGCCACGGGCGGCGTGGATGCGTGCGTCGAACGGCGAACGCGAACCCAGCACGGCTTCGACCGTCAGGGCACCAATCGCCACGGCACCGGCGAACAGATCTTCGCCTTCGAACAGACCGCGCAGCGCATAAGCGGTCGACACCTGAGTGCCGTTGAGCAGCGCCAGGCCTTCTTTCGCCGCCAGGGTCAACGGCGTCAGGCCGGCGACTTTCAGTGCTTCAGTCGCTTCCATCCACTCGCCTTTGTAGCGGGCCTTGCCTTCACCCAGCAACACCAGGGACATGTGCGCCAAAGGCGCCAAATCGCCGGACGCACCGACTGAACCTTTCAATGGAATGTGCGGGTAAACCTCGGCGTTGATCAGCGCGATCAACGCGTCAATCACGACGCGACGAATGCCGGAGAAACCACGGCTCAGGCTGTTGACCTTGAGCACCATGACCAACCGCACCAGCGCGTCGCTGATCGGCTCGCCGACACCGGCGGCATGGGACAGCACCAGCGAGCGCTGCAGGTTTTCCAGGTCTTCGCTGGCGATGCGGGTCGAAGCCAGAAGGCCAAAACCGGTGTTGATGCCGTAGGCGGTGCGGTTCTCGGCGAGGATCTGTTCCACGCAGGCAACGCTGGCTTCGATCTGCTTTGATGCACTGTTGTCGAGGGTGATTTTGACCGGCTGCTGATAGATATCACGCAGTTGGGCAAGGCTCAGTTGGCCGGGAATCAAATTTAGCGCAGTCACTTTTATTCTCCTTTTGAGAGTCTTTTTGTTAACTAACCAGACGCTCCGGAAATGTCCGTTGTCCGTCGCTTCCCGCCTCGTGGGGGGCTGGCGCCTTGGCACGCTGGTTTGATGTAGGAATCAGTTGAGGTTCGGTAACGCCTTGTGCAGCAAAATCGGATCTTTCAACACGCCGGCAGCGGCGGCAATGTCCGGCGCCAGCCAGCGGTCCTGGTCGTAGGCCGGGACGCGTTCACGCAGCAGACGCCACGCGGCATCGGTGCCAGCGCCAAAACGCTGTTCCTTGAGAAATTCAAACGCCTGGGCCGCCAGCAGGTACTCGATGGCGAGGATCTGCGTGCAATTTTCCAGGGCGCGATGCAGCTTCAGCGCCGCGTTGGTGCCCATGCTCAAGTGGTCTTCCTGCAAGCCCGAGGTAACGTAGTTGTCGAGCACGGCCGGTTGCGCCAATTGGCGATTTTCCGCGCACAGCGAGGCGGCGACGTACTGGACAATCATCATCCCGGAGTTCACCCCGGGGTTGGCCACCAGAAACGCTGGCAGGCCGCTGACGTGCGGGTTGATCAAGCGGTCCAGGCGACGCTCGGCGATGGAGCCGATTTCGGCCATGGCGATGGCCAGCAAGTCCGCCGCCAGGGCCACGGATTGGCCATGCGGGTTGGCCTGGGACATGACACGGAAGTTGTCTGGCGTACCCAGCAGCAACGGGTTGTCGGTACAGCCGTTGAGTTCGGTTTCGATCTGGCGGATCGCGTGCGCCAGTTGATCCCGTGCAGCACCGTGGACTTGCGGGATTGAACGGATGCTCAGCGCATCCTGCGTGCGAATGCCTTTGCTCGATGCAATCACTTCACTGCCATCCAGCAACGCTCGCAGATTGATGCCGACCTGCTGCATGCCCGGATGCGGTTTGAGCGCGATGATCTCGGCATCGAACGCCGCGATCTGGCCACGCTGGGCTTCGAAGCTCATGGCGCCGATCACGTCGGCCCATTGCACCAGGCGCGTCGCATCGGCAATCGCCAGACAGCTGAGGCCGGACATGCACGGCGTGCCGTTGACCAGGCACAAGCCATCTTTGGCACCCAACTGAACCGGTTGCAGACCTTCTTCGGCCAGGGCTTGCTGGGCGGTAACGATCTGCCCGCGATAACTGACATTGCCGACACCCAACAGCGCGATGCTGATATGGGCCATGTGGGTCAGGTAACCGACCGATCCCTGGGACGGCACTTGCGGGGTGATGCCGCGATTGAGCAGCGCCAGGAGGGCTTCGACCACCCGGCGATGAATGCCGGATTTGCCATGGCTGTAATTGCGGATCGCCGCGCACATGATTGCACGGGTCTGCTCGTCGGCCAGCGGAGCGCCAACGCCACAAGCGTGGCTGAGCAAGGTGTTGCGCGACAGCTGGCTCAGTTGTTCGTCTTTGAGCGAGACGTTGCACAACGCACCCAGGCCCGTGTTGACGCCATACGCTCGCTCGCCGCTGGCGACGATGCGCTGGACGATCGCCTGGGCATTCTCGATCCGCGCCCAGGCCTGGGCCGACAGCTCAAGCTGAGCGCCATGACGGGCGACGGCAACCACATCCTGCCAACGCAACGGGGCGTCGGCGATAACGATTTTTTCAGCCTGGGACATCTTTGACCTCTTACCTGAATATTGATGCAGCTTTGCCGACGCTTTCGCGAGCAGGCTCGCTCCCACAGGGTACGCATTCCAATTGTGGGAGCGAGCCTGCTCGCGAATAGGCCGGCACAACCGCCGCAAACCTTTAAACCACCGCCGCCCGACGCTGGACGAACCGGTCCACATACTCATCCGCCGGCGAATGCAGGATCTCTCTCGGCGTGCCCACCTGGATCAGGCGGCCGTCCTTGAGGATCGCGATGCGGTTACCTATGCGCACGGCCTCATCGAGGTCGTGGGTGATAAAGACGATGGTCTTGTGCAGGGTCTTTTGCAGTTCCAGCAACTGGTCCTGCATCTCCGCGCGGATCAACGGATCAAGCGCACTGAAGGCCTCGTCCATCAGGATGATGTCGGTGTCTGCCGCCAAGGCGCGGGCCAGGCCAACACGCTGACGCATGCCGCCCGAGAGCTGGTGCGGGTATTTGTTTTCGTAGCCTTTCAGGCCCACGGTATTGATCCAGTGCAGCGCACGCTCGGAGCACATTTGCTTGCTCTCGCCACGCACTTTCAGGCCGTAGGCGACATTGTCGATCACGGTCTTGTGCGGCAGCAGGCCGAAGCTCTGGAACACCATGCTGATCTTGTGCCGGCGAAATTCGCGCAGGGCTTCCATGTCGTATTGCAGGATGTCCACGCCGTCCACCAGGATCGCGCCGCTGGTGGGGTCGATCAGGCGGTTGAAGTGGCGCACCAGGGTCGATTTGCCGGAACCCGAAAGGCCCATGATCACGAAGATTTCGCCGGTGCCGATGCTCAACGACAAGTCGTTCACGCCGACCACGCAGCCGGTTTCGGCCAGCACCTGATCCTTGGTTTTGCCCTGGCCAATCATGCCCAGCGCGTCCTTGGAGCGGTTGCCGAAAATCTTGAAGACGTTTTTGACTTCGATTTTGCTCACGGTTGCGTCGTTCATTTGCTCACCTCATGCCGTGGCCGACCATACGCCTGAGTAATGCGGTCGATGACCACTGCCAGAATCACGATCGCCAGACCGGCTTCCAGGCCACGTCCGACGTTGAGGGTCTGAATCCCCACCAACACGTCTTCACCCAAGCCACGGGCGCCAATCATCGAGGCAATCACCACCATCGACAGGGCCATCATGGTGGTCTGGTTGATCCCGGCCATGATGCTCGGCAGGGCCAGCGGCAGTTGCACGCCAAACAGTTGCTGCCAGCGGTTGGCACCGAAGGCGTTGATCGCTTCCATCACTTCACCGTCCACCTGGCGGATGCCCAGGTCGGTCAGGCGGATCAGCGGTGGCGCAGCGTAGATCACGGTAGCGAAAATCGCCGGCACCTTGCCCAGGCCGAACAGCATCAGCACCGGGATCAGGTACACGAAACTCGGCATGGTCTGCATGATGTCCAGCAACGGCATCAGCACCGAACGCAGGCGATTGCTGCGTGCCGAGAGAATGCCCAGCGGGATGCCGATCAGCACCGAAATGACCGTGGCCACCATCATCAGCGCCAGGGTCTGCATTAGCTTGTCCCAGAGGCCGACCGCACCCACCAGGAACAGCAGGCCGACGATGACTGCCGTGGTCACCACTTTACGAGTCGCGTGCCAGGCAACGCCCGCCACGATGGCCAGCATCAGCCACCAGGGCGCCGCACGCAGCAACCCTTCAAGATTGACGATGGCCCACAACAGAGTGTCGGAGATATGCCGGAACACATCGCCGTAGTTGGTGACCAGCGAGTCGACCCAACCGTTGACCCAGTCGGCGATGGAAAAGGTAAAGCTTTCGGGAAACATAAGAGACTCTCAATCAAGGGGTTGCGATCAAGCACCCGATTGCCGTTGCCGACAGTCGGAGAGGCCCAACCTACAAGGCCGCGTCGATTTTCTTGGCTGCGTCTTCGCTTACCCATGCGTGCCAGACTTCAGGATGTTCCTTCAAGAAGATCTTGGCCAGTTTTGGCGACTCGATCCGCTCTTTGGCCATGCGCCCGAGGTTCTGATTGAGCAGGTCGATCGGCAGGTTGACCTTTTCCAGCACCGCCACCAGTTCCGGGGCTTGCTCGTGGAACGTCTTGGACAGGCCGACCTTGATGGTCACTTCCTTGTTCACGCCTGGTTTCTCTTCAAGTTTGACCAGGTCAACCTGGCCCATCAGCGGGGTGGGCGACCAGTAGTAGAACAGGATCGGCTCTCCACGCTTGTAGCTCGACAGCACCGCGGCATCCAGCGCCGGGCCGGTGCCCGGACGGAAGTTGGTGTAGGTGCTTTCCAGGCCGTAGCTTTTCAGCATTTCGCTGTTGTCGAGTTCACAGGTCCAGCCGGCCGGGCAGTTGTAGAAACGGCCCTTGGAAGGCTCTTCCTGGTCCTTGAACACGGCGGCGTATTTACCCAGGTCGGCGATTGCTTTCAGGTCCGGGGCCTTGGGCTCCAGCTTGCGCTTGGCGTCGCCTTCGATCACGTAGCGCGGCACGTACCAGCCTTCGATTGCGCCAACGACCGGAGCGCCGACACCGACAACCTTGCCGGCCTTCTCGGCCTTGTTCCAGACTTCGCTGCGGCCAACCCACTCTTCGGCGAACACTTGAATGTCGTTGCTGCTCAGGGCGTTTTCCATGGTGATGGAGTTGCCCGGCAGGCTGTCGGTCTTACAGTCGTAGCCCTTCTCCAACACGATTTGCATCACGTCGGTCAGCAGCATGCCACTTTCCCAGTTCAGGCCGGCGAACTTCACCGGTTTGCCCGACTCGCACCAACCGGCAGCCTGAGTGGCGCCGGCGCTGGCGAGCAGGCCCATGGACAGCAATGTGGTCAGCAGGGTCTTGTTCGATTTCATTGTAGTGACGCTCCTAATCATGAATTGGCTTACGGCAGTCAAGAGGCATCCAGCCCTGTCCACGTCCAATCAGGCCTGCGCCGCAGCGCGACCAGCCCCACTTGTTTTTTGTTGTACAACGCTGTCCTGCTCAACCGGCAGAATCAGGTGATCGGGTACCGAGCCGTGCCATTTTTTCGCACAGACGTAGTACAGGGCTGCGGGAAGCACCAGACCGATGATCCAGGAAATATCCACACCACCCAGGGTTTCCACCAGCGGACCGGTATAGAACTTGGTGGCGATGAATGGCAGTTGTACCAGCACACCGAAGACATAGACGCTGATGCCGAGTGGGTTCCAACGACCATAGCGACCCTTTGGATCGGCCAGCGCCGGCACGTCATAACGCTCGCGAGTGATGCAGTAGTAGTCCACCAGGTTGATCGCACTCCATGGCGTAAAGAACGCCAGCAGGAACAGGATGAAGGACTTGAACGCACCGAGGAACGAGTGCTGACCGAGCAACGCGATCAGGGTGGCGGTACCGACGATGAACAGCACGAACACCAGACGTTGCAAGCGCGATACCTGCAGGTGACCACGGAAACCGCTGATGATGGTCGCAATGCACATGAAGCTGCCGTAGGAGTTCAGCGTGGAGATGGTGACCTTGCCGAACGCGATGCTGAAATACAGCAGCGCAGCGGTGGCACCGGTGCCGCCCAGACCCACGATATAGGCCACTTCGTGGCCGGCGAATTGTCCGTTGGCCGAAGCGGCGGCAAACACGCCGAGGATCATCGCCACCTGTGCACCAATCACCGAACCCGCGCCAGCGGCGAAAAAAGTTTTCACCGAGGAAGTCGTGCTCGGCAGGTAGCGCGAGTAGTCAGCCACGTAAGGACCGAAGGCGATCTGCCAGGATGCCGCGAGGGACACCGCAAGCAGGAAGCTGCTCCAGCTGAAGTGGCGGATTTGCAGGAGTGCACCCACATCAGTCTGGCTCATCAGACGACTGAACAGATAAACAAAGGCAATCACGCCGATGACGCTGGCGACACGGCCGATGAAATGGATCACCCGATAACCGAGTACCGTGACCAGCACGATGACACTGGCGAAGATGAGGATACCGACGCTGTCGCTGACGCCAAACAACTGGCCCAGCGCCTGGCCGGAAAGCACGGTTCCCGTTGCGGTGAAGCCCAGGTACATCAGGCAGACCAGCACGATTGGGATGGCCGCACCATAAACGCCGAACTGTACGCGGCTGGAGATCATCTGCGGCAGGCCAAGTTTTGGCCCTTGCGCTGCATGCAACGCCATCACGCCACCGCCCAGCAGTTGACCGATCAGCAGACCGATCAGCGACCAGAACACATCACCGCCCAGCACCACGGCGAGCGCCCCGGTGACAATCGCGGTGATCTGCAGGTTGGCACCCATCCACAGGGTGAACTGGCTTAACAGACGACCGTGTCTTTCCGCTTCCGGGATGTAGTCGATCGAACGTGTCTCGATCAACGGTTTACTGCCTGCACGATCGTCATTAACAGCCATTGTTCAACCTCTGTGGATTGTTTGTCGGTGTTGGTGATCCCTGTAGGAGCGAGCAATGCGGGGCGCCGCATCGCTCGCTCCTACAGGTTTTGCATCAGGCCAAAGCCTGGTTTATTTGCCGGTAATCATCGGCAGGTTCAGCCCTTGTTCCTTGGCGCAGTCGATCGCGATCTGGTAACCCGCATCGGCGTGACGCATGACACCGGTGGCCGGGTCGTTGTGCAGGACGCGAGCGATACGCTCGGCCGCTTCGTCAGTACCGTCGCAGACAATCACCATGCCCGAGTGCTGGGAGAAGCCCATGCCGACGCCGCCGCCGTGGTGCAGGGAAACCCAGGTCGCGCCGCTCGCAGTGTTGAGCAAGGCGTTGAGCAGTGGCCAGTCGGATACAGCGTCGGAGCCATCCTGCATCGATTCGGTTTCGCGGTTCGGGCTGGCGACCGAACCGGAGTCCAGGTGGTCGCGACCGATCACGATTGGCGCGGACAACTCACCGCTGCGCACCATTTCGTTGAACGCCAGACCCAGCTTGGCGCGCTGGCCCAGGCCAACCCAGCAGATACGGGCCGGCAGACCCTGGAAGCTGATGCGCTCGCGGGCCATGTCCAGCCAGTTGTGCAGGTGGGCGTCGTCCGGGATCAGCTCTTTAACCTTCGCGTCGGTCTTGTAGATGTCTTCAGCGTTACCCGACAGTGCAGCCCAACGGAATGGACCGATGCCGCGGCAGAACAGCGGACGGATGTAAGCCGGTACAAAACCCGGGAAGTCGAATGCGTTCTCGACGCCTTCTTCTTGCGCCATCTGACGGATGTTGTTGCCGTAGTCGAAGGTCGGAATACCCATTTTCTGGAATTCGAGCATCGCTTTAACGTGCACGGCCATCGATTGCTTGGCGGCTTTGACCACGGCAGCAGGCTCGGTCTTGGCGCGAGCGCGGTACTCTTCCCAGGTCCAGCCGGCCGGCAGGTAACCGTTGAGCGGGTCGTGGGCGCTGGTCTGGTCGGTGACCATGTCCGGGCGCACGCCGCGCTTGACCAGTTCCGGCAGGATTTCTGCCGCGTTACCCAGCAGCGCGATGGAAATCGCCTTGCCTTCCTTGGTGTATTTTTCGATGCGGGCCAGGGCGTCGTCGAGGTCGGTGGCTTGTTCATCGACATAACGGCTGTTCAGGCGGAAATCGATGCTCACCTGCTGGCATTCGATGTTCAGCGAGCAAGCACCGGCCAGGGTTGCAGCCAGAGGCTGAGCGCCACCCATGCCGCCGAGGCCTGCGGTCAGGACCCAACGACCTTTCAGGTCATCGTTGTAATGTTGGCGACCGGCTTCGACGAAGGTTTCGTAAGTGCCCTGGACGATGCCCTGGCTGCCGATGTAGATCCAGCTGCCGGCAGTCATCTGGCCGTACATGGCCAGGCCTTTGGCGTCGAGTTCGTTGAAGTGCTCCCAGCTCGCCCAGTGTGGCACCAGGTTGGAGTTGGCAATCAGCACGCGCGGAGCATTGGTGTGTGTCTTGAACACGCCGACCGGCTTGCCGGATTGCACCAGCAGGGTCTCGTCGTCATTCAGGTTGGTCAGGCTTTCGACGATCTTGTCGTAGCATTCCCAGTTACGCGCCGCACGACCGATACCACCGTAAACCACCAGTTCTTTAGGGTTCTCGGCAACTTCCGGGTCGAGGTTGTTCATCAGCATGCGCAGCGGCGCTTCGGTCAGCCAGCTCTTGGCGGTCAGCTTGTTACCGCGGGCGGCACGGATTTCAACATCACGGTATTTAGTAGGTTTCTGGGTATTGTCAGTCACGAAAAAGACTCCTCAGCGATCAATCCAAACCAACCCTGGCGGTGGGTCAGCCAGCCTGTGCGCACTGTTGCGCCACAAGCGAATCAGTGGACGTTGCGAGGAGTCTCGGCCGACTCATACGCATACGTCTTTACTTGTACATACAAGCATATGCAATCAAGCGGCCAACTTGTTGGAGGGGCGTTCAAGAAAAGTTTTAAACGGGCTGGAAAGCGCCTGGATCAAGGGTTCTGGCAACGATGAAATTTTTCGGGGGATTTTGCGAGGGGGGTGATTGCTGTTACTTGGGCGTGGTTTTGCGCCACGCTGGGGCGTTCGGTAACAAAGTGGTGCGCAGTTTCGAATCAGTTGATCGCTCCCAAGCTCTGCGTGGGAACGATCAGTGGTGGTATTGGATCAGCGTGCAGTCAGCTCGATCACACAGCACGGGCCGTTACTGGAAACTTCCAGCAGGCCGGTGTTACCACCGAGTTGCAGGCAATCATGGCGACCGAGTTGCGAGGCGCTGTTGCCGACCTTCACGACAAGCTCGTCAGTGACACTAAATATGAGCACGGTGCCAGCCGAGCTGAAAAACCGCTGCTCGCCCTCCAGCCACTGCAACCGAGCGCTATAACGCTGGGGCGCATAAATCAGGTTGAAGTCGCGAATCGGCCCGCCCAGCAAGGTGCAAGTGACGCGGCTTTCGCCGCTGAACGCAAAAGGCTCCAACGGTAACAATGGAGGCGTGTCCTGGCCGTCAACCCGCAAGGTCATACCGTCGCCTTGCAACACGGTGATCACCCGCTCATAGCCGGCGAACGTCGAGAATCCGCCGGACTCGCCGATATCGGCAATCGACAGGCGCCAGCCGAAGCCGTCAAGCCCGGTCCCCGCATCGCGGGTGATTTCTTCGGTGCTGCCACCGCCGTTTTTCCACGGCATTCGCGGGTAATCTTTTGCGCGTAGAACCTTCGTTACATTCATTTATGAAACCGACCTTCCAGACGATGACGGGAACCAGGGTGGATCAAACGGGCGGCGGTTACCGGCTGGCGGCCGGACCAGGTGCGGCGACGAATCAGCAGGCACGGCTCGCCCTTTTCAATCTGCAGCAATTTGCACTCTGAGGCCTCGGCCAGAATCGCCTCGACCACGTGCTCGCCTTCGGTCAGCGGCGCGACCTGGTTCAGATAGGCGTAAGGCGTTTGCAGGGTGAAGTCCTGCTTGAGGTAGTCCGGCGCCACCAGCGCGTTGACGAAACGGTCTTCGATTTGCACCGGAATGTCGTTTTCGAAATGCACGATCAGCGAATGGAAAACCCGCTGGCCTTCGCGCATGTCCAGCGCCAAAGCGCGCTCGGAACCGGCGGCCTCTTCTTCGAGGGTGATCACCTTGCAGGTATGGCGATGGCCACGGGAGGCGATTTCGTCGGCGATGTTGTGCACTTCAAACAGCGCGGACTGGCTTTTCGGCTCGGCGACGAACGTGCCGACACCTTGCATGCGCACCAGCAGACCGTCGGCGGTCATCTCGCGCAGGGCGCGGTTGATAGTCATGCGGCTGAAACCGAGTTGGCTGACCAGCTCGCTTTCCGACGGAACGCGGTAGTGCGGCGGCCAGTTTCCACTGTCGATTTGCTGGGTGATCATCTGTTTGACGCGGGCGTACAAGGGCGCCGGACTGTCGCCCATGTTCGCGGCCAACGGTGACACTGGGGGCGGAGTCGGCACGGTTAATCCTTGGTCGTCTGTTAGAAGTCGCTAGCTTGCCGGAGTTTACCGAGCAGGCAAACGTCTGTATATGTATATACAAATAACACACGATGGGGTTCTGAACCATGTCCGCCTTCTTTGCCGAACGCGCGCTGCTGCCTAGTGGATGGGCCAACAATGTACGTCTTGAGGTCAGCGCCGAGGGCGTTTTGACCCATATCCAGGCCGATTCCAACGCAGATGGCGCCGAACGGCTGAGCGGTCCGCTGCTGCCGGGGATGCCGAATCTGCATTCCCACGCCTTCCAGCGGGCCATGGCCGGGCTGGCGGAAGTGGCGGGCAATCCGAATGACAGTTTCTGGACCTGGCGCGACTTGATGTATCGCCTCGTCGGAAAAATCAGCCCGGATCAACTCGGCGTCATCGCCCGCCAGCTGTACATCGAAATGCTCAAGGCCGGTTACACCTCGGTCGCGGAATTTCATTATGTGCATCACGACACCAACGGCCAGCCTTACGCAGATCCCGCTGAACTGGCGCTGCGCATCAGCCAGGCGGCCAGTTCTGCCGGTATCGGTCTGACCTTGCTTCCGGTGCTTTACAGCCATTCCGGTTTCGGCGGCCAGGCGCCGAACGACGGTCAGCGCCGCTTCATCAACAGCACCGAGAACTACCTAACGCTTCAGTCGCGTTTGCAGCCGATCCTGGCGCAGCAACCGGCGCAGTCGCTGGGCTTGTGTTTCCACTCGTTGCGCGCGGTAACGCCGCAACAGATCAGCGAAGTGCTGGCGGCCAGCGACAAGCAGTGCCCAGTGCACATTCATATCGCTGAACAGCAGAAGGAAGTCGATGACTGCCTGAGTTGGAGCGGTCGTCGTCCTCTGCAATGGCTGTACGAAAACACCGAGGTCGACCAGCGCTGGTGCCTGGTCCACGCGACCCATGCCAATCCGGAAGAAGTCACGTTGATGGCCAAGAGTCGCGCCATCGCCGGTCTGTGCCTGACCACCGAAGCCAACCTCGGCGACGGGATTTTTCCGGCGGTGGATTTCCTCGCGCAGGGTGGACGCATGGGTATCGGGTCCGACAGCCATGTGTCATTGAGCGTTGTGGAAGAGTTGCGTTGGCTGGAATACGGCCAGCGCCTGCGCGATCAGCGGCGTAATCGGCTGTATGGCGCGGATCAGCCGATGGTTGGCCGCACGCTATATGACGCTGCGCTGGATGGCGGCGCTCAGGCGCTGGGGCAGCCGATCGGTGCACTGGAAGTTGGTAAACGTGCGGATTGGCTGGTGCTGGACGGCAACGATCCGTACCTGGCAACGGCCAGCGGTGACGGGATTCTTAATCGTTGGTTGTTTGCCGGCGGCGATCGCCAGGTGCGCGATGTGCTGGTCAATGGCCAGTGGGTGGTTCGTGACGGGCGTCATGCAGCAGAAGAAGAAAGCAATCGGGCGTTTACCCAAGTCCTGCGCGACCTCCTGGGCTGACACAAACGAAATGTGGGAGCGAGCCTGCTCGCGACAGGGCGATCAAATTCAACAGAAGTGTTGACTGATACTCCGCTATCGCGAGCAGGCTCGCTCCCACATTTGTTCTTTACTAGCCGTCAGTTCGAGGTCTTGGCCATCTGCGTATCCGACGCGCGCCAGATCAGCCGCGTAGTGTCGTAGCCTTGCTGACGCGCCTTGCTCAGCAGTTCTTCACGCACTACACCGTTGACCGTCGGCGTGCGCGACAGCAGCCACAGGTACTTGCGGCTCGGGTCACCGACGATGGCGGTCTTGTAATCGTCGCTGACGTAAAGCACCCAGTATTCCCCCTTCGCCACACCTGGCAGCAAGCGCGAGAACCAGGTATCGAACTCGACCCACAACTTGTCGGTCTTGCCCGGCACTTGTGGATAAGCCGTGCCCTTGGCCTCTTCCCATTGCCAGTCCGCCGTCAGGCAGCGGTTCAGCACCTGCACCTTGCCGTCAGGATTGAGCGTGTAATGGGCTTCGGATTGTGCGCAGTTGCGTTGGAAATACATCGGCAGGCGGGCCAACTCGTACCAGGTGCCCTGGTATTTCTTGAGATTGACGCTGTTGACGGTTTTCGGCGCCAACGGATCTGTGCCAGAAGTGGCGCAGCCGGCCAATACCAGGCCGGCAAAAAGGAGTATCAATAACCGCTTCATTGTTTTTCTCCCGTGGGCGCGTAGCCCCGGATTACTTCAGGCCTTGGCCGGAAAACATCAGTACTTTGTCACCGGCGTACTGCACGCTGATAAAGCTGTTCTTGTCACCCCAGGTGCAACTGGACATACCGAGCGCGCCCGAGCAATCAGTGGCTTTACCCAACAAGGCTTCAACCTCTGCCTTGGGCATGCCGGCCGACAGTTTCGAATAGTTTTCCTGATTGACCTTGCTGCATGCGGCCAACAACACGCAGAACGAGAGCAGGGCGATAGAACGCAGCGACATGGTGTAGCTCCTGGGGCGAGGGGGGAATGGCATGGCTGCCAAGCAGAAGCTTAGAAGAGAAAACCCCCATCTGGTTCCCCGACCGCCCGGCTATTTATCGGGCCGCTCGTCTGCCTTTTTTCGAAAAATCAGCAACTTTCCTGCGCCGCTGAGTATTTCATCGGTTTTCGCAAAAACACGCCTAATCTTTGGCGCTGGCCAGTCGACATAGAAGCAGCGCAAAGCCCTCGACTGTGGCAAATTGACGCCCCCTCGCTGACCAGCCCCTCCGCGGTAGTGCACTTAATGACCAGAAACATGAAATTCAGCCACAAGATCCTGCTGGCAGCCGCCCTCGTGGTCGCTGTTGCGTTCGCCTGCTTCATCCTGTTCAACGACTACCGTCAGCGCCAGACCTTGCGCAGCAGTACCGAATCCTCGATGCAGGAACTCGGCAGCCTGACCACCCGCAACATCCAGACCTGGCTGGAAAGCCGCATCCAGTTGCTGCAATCGTTGTCCCAGCAGATCACAGTGGACGGCAGCACACCCGCCAGCCTCAAACGCGCCATCGACTTGCCGGCCTACACCGGCAACTTCCAGCTGAGCTACTTCGGTGGCACTGACGGCGTGATGTTCTCGATCCCGGCGGGCAATCGTGCGGCAGACTACGATCCTCGCGCACGTGGCTGGTACAAGGCAGCCAACAGCGCGCAACAGACCATCGTCACCGAACCGTACATCGCCGCCTCGTCCGGCAAACTGGTGATCACCGTGGCCACGCCGGTGCAGCATCAGAGCCAGATGATCGGCGTCGCCGGTGCGGACATCGACCTGTCGAGCGTCAGCGCAATCATCAACTCGCTGAACTTCGGCGGTCACGGCCACGCGTTCATCGTCAGCGCCGACGGCAAGATCCTGATCCACCCGGACAGCAAACTGGTGCTCAAGAGCCTCGCCGAGGCCTACCCGAACGGCGCACCAAAAGTCAGCCCGGGCATGAAAGAAGTCGAGCTCGACGGCAAGACCCAGTTCATCTCCTTTACCCACGTCAACGGTGTGCCCTCGGCCGACTGGTACGTGGCGTTGGTGCTGGACCAGGACACCGCGTTCTCGATGCTCAGCGAATTCCGTACCTCGGCGATCATTGCCATGGTCATCGCCGTAGTCATCATCATCGCGTTGCTGGGCATGTTGATCAGCTTTCTGATGCAGCCGCTGCTGACCATGGGCCGCGCCATGCATGACATCGCCGAAGGCGAAGGTGACCTGACCAAACGCCTGACCATCCACGGCCACGATGAATTCGGTGCCTTGGGCACCTCGTTCAACCGCTTCGTGGAACGTATTCACACCTCGATCCGCGAAGTGTCCTCGGCCACCGGCCAGGTCAACGAAGTCGCCTTGCGTGTGGTTGCCGCGTCGAATTCGTCAATGTTCAATTCCGATCAGCAAGCCTCGCGCACCAGCAGCGTGGCTGCAGCGATCAACGAACTGGGCGCTGCAGCCCAGGAAATTGCCCAGAACGCCGCCCTCGCCTCCCAGCATTCGAGCGATGCCCGCGCGTTGGCCGAAGAAGGTCAGCAAGTGGTGGATAAAACCATCGCGGCGATGCAGCAGCTCTCGGCGAAGATCAGCGATTCGTGCGGCAACATCGAAACGCTCAACAGCAACACGGTGAACATCGGGCAGATTCTGGAAGTGATCACCAGCATCTCGCAGCAAACCAATTTGCTGGCATTGAACGCCGCCATCGAAGCTGCCCGCGCCGGTGAAGCCGGACGTGGTTTTGCCGTGGTTGCGGACGAAGTGCGCAACCTCGCCCATCGCACTCAGGATTCGGCGCAGCAAGTGCAAAAGATGATCGAGGAACTGCAAGTCGGCGCCCGGGAAGCGGTGAGCACCATGACCGACAGCCAGCGCCAGAGCGAAAGCAGCGTCGGCATCGCCAACCAGGCCGGTGAGCGTCTGGGCAGCGTGACCCAGCGTATTGGGGAGATCGACGGGATGAACCAGTCCGTGGCGACCGCGACTGAAGAGCAGACCGCTGTGGTGGAGTCGATCAATGTCGACATTACCGAGATCAATACCTTGAACCAGGAAGGGGTGGAGAACTTGCAGTCGACATTGCGTGCATGTGCGGACCTTGAGCAGCAGGCGGCACGGTTGAAGCAGTTGGTGGGCAGCTTCCGGATTTAAGCGGCTTTCACTGGCCCCATCGCCAGCAGGCTGGCTCCCACAGGGGATTGTGAACGACACAAACCCAATGTGGGAGCCAGCCTGCTGGCGATGGCGGCATCAGCTACAGCAGAAAACTAAAAGCGAGAACCAGGCCCGGAAAGAAACGCCAGCTCTTCAGCCGTAGACTCCCTTCCCAACACCGCATTCCTGTGCGGAAACCGCCCAAACCGCGCAATCACCTTCTGGTGCTTTTCGGCGTAATTCAGGTAATCGGTAAACAAAGCCTGATCACCCTCCGGTTGTTGTTTAACCAGATCGATGTACCGCGAAACCGCCTCGTTCTGCACCGCCAGATTCTCGCAATGTTCAAACACCAGGTAGATAAACACCCGCTGAATCGGCCGCAACTGCCGATCGAAATCCGCAGCAATGCCTTGCGCCACCAGCGCCTGAGCCCTGAGATCGCCTGAAAAGGATTTGGGGGTGTCGCGAAAGATCATTCGCGGGAGCTGATCGAGCAGCAGCACCAAGGCCAGCCAACCTTCGGGGCGTTGCGCCCATTCAGTCAATCCGCCGGCCAGTGCCTGCTCGACCCAGTCCCCGAAACGCGTCTGCGCTTCGAGGTCCTGGCTGTCGCGCTTGCCGAACCATAACTTGCCCTTGTCAGCCGCTATGTCTTGGGGGGATTCGAAGGTTCCGAACCACCACTCGAGCAACGGCTGCCAGGGCGCGGTCATGGTTTATTCCTTGTGGTAAGCCGTGACGCGTTCGACTTCTTCTTTCGAACCGAGGAACACCGCAACACGCTGGTGCAAGCCCTCAGGCTTGATGTCGAGGATGCGCTGATGGCCATCGGTGGAAGCGCCGCCAGCCTGCTCAACCAGGAACGACATCGGGTTGGCTTCGTACATCAGACGCAGTTTGCCCGGCTTGGACGGCTCGCGGTTGTCGCGTGGGTACATGAACAGACCGCCACGGGTCAGGATACGGTGTACGTCGGCAACCATCGCCGCGACCCAGCGCATGTTGTAGTTCTTTTTCAGCGGGCCTTCATCGCCAGCCAGCAATTCGTCGACATAACGTTGTACCGGCGCTTCCCAGTGACGCTTGTTGGACGAGTTGATCGCAAATTCCTGCGTGGACTCCGGGATCGTGATGTCTTCATGGGTGAGCACGAAGCTGCCCATTTCACGGTCCAGGGTAAAGCCCTTCACGCCATTGCCCAGGGTCAGCACCAGCATGGTCTGTGGACCGTAAATCGCATAACCGGCGGCAACCTGCTGAGTGCCTGGCTGCAGGAAGGCCTTTTCGTTCAAAGGCTCGTTCTGGGTCAGGTATTCGTTCGGGCAACGCAGCACCGAGAAGATCGTACCGACCGGCGCGTTGATGTCGATGTTCGACGAACCATCCAGTGGGTCGAATACCAGCAGGTACGCGCCTTTCGGGTATTTGCCCGGGATCTGGTAGGCATTATCCATTTCTTCGGATGCCATGCCGGCCAGGTGACCGCCCCATTCGTTGGCTTCGAGCAGGATGTCGTTGGACATCACATCAAGCTTCTTCTGCACTTCGCCTTGGACGTTTTCAGTGCCCATGCTGCCCAGAACGCCGCCCAGGGCGCCCTTGGACACGGCGTGGCTGATTTCCTTGCAAGCACGCGCCACCACTTCGATCAGGAAACGCAGATCGGCAGGGGTGTTGTTGCTACGGGTCTGCTCAATCAAATAGCGACTCAGGGTAACGCGGGACATGGAAGGCTCCGGTGGAATTGGGGGCTAAAAACCCGCGCAGTTTAACGCGAGTCGAGGCGCATTTCCTCCTATCAGACGTGATACGCCCAATAGAGTTCATGCGCGGGGTTGAGCGTAGCCGTAAATGAACTCTATGGCGGCGAGGGAGCTTGCTCCCGTTGGGGTGCGAAGCGGCCCCCTGAAGCATTCGCCGCCATTTGTCCGAGAACATGCAGCCGCAGAAGTTACGACTGCTTCGCAGCCGAACGGGAGCAAGCTCCCTCGCCACAGATTCAGGGTTTAACGGGGGGCTTGCGCAGCAAACTGAACGCCATCGCTGCGAGAAACAGCACGCTCAGCAGCAACACACCCCACAACCCGAACTTCTTCCAGTCCGTGTCCGCTGACGCGGCCGCAGTCACCGTGGAGGAGTTGCTCACCACCGCCGCACCCTCCACCGAAGCCTTGCCCAGCGCCGCCCACTTGGCCGCGCTGTAATCCGGGATCAGCGTCGACAACGGCAGGTTCGCCGCCCTCACCGTCGCACTCCCCAGCGCCAGCGTATAAGGCCCCGCCCCACGCGCCAGGAACACCAATTGCGTCGAGCGCACAGCAAACTTCAACGTCGGCGCTTCAGCACCCAAGCCACCGCCGCGCTCATCCACGACCAGCTTCAACTGCTGTACGGTTTGCCCCGACAGCTGCAATTCGTTCTGCACCACGTCCTGGCCACTCTGGGTCAGGCGATAGAGCAAACCGCTGGTCAGCGGCTGCCACGGCAGGCTGCTTTCGCGACGACCGGACAACGTCACCGGCGCCAGGCTGTTGGGCTGACTCAGCTCGACCTGAACCCGCTCGACATTCAGCCCCATCGGCAACTGCCAGGTGTACTCTCCCGCCTTCACGCTGCTGCCCGCCAGCGGCTGCGACCAGACCAACGGCAGCGGCAGACTGCGGGGACTCGCGCTTTGCAGCTGCGCAGACGTCAGCGTCGGTGCCAATTGCGGTGAATTCCACAGCAGGCGCAGATAACGCGCCGATTGCCCCGGCAAGCCGACTTCATGCTGCTCGACCCGTTCATCGGCAAACGTCAGCCGCGCCACCTGGCCTTCGCCCCACGACTGCCAATGCTGCAAGTCGTCGCTGGCCTCGATGGTGAAACGCTGAAAGCCATCGCGCTCGCTGGTCCAGTCGAGGATCAACTGCTGCAACGGCGCCTTGATGGCGCTGGCGTCGAGCAACCAGCCGCGTAGCACTTCTTCGCCCGCCTCCAGCTGACTCGACGGTTGCACTTCGACCAACGTGCCGTTCGCGCTCGATTGCACGCGGATGCCCGGCGCACGCTCCGTGGCGTCCGCCGAGGTGTACAGCGGGAACCATTTCACGTCGGTCAGCGTGCGATTTTCCCGGGTTGACGCCGCCTCGCGAGCCAAGGCGTAGGCCTGGGCCTCACCGGCAGCGTTGAACACGCGAACATCGCTGAGGTCCGTTTGCCGCGCATTGAGTTGCACGCTCAAGGGCAATTCGAGGCGATACCAAGGCCCTTCGCCGCTCACCGACAACGGCACGTGCGTGGCAAAGTCCGCCGGTTTTTCCTGAGCGCTGGCGGACAGCGCCACACCCAACGCAACAGCGCCCAACCAGCCCAGGTTCAACTTCTGACTCAAGACGACACTCCTTCGGTTTCAGGGGCCGGCCTTTCAGCGTCGGCTCCGCCTTGGCGCGCAGCCTCGGCGCGCTTGGGCGGCAGCGGCGCGAAATAGCCCACCACCAGCAGCAACACGCCGACGCCGATAAACGACACAATCCGCGCAAGGCCGCCACGGTTACTCAGTTCGACAAAGAACAGTTTGGCCACCACCACGCCAATCAGCGCGGCGCCGATCAGCCAGACTTCACGGCGATGACGCAGATGGCCGCCGATCATCAGGCTCAGCGCCATCAGGGTCCAGACAATAGACAGCCCCGCCTGCACCAGCATCGATTCAAGCAACGCATCGAGCTCGAACGGCACACCGCCCCAATGGTGCGCGGTGCGCATCACCAGTGCGGTGAAGAACGCGAACAGCGAGACCCCGGCGATCAGTTGCGTGGCGTGCGCTATGTAAACTTTGCGAATCGCCAGTTGCGTCACGGCGCTGCGGGACCAGACGTAGACGCCGAACAGCGCAAACAGCAGACCCAACTCCAACGGATTGACCAGCGGCACATAGGGCAGCGGCTCGGCCGTGCCGTCGCTGACGATATTCGCCAGCCAGAACCAGCCGAGCATCAGCAGCGCCAAAGGTGCCGCCGCATAAAAACGGTACTCGCGTGGATACGCCGAAACAGGCCAAGGCCCATTGCGTGGCGCCGCCATCAGCACCAGATACAGACTCGGCAGGATCGCCCAACCCAACCAGCGCCAGGCGTTGTACTGCTCGGACAACAGCAGCAAACCGTAACGCAGCTCCAAGGCCAGCACACCGATCAACAGCCAGCAGCCGAGCACATGAGCGGTGCTCAGGGCACGCGCCGGCAACATCGGCGCCAAGCGTCGCAGGGAGATGAAATGCACGACGAACACGGCCGCCCACACCAGCCAACCGAAATTGGCCGCCGGGTGATATCGCGAGTGCCACGCGGCGAGCAGTACCAGACCGGCAGCGGGCATCAGCAAGGTGCAAAGCAGGCCCAGCGACGACCAATTCAAGCGCAGCGCCAACACCGCCCACAGCGCCACGCTCAAGGCGGCAACCGCCAGCAACAAGGTTGCTTGCAGATTCAGCGGTGCAAAACGCAGCACTTCACTGATCCACGCCAGCGCCCACCAGCCTGCGCCCCACACCAGCAACACTTCGGACAAACGCTGCAAGCTCAGCACATCAAACGCCGAGGCATGGTTGCCAAGTTGCAAGCGCCACGCTCCGACCATCGCGGCCAGGCCCAACACCAGCGGCGTCCAGAAACCGCTGTGGGCCAGAGGTTTCAACCCTTCGCTGGCCAGCGGCCCGAGCAGGTCCGGCCCCGCGAACAGGAACGCCGCGCCGCCAATCAACTGCAAAAGCAAACCGAAGACAAAACTCACGCGCTGCTTGAGGTACAGGCTCAGCCAAATGATGAACAAGCCACTGGCCGCCCACACCGCACTCGCGGTCTGCCAGGGCAGCACGAACAGCACCGCCAGATTGATCAGCACCAGACCCGCCAGCAACACCACCGACAAGCCGCGCAGCAGCCGGACATCGCTGCGCACCATTTCATCACGCGCGGCGAGCAACATGCCGGCGATCAGCGCGAGGCCGATCAAAGACGCACTGAGCAAACCGCTCCAACCCGCGCTAAACACGGCGCCAGACTCACCGCTGGAACCTTGCAAGCGCAGCAGGAACAGCGCACCGCCGAGCAACTGGACAGCAAACGCGGTGAACAGGAACGTACGCGATTGCAGGCGCAAGCCGACAAACAACGTCGCCAACCCCGCCAACGCCCAGCTGATCGCGGTGCCGTGGGTCAGGAAGAACAATGGCGCCAAAAGATAGAGGAAGGTCAGGCCCAGGCAAGCCAACACCGGCCGCCCTTTGCGCTCCCATTCCGATGTCTGTTCGAGCAGGGCTTTGCGCAATTGATAGAAGCTGAACAACAACGCCACGCCGAGCATCAACGCGCCCAGCGGAGCGCCGTCGAGCAAACTGCCGTCGCCGATGCGCAATTCGCTGACAAACGCGATGGCCGAGCCCAGTTGCAGCAGCAAGGCAAACGCACGAGCCAGCGGTCGTTGCTGACGCAGGCCGAGCCAGAAAATGCCCGCGCCCTCGACGGCCCAAGCGGCGGCCGTCCAGCGCGCGTCGAGCCCCAGCGGAATCGCGAGGCTGGCGAAGATCACGCCCAGCGCCAAACAGGTTTCCGCGAGCAGCAATGCGCGGCCGCCCATCAGGAAACGCGCCAGGCCCATGTAGATCATGCCCAAGGCCAAGGCACTGAACGCTGCGGCAAACTCCAAATGCTGAACCAGCGCGAACTGCAATCCGAAGCCCACCAGCGGCGGGCCGAACAGCATCGTGCCGTCGACGTAATCGCCCTTGCGCGCCGACCAGCGCAGCAGCGCCTCGCGGCTATCGTCCTCGGGGGCGTCGCTCATCTCCAGCAGCTTGCGACGGGCAAACAGCAGGCCGATGGCCAGGTACATCAGGAAGAACAGCACCAGGAACGGTTCGGTGCTCCACAGCAATTCCGGTGTGTAGGAGCGCAGGCCCCAGGCGAAACCGATGCCGAAGGTGCCGACGAAACCGATCAGGTTCAGCAGTCGCCAGGCCTTGAACCAGGCGATGGCGAGGATGCCGGCGTTGAGCAAGGCGAAGTAGCTGAACAGCGCGACGTGGTTGCCGGCCCCGGTGGAAGTCAGGATCGGTGCCGCGAAGCCGCCGAGTGCAGCGGCCGCGGCCAGGCCCAACGCATCCTGGGTGATGGCGAGAATCGCCGAGAACACCGTGACCGCGACCAGCAGCCCCAGGGCGGCGCTTGGATCGAGCAGCGGGTGCAGGCGCATCGCGGCAAACACCGTCAGGTACAACACGGCGATGCCGGTGCCTTGCAGCATCAGCGCGTAATTGCTGTTGCGTGTCCTGAGCCACCAACCCAGACCAAGCAGGCCCAACGCAGCGGCCGCAACCCCGGCGTAACGCAGTTCGATCGGCACCACCATGCCTTCGGTGGCATACCGCAGCAAGAACGCCAGACCGAGGAACAACAGCACCACGCCGACCCGCAGCACGGTGTTGCCGCCGAACAGCCAGTTGCGAGCGCCGCTGATGGCCCGCTCGATGAAGCTCGGGCCACGCGGGACGGCGGGTTGTTGCGGTTCGCGGGTAACAGGCTCGGGTTTCCAGACATCGTCGGGCAGCGGACGGCTGGTTTGCGCCGGCGTTGCGCTCATCGTCTCGAGTTCGGGCGGAAGATCCCAGATCAGCTCGGGGGTTTCGACAGGAATGTCATCGAGGGTGAAGTCAGGCGACGGAGCGGCTTCGCTGGCAACCGGCTCGCTGGTTTCAGGCGTTGTGACGCCCGGCACCTCCAACAATGCCAGGCGTTGCTGCACGCCATTGAGCGCAACCTGCGCCTGCTCCAGCAGACGACGTTGCTCGGTCGCTTCTGAATCCAGGCGGCCGATACGAATGGCCTGCCCTACTCCCAACCCGAGCAGCGCACCCAATAGCGCATCGCTGAATGACTCATCGAGTATCCAGCCCAGCACCAGCCCAATCAGCATGAACATCCATTGCATGGTCGATATCCCTAAGCGGCCCCGCTGCGGGGCGAATCCGGGTGAAGCAGTCTCTGGCTGAGTCTAGTGTGAAACCACATAAACCTGTGGGAGCGAGCCTGCTCGCGAAGGGGCCATGACATTCAGCATTGACGTTGAATGTCAGACCGCTTTCGCGAGCAGGCTCGCTCCCACAATGGATTGCCAGTGCCTGCTGCCCGGTGAAACTGGGGCTTAGTATATCGATCAGGCCCAACAACCGCCGGGCCTTGCTCGCAATTATTGCTAAAAGTTACTCCAATGCCTTCCAGATATCCGTGGCGTACTCGCGAATGGTCCGGTCGGACGAGAACCAGCCCATCCGGGAAGTATTCAACACCGCCGAACGCCACCAGGCTTGCGAATCATGCCAATGGGCTTCCACGCGCATCTGCGCGTCCCAATAGGAATCGAAATCGGCGCAGACCAGGAAGCGGTCGTAATCGATCAGCGAGTCGATCAACCCGGTGTAACGGGCCGGATCATCCGGCGAGAACACCCCGCCGCGAATCGCTTGCAGCACGTCATTCAAACGGTGTGATGCGGCAATATCCGGCGTCGCATTGAACTCATGGTTCTGCTTGCGCGCCTCAACCTGCTGGGCACTGAGGCCGAAGATGAACATGTGCTCGGGGCCGATGAACTCGCACATTTCGACGTTGGCGCCATCGAGGGTGCCGATGGTCAGCGCACCGTTGAGGCCGAACTTCATGTTGCTGGTGCCCGAGGCTTCAAAGCCCGCGGTGGAAATCTGCTCAGACAAATCCGCCGCCGGAATGATGCTTTCCGCCAGGCTGACGTTGTAGTTGGGCAGGAACACCACTTTGAGCAGTCCGCGCACCGTCGGGTCGTTGTTCACCACCCGGGCGATGTCGTTGGTCAACTTGATGATCAGCTTGGCCTGGTGATAACTGGCCGCCGCCTTGCCGGCGAAGATCTTCACCCGCGGCACCCAGTCGATTTCCGGCTCGGCGCGAATCGCCTGGTACAACGCCACGGTGTGCATCAGGTTGAGTAACTGGCGTTTGTATTCGTGGATCCGCTTGACCTGCACGTCGAACATGGCCGCCGGGTTGACCGCGATCCCCAGTCGTTCATGAATCAGGTACGCCAGGGCTTTTTTGCTGTGCAGCCGCTGCTCGGCGAAGGCTTTGCGGAACGCAGCTTTCTCGGCAAACGGCTCCAGTTCCTTCAGGCGTGCTTCAGCGTTGTCCAACAGGTCCGGGCCGAGGGCGTCGACCATCATCGACGTCAGCTCGGGGTTGGCCTGGTAGAGCCAGCGGCGGAAGGTGATGCCGTTGGTCTTGTTGTTGATCCGCTCTGGATAGAGCTTGTGCAGTTCGGAGAACACGGTTTTGCGCATCAGCTGCGTGTGCAGCGCGGACACGCCGTTGACGCTGTGGGATCCGAGGAACGCCAGGTTGCCCATGCGCACTCGGCGGCCGTTGTCTTCCTCGATCAGCGACACCGCGCGCAGCACGTCGAAGTCGTGAATGCCTTTGGCGCGCAACGAGTCAATGTGCTGGGCGTTGATCTGGTAAATGATCTGCATGTGCCGCGGCAGCATCCGCTCCATCAAACCGACCGGCCAGGTTTCCAGCGCTTCCGGCAACAGCGTGTGATTGGTGTACGAGAGCGTGTCGACAGTGACCTGCCACGCGGCATCCCATGCCACGTCGTAGACGTCGACGAGCTGACGCATCAATTCGGCCACGGCAATCGAGGGGTGCGTGTCGTTGAGCTGGATCGCCGCGTGGTCGCCCAGGGTCAGGACCGAGGTGTGCATGTTGCGATGGCGGCGCAGCAAGTCCTGCAAGGACGCGGCGACAAAGAAGTATTCCTGTCGCAGGCGCAGTTCCTGGCCGGCTTCGGTGCTGTCCGCCGGGTAGAGCACGCGGGAGATGCTTTCTGCCCGGGCGACTTCGGCCACAGCGCCCAAGTGGTCACCGGCGTTGAAGCGCTCCAGGTGCAGATCTTCCATGGCGCGGGCACGCCACAGGCGCAGCGTATTGACGCTCGCCCCGCGCCAGCCGACCACCGGCGTGTCGTAGGCAATGGCCCGCACGGTTTCCGCCGGGGACCAGACTTGCTTGGACTTGCCGTTTTCATCGGTGACGGTTTCGACACTGCCGCCGAAGCCGATCGGGTACACGACTTCAGGCCGTTCAAATTCCCACGGGTTGCCGAAGTCCAGCCAGTGTTCGGTTTGCTCCTGCTGCCAGCCGTCGACGATGGCCTGGCGGAACAAGCCGTGTTCATAACGAATACCGTAGCCGTGGCCAGCGATGCCGAGGGTCGACATGCTTTCCATGAAGCACGCTGCCAGACGACCGAGGCCGCCGTTGCCCAGCGCCGCGTCGGGCTCCAGCAGGCGGATACGTTCCAGGTCGACGCCGAGTTCGGTCAGCGCTTCGCGGGCGACGTCGAGCAGGCCAAGGTTGCTCAGGCTGTCGTAGAGCAGCCGGCCGATGAGAAATTCCAGAGAGAGGTAGTAAACCCGTTTCTGACCTTTGCGGTAGATCTGCCGGGTGTGATCCATCCAGTGCTCGACCATGTGATCGCGCGCTGCCAACGCAATAGCTTCGAACCAGTCGTGGTCGAAGGCGTGATCCGGGTCTTTGCCCACCGCGTAGGTGAGTTTGGTCAAGACGGCATCGCGAAATGCGGCCACCTCTGCTTCGCGAACAAGTGGTTCTTGAGTCATCGATAGGACCTCGAGCGAGCGTGGAGTTGTTGAGCCTAGACGGTCTGACAGGCCGTTGGGACTCTGGTTCGGCAGTTTTTCCTGATAGTGCGAGATAGGGCGGCATTACATTGTCATGTGCCTGAATCAATGCAGGGGCCGTGCCGGATTAACGGTGTTATTTGAGCGAAGGAGAAAAAATCTGGCGAAAGGTTGTTCAAAAATCCACCAGTCCCGGTATGATCGCGCGCCCTGATGCACACGCTGGTAACAACCGATGATGAAGTCCAACCTGATCGCCGCTGCGGAGATCGATCGCCTCGATACCTGGGCCAAATATTCTGCACCGATGTGCGGCTCGTGTGTATCCAGCTGCTGCACGCTTCCGGTCGAGGTCAAGATCAAGGACCTGATCCGCATCGGCATCGTCGACGAGTTCGAGCGCGGCGAGCCGCCAAAGAACATTGCCAAGCGCTTGCAGAAGGAAGGGATCGTCGAGCGTTACAACCAGAAGTCCGAGATCTTCACCCTCCAGCGCATGAGCAACAACGATTGCCTGTACCTGGATCGTAAGAGCCGTCTGTGCACTATTTATGAAAAGCGCCCGGACACTTGCCGCAATCACCCGAAAATCGGGCCACGGCCGGGGTATTGCGCATACAAGCCTAAAGAAGTGGCGCGCGAGAGCAGCGCCAGCCGTAGGACGCTTGAGAAGTTCTGATCCGCAATCACGCTGCCGGATAGATCGCCTTCGCGGGCAAGCCTCGCTCCTACAGGTCATGCGCCGTTCTTGTGACGCGTGCAAAACCCGTAGGAGCGAGGCTTGCCCGCGAAGGGACCCGAACTGACACCGCACAAACCCCAGACAAACAAAAACGCCCCCGACCTTGCGGTCGGGGGCGTTTTTTTAGCAGCTAACTAAGTCGAGACTCAGTTACCAGCTTTCTTGGCAGCGCGGGTACGCTCGCTTTCGCCCAGGATCTTCTTGCGAAGACGGATGGACTTAGGAGTGACTTCGCACAATTCGTCTTCTTGAACGAATTCCAGAGCTTGTTCCAGGGTGAAACGGATAGGCGGAACCAGAGCGATGGTTTCGTCTTTACCCGAGGCCCGCATGTTGTCGAGCTTCTTGCCTTTGGTTGGGTTGACGCCCAGGTCGTTGTCGCGGCTGTTGATGCCGACGATTTGACCTTCGTACACGTCTTCACCGTGACCCAGGAACAGTTTGCCGCGAGCTTGCAGGGTTTCCAGCGAGTAAGTCAGAGCCTTACCGGTAGCAACCGAAACCAGCACGCCGTTTTGACGGCCGGACATGTCGCCGGACTTCATCACGTCGTAACGGTCGAAGATCGAGGTCAGGATGCCTGCACCGGAGGTCAGGGTCAGGAACTCGTTACGGAAACCGATCAGGCCACGAGCCGGGATGTTGTACTCAAGGCGCACACGGCCCTTGCCATCCGGAACCATGTTGGTCAGGTCGCCTTTACGGATACCGATCTGTTCCATGATCGAACCTTGCGATTCTTCTGGCAGGTCGATGGTCACGTTTTCGTACGGTTCGTGCTTCACGCCGTCAACCATGCGGATGATCACTTCCGGACGACCAACACCCATTTCGAAGCCTTCGCGACGCATGGTTTCGATCAGTACCGAGAGGTGCAGCTCACCACGGCCGGAGACTTTGAACTTGTCGGCGGTGTCGCCTTCTTCAACGCGCAGGGCAACGTTGTAGAGCAGTTCCTTGTCCAGACGTTCCTTGATGTTACGGGACGTCACGAACTTGCCTTCTTTACCGCAGAAAGGCGAGTCGTTTACCTGGAAGGTCATGGAAACGGTTGGTTCGTCAACGGTCAGCGGCTTCATCGCTTCGACGTTCAGTGGGTCGCACAGAGTGTCGGAGATGAACAGCTGGTCGAAGCCGCTGATGCAGACGATGTCGCCGGCAGCTGCTTCTTCAACGTCGATACGGTGCAGACCGTGGTGACCCATCAGCTTCAGGATACGACCGTTACGCTTCTTGCCGTCGGCGTCGATAGCAACAACCGGAGTGTTCGGCTTGATGCGGCCACGAGCGATACGGCCAACGCCGATAACACCCAGGAAGCTGTTGTAGTCCAGAGCGGAGATCTGCATCTGGAACGGACCTTCACGGTCGACTTTCGGCGCAGGTACGTTGTCGACGATCGACTGGTACAGCGGGGTCATGTCTTCAGCCATGTCGGTGTGTTCCAGACCGGCAATGCCGTTCAGGGCCGAGGCGTAGACGACTTTGAAGTCCAGCTGTTCTTCGGTAGCACCGAGGTTGTCGAACAGGTCGAAGATCTGGTCCAGAACCCAGTCCGGACGTGCGCCTGGACGGTCAACCTTGTTGATCACCACGATTGGACGCAGGCCGGCTTCGAAAGCCTTCTTGGTCACGAAACGGGTTTGCGGCATAGGGCCGTCTTGAGCGTCAACCAGCAGCAGAACGGAGTCAACCATCGACATTACGCGTTCAACTTCGCCGCCGAAGTCGGCGTGGCCCGGGGTGTCCACGATGTTGATGTGGTAGCCGTTCCAGTTGATGGCGGTGTTTTTCGCCAGAATGGTAATACCGCGTTCTTTCTCCTGGTCGTTGGAGTCCATCACGCGCTCGTCGTTGAGCTCGTTGCGCTCCAGGGTGCCGGATTGACGCAAGAGTTTGTCTACCAGGGTGGTCTTACCATGGTCAACGTGAGCAATGATGGCGATGTTGCGTAGATTTTCGATCACTTGTGTATCTCGATCAGAGGATTCGGTGTGCTGACAAGTCTTGGCAGCGATTAACAGTAGAGTCCGGCAAAGCCGTTACAGCTTGACGGCGGCGTCGGGGGGCCGGTGACGCAGGCCACAGGCAAACAGCCCCGGGCACTTAGCTCGGTCGATAAACGCGCACATTGGCATGCCCCTCACTGAGCAAATGGTGGGCATGCAGGCGACTCATCACGCCTTTGTCGCAATACAGCAGGTACTGGCGAGTAGGGTCCAGTTCCTTGAAACGAGCGTTCAATGCATAAAACGGCATCGTTTGTACCTCAATGCCAGCAAGGCCCAGCGGGTCGTCTTCAGCGGCATCCGGGTGACGGATGTCGATGACGATCTGACCAGCCAACGCTTCGCTGACTTCTTCGATCTGCAAGTCCTGGCCCAATTCGTCGATCACGCGATCGATCGGCACCAGTTTGGCGTTCTCGAGCGCACGCTCAAGTACTGCCATGTCGAACTGTTGTTCTTCGTACTCCACGCGCGGACGCTTGGCGTGGGTCTTGGGGTTCACCGAGATGACCCCGCAATATTCCGGCATGTGCTTGGCGAAGTCGGCAGTACCGATTTCGTTGGCCAGGTCGATGATGTCCTGCTTGTGACTGGCGATCAGCGGACGCAAGACCAGCTTGTCGGTCACGCAGTCGATCACGGACAGGTTCGGCAGTGTCTGGCTCGACACCTGGGAAATCGCCTCGCCGGTAACCAGCGCTTCGATGTCCAGCCGATCGGCAATACGGGAAGCAGCGCGCAACATCATACGCTTCAAAACTACACCCATATGACTGTTATCGACTTTCCCGAGAATTTCTCCCAGTACTTCCTCGAATGGCACACTCACAAATAACACGCGCTGGGAGCTGCCGTACTTCTTCCAGATGAAGTGCGCGACTTCCATGACGCCCAGTTCATGGGCCCGCCCGCCCAGATTAAAGAAGCAGAAATGGCTCATCAGGCCGCGGCGCATGATCTGGTACGCAGCCACCGTGGAATCGAACCCACCTGACATCAACACAAGCGTCTGTTCCAGAGCGCCCAGCGGATAACCGCCGATGCTGTTGTGCTGGCTGTGGATCACGAACAACCGTTTGTCGCGAATTTCGATGCGGACTTCGATTTCCGGCTCTTTCAGCGAGATTCCCGCGGCGCCGCACTGACGACGCAGTTGGCTGCCGACGTATTTCTCGACGTCCATCGAACTGAATTCGTGCTTGCCGGCACGCTTGCAGCGCACCGAAAAGATCTTCCCGGCCAGCGCATCACCGAAGTGCTGCTTGCACTTGGCGACGATGTCGTCGAAGTCGCCCAGCGGGTATTCATCGACTTGCAGGAAATGCGCGATGCCCGGCATGCAGCTCAGGCGCTCGGTCATCTCCTTCAGGGCCTTGGGCTCGCTGACGCGGGTTTCCAGCTCGAGATTGTCCCACACACCGTTCACCACCACAGCCGGGTCCAGGTCGCGGAGCACGGTACGGATGTTTTTGGCCAACTGGCGGATGAAACGCATCCGTACCGGGCGGCTCTTGATGGTGATCTCGGGGAAGACTTTTACGATTAATTTCATGAAAACAGCGCGCGCAGGCCCAGCCGAAAAAGGGGGGCGCGGATTATAGCGGAAATTGCTCAAGGTTTAACCAGTTAATGTGCAGAAGGTTTTGCGCGCACCAAAACAGGTCATTTGATGATTTTAACGCTACATTGTAGGGCGAGATTTTCCGCTTACAGACGCTTTGTGCCTTTATAAGCGTGATATTGGGGCAAAAAACCCATGCTGGGGCACTGGCATGCAATTTGCTCCCTTGTGAGGCAGGTTGCCTTGGCAGAGTATTCGCGCCGGCATCACCCACATTCTAAGGGCATCCACTACTAAGCCCGAAGCCACCCGGAGGACACTATGTCGAAGTCGGTTCAACTCATCAAAGATCATGACGTCAAGTGGATTGATCTGCGCTTCACGGACACCAAAGGCACTCAGCACCACGTGACCATGCCGGCTCGCGACGCGCTGGATGAAGCTTTCTTCGAAGAAGGCAAAATGTTCGACGGTTCCTCCATCGCTGGCTGGAAAGGCATCGAAGCCTCCGACATGATCCTGATGCCGGACGACAGCACTGCCGTTCTCGACCCGTTCACCGAAGAGCCGACCCTGATTCTGGTTTGCGACGTGATCGAGCCTTCGACCATGCAAGGCTACGACCGTGACCCACGTGCGATCGCCAAGCGTGCCGAGGAATACCTGAAGTCGACCGGTATCGGCGACACCGTATTCGTAGGTCCAGAGCCAGAATTCTTCATCTTCGACGAAGTGAAGTTCAAGTCCGACATCTCCGGTTCGATGTTCAAGATCTACTCCGAACAAGGTTCGTGGATGTCCGACCAGGACGTGGAAGGCGGCAACAAAGGCCACCGTCCAGGCGTCAAAGGCGGCTACTTCCCGGTTCCGCCGTTCGACCACGACCATGAAATCCGTACCTCCATGTGCAACGCCATGGAAGAGATGGGCCTGGTTATCGAAGTTCACCACCACGAAGTGGCCACTGCCGGCCAGAACGAAATCGGTGTGAAGTTCAACACCCTGGTGGCCAAGGCTGACGAAGTTCAGACCCTGAAGTACTGCGTACACAACGTGGCTGATGCCTACGGCCGCACCGCGACCTTCATGCCTAAGCCGCTGTACGGCGATAACGGTTCGGGTATGCACGTTCACCTGTCCATCGCCAAAGATGGCAAGAACACCTTCGCTGGCGAAGGCTATGCCGGCCTGTCCGACACCGCCCTGTACTTCATCGGCGGCATCATCAAGCACGGTAAGGCCCTGAACGGCTTCACCAACCCGTCGACCAACTCCTACAAGCGTCTGGTCCCAGGTTTCGAAGCGCCGGTAATGCTGGCCTACTCGGCTCGTAACCGTTCCGCTTCGATCCGTATTCCTTACGTGTCCAGCCCTCGCGCTCGCCGTATCGAAGCCCGCTTCCCGGATCCAGCAGCCAACCCGTACCTGGGCTTCGCTGCACTGTTGATGGCTGGCCTGGACGGCATCCAGAACAAGATCCACCCTGGCGACGCAGCTGACAAAAACCTGTACGACCTGCCGCCTGAAGAGGCGAAAGAGATCCCACAAGTTTGCGGCAGCCTGAAAGAAGCCCTGGAAGAGCTGGACAAAGGTCGCGCGTTCCTGACCAAAGGCGGCGTGTTCTCCGATGACTTCATCGACGCTTACATCGCTCTGAAAAGCGAAGAAGAAATCAAGGTCCGCACCTTCGTACACCCACTGGAATATGAGCTGTACTACAGCTGCTGATCCGGTAGCGCCTGCGCAAGCGGCGTGACAAAAAAGAGGCCTCCTTCGGGAGGTCTTTTTTATGCCCGCGATTCAACAACAAACGCTGAAAAAACCCTGTGGGAGTGAGACCGGCTTCCCGGCGATGGCATTTTTTCATTCAATATTGATGTTGGCTGATCCACCGTTATCGCGAGCAGGCTCACTCCTACAGGGTTTTGTTGTGTTTGGGAGATCCCTGTAAATCATGCCCGGATGTTTTTGAATTGGGTCAACCGCCCCCCCTGACCTATGCTGCACCCCAACGCTTTCGTTTCTGGTCGATTTTATGGGTCGTGGTTTTCTTCTGATGTGGCTGCTGATCGCCCTGCCTGCCGCAGCGCAGATCTATAAGTACACTGACGCCTCCGGCAACACCGCCTACAGCAATCAGCCACCCGATGGCGTCAAGGCGCAGCCGGTCGAGTTGCCACCGCTCAACAGCGTTGCGCCTCAGGCACCTCCCGCACCCGCTGCCGAAGCCAGCAACCGGGAGCCGCCGCGCAGCGCCTATGAGGTGCTGGAGTTGACCGGTTTGCCCACCGACGAAGCCCTGCGCGCCAACAACGGCACGTTCACAGTCAGCGTCCTGATCAAACCGCGCCTGCAAGCGCCGCATCTGTTCAGGTTGTTGCTTGATGGCCAACCCTATGGACAATCGAGCAACGTGCCGATCCTGCAACTGGTGAATATCGATCGTGGCGAACACAGCCTGGCGGTGCAGGTGATCGATGGCGAGCACATCATCCAGCAAAGCCCGACGCAGACATTTACCGTGCAACGGGTGCACAAGCGATGAGGATGTGGCTGCTGATCGCCTGCCTGATCGCGCTGCCGGTCACGGCCGAGGTGTTCACCTACGTCGACGCCCAGGGCAACCGGGTCTACACCGACCAGCCAGGCTCAGGCAACGCCAAGCGTGTGCCGCTGGCGACGAGCAATCGCATGTCTGCCAACCCCAGCGGGGGCGCGCCGGTGACCGCTGCGCAAAAAACCGAAGACAAACCCTTGTTCCACTACGACATGCTCCGCGTGCTGGTCCCGGAACCGGACGCTACGGTCCGTAGCAATGCCGGTGAGCTGATCGTCAGTGTCACCAATGAACCAGGCCTGCAACGAGGGCACCGCTACCGATTGCTGCTCGACGGCCAACCCACCGCCGAGCCGGGCCTCAGTCCGGTGTTTGCCCTGAGCAACATCGACCGCGGCCGCCACAACCTGTCCGTGGAAATCCTCGACGAACAGGGTCGCACCGTCGAACGCACGGCCAATCAACCCTTCCAGATGCTGCGCATCTCCCTCGCACAGAAGCGCAAGGTCAAGCCCTGCACCCTCACCGACTACGGCCAACGGCCGGAATGTCCGCTCAAAGACAAACCCGAAGAAGAAAAAAATCCCTTCCTGCGTTTCTTCTAACGCCGTTCAGCTTTGCGCACTATATTGGTGCAATAGGGTGCACCGTACCCACATCTCAACCCATTTTGGTTCGAAAGTACCCGCAAAAGCTGGCAGAACGCCACGCAAACGAGCGTCAAACGCCCGTTTCAGGCTTTAAACGCTTCTTTTCGGAGCCTTGGTTTGGTTTTTGCATTTTCCTCATATCGGCGCGTTATTCGCGCGCATGCCCTGCTCCAAAAGAGGTCCTAAATGACCATCAGTGACGCACTCCATCGTCTGCTTCTCGACAATCTGACCACCGCCACCATTCTGCTCGATGCCGAATTGCGCCTCGAGTACATGAACCCGGCGGCGGAGATGCTCCTGGCCATCAGCGGTCAGCGTAGCCATGGGCAGTTCATCAGCGAGTTGTTCACCGAATCCACCGAAGCGCTGAATTCCTTGCGCCAGGCGGTCGAGCAGGCGCACCCGTTTACCAAGCGCGAAGCGATGCTCACCGCCCTCACCGGCCAGACGCTGACCGTCGACTACGCGGTGACACCGATCCTGGCCAACGGCGCCACGATGCTGCTGCTGGAAGTCCACCCCCGTGACCGTTTGTTGCGGATCACCAAGGAAGAGGCGCAACTGTCGAAGCAGGAAACCAGCAAAATGCTGGTGCGCGGCCTCGCTCACGAAATAAAGAACCCGCTGGGCGGGATTCGCGGCGCGGCGCAATTGCTCGCCCGTGAACTGCCGGAGGAAAGCCTGCGCGATTACACCAACGTCATCATTGAAGAAGCCGACCGCCTGCGCAATCTGGTCGATCGCATGCTCGGCTCCAATAAGCTGCCGTCATTGGCCATGTGCAACGTCCACGAAGTTCTGGAACGCGTTTGTCATCTGGTCGAGGCCGAAAGTCAGGGCTGCATCACTTTGGTGCGCGACTACGACCCAAGCATTCCCGACGTCTTGATCGACCGAGAACAAATGATCCAGGCCGTGTTGAACATCGTGCGCAACGCAATGCAGGCCATCAGCAGCCAGAACGAGCTGCGCCTGGGCCGCATCAGCCTGCGCACCCGCGCCATGCGCCAGTTCACCATTGGCCACGTGCGCCATCGCCTGGTGACCAAGATCGAAATCATCGACAACGGTCCCGGCATTCCCGCGGACCTGCAAGAAACCATCTTCTTTCCCATGGTCAGCGGCCGCCCGGACGGTACCGGGCTGGGCCTGGCCATTACCCAGAACATCATCAGCCAGCACCAGGGCCTGATCGAATGTGACAGCCACCCAGGCCACACCACTTTCTCGATCTTTCTGCCCCTGGAACAAGGAGCCACATCGACATGAGCCGTAGTGAAACCGTGTGGATCGTCGATGACGACCGTTCTATCCGTTGGGTCCTGGAAAAAGCCTTGCAGCAGGAAGGCATGACCACGCAAAGCTTCGACAGCGCCGATGGCGTGATGAGCCGCCTGGCGCGCCAGCAGCCGGACGTGATCATCTCCGACATCCGCATGCCGGGTGCCAGTGGCCTGGACCTGCTGGCGCGGATTCGCGAGCAACACCCACGGTTGCCAGTGATCATCATGACTGCGCACTCCGATCTGGACAGCGCTGTCGCGTCCTATCAGGGCGGCGCGTTTGAGTACCTGCCAAAACCGTTCGACGTCGACGAAGCGGTGTCGTTGGTCAAACGCGCCAACCAGCACGCCCAGGAACAGCAAGGCCTGGAAGTCCCGGTCGCCTTGACCCGCACCCCGGAAATCATCGGCGAAGCGCCGGCGATGCAGGAAGTGTTTCGCGCCATCGGGCGCTTGAGCCACTCCAACATCACCGTGCTGATCAACGGTGAATCCGGTACCGGTAAAGAATTGGTAGCCCACGCCCTGCACCGCCATAGTCCACGGGCTGCGTCTCCGTTCATCGCGTTGAACATGGCGGCGATCCCGAAAGACCTGATGGAATCCGAGTTGTTCGGCCATGAGAAAGGCGCGTTCACCGGCGCAGCCAACTTGCGTCGCGGGCGCTTTGAGCAGGCGGACGGCGGCACGCTGTTCCTCGATGAAATCGGCGACATGCCGGCCGACACCCAGACCCGCTTGCTGCGCGTACTGGCCGACGGCGAGTTCTATCGCGTCGGCGGTCATACGCCGGTAAAGGTCGATGTGCGCATCATCGCGGCGACGCACCAGAACCTGGAAACCCTGGTGCACGCCGGGAAATTTCGTGAGGACTTGTTTCACCGCCTCAACGTGATCCGCATCCACATTCCACGGCTGTCGGACCGTCGCGAAGACATCCCGACCCTGGCCAAGCACTTCCTCAGCCGCGCTGCGCAAGAACTGGCGGTAGAACCGAAGCTGCTGAAAAGCGAAACCGAGGAATACCTGAAGAACCTGCCGTGGGGCGGCAACGTGCGTCAGCTGGAGAACACCTGCCGCTGGATCACGGTGATGGCTTCGGGTCGCGAAGTGCACATCAGCGACCTGCCGCCGGAACTGCTGAGCCTGCCGCAGGATTCGGCGCCTGTGACCAATTGGGAGCAAGCGCTGCGTCAATGGGCTGATCAGGCGTTGGCTCGCGGTCAATCGAGTTTGCTCGACAGCGCGGTACCGGCGTTCGAGCGGATCATGATCGAGACCGCCCTGAAACACACCGCCGGGCGACGTCGCGATGCGGCGGTCTTGCTGGGCTGGGGACGTAATACCCTGACGCGCAAGATCAAGGAATTGGGGATGAAGGTTGATGGCGGGGATGATGATGAGGGGGAAGAAGGCTAAGCAGCCTCTAGCTCTTCGCTGACAGTTACATCCATTCGCGGGCAAGCCTCGCTCCTACAGGTCACGCGCTAATCTTGAAATAGCGCAAACCCTGTAGGAGCGAGGCTTGCCCGCGAAGCTTTTGGGGCCAACGTGCACCGACTGAATGCACCGTGAACCGCAATCGCGCACAAAAACAAATCCAGAACCCCGCCGGTTTTCGAAATTGAACCCCTATCGAAAAAACACGAAAGCCCCGTAATACGGGGCTTTCGGCATTCCAGCGCAGCTTTCTGTTTCAACTTGTTAAAACCTGGCACGCCCCCTGCAATAGTCCATTCAGTGATTCAGTTCACTACCCGGTTTCGGGGACCTTGGTACAGGCAGGCCGGGGATTCCCCTCTTTACATCGGGCTCATACCGCACTCGCGACGAGCCCCCCAGTTTTGGGGCCCTTGATACAGGCAGGTCAGGGGTTCCTTCTTTACACCGGGCTCGACGCCATGCGCGAGCCCTGCCGTTTTGGGAACCTTGGTACAGGCAGGCCGGGGATTCCCTCTTTTATTGCTCCCGGAGATGGATCTCCAGCCGCCAGCGGTCATCGACCTCGCTACCGGTCCACTCGCCCAGCAGTGGCCGGGCCGCTACTACCGTCAGCAACAACCCCCCATCACTCAAGCGCGTCCGCCAGTTCACGACCTTATCGTTGAGCTTGAGCTGACCTTTCTGCGCCTTGCCTTGCGCCTCGAACAGCAGCGCGAGGCTGCCGTCCACGAATTCGCCATGGGATTTGGGTTCGTTGTTGAACCACACCACCAGCCCATCGTCCGTCACCTCGATCTGTTGCAATTCGCTGGGGTCAGGCGTGGTCAGGCGACCGATCATCAGCCCCACCATCAGTCCGACAATCGCCAGCGAACCCATCACCCGCGGTAATAGTTTCGAACGTGGATCGATGGGCGGCGTAGAATGCCGCTCATCTTTACCTTCGGAGCCGTGCATGTTTCACGTCATCCTCTTTCAACCAGAAATTCCGCCGAATACCGGCAACGTTATCAGGCTGTGCGCCAACAGTGGCTGCCACCTGCATTTGATCGAACCGCTGGGCTTCGAGATGGACGACAAACGCCTGCGCCGGGCCGGCCTCGACTACCACGAGTATGCCACCCTGCAACGCCACGCGGACCTCGCCAGTTGCCTGGAAAGTCTTGGTCATCCACGGCTGTTCGCGTTCACCACCAAGGGCTCGCGCCCGTTCCACGATGCCAGCTTCGCCGAGGGCGACGCGTTCCTGTTCGGCCCTGAAAGCCGTGGCTTGCCGGCGGAAGTGCTCGATGCCCTGCCCGGCGAACAACGCCTGCGCTTGCCGATGCGCGAAGGCTGCCGCAGCCTGAACCTGTCGAACACCGTGGCGGTCGCCGTCTACGAAGGCTGGCGTCAACTCGGTTTCAAGTAACACCCATAACAAATGTGGGAGCGAGCCTGCTCGCGAAGAGGGCGTGTCAGTCGACATCAATACCGACTGAAACACCGCTTTCGCGAGCAGGCTCGCTCCCACATGGGTGTTGCTGAACCGCTTACTGAACGGTCGGAGTCTCGCCAGCCGCCTGCATGCGTTGCAGTTCTTGTGCGTACAGCGCGTCGAAGTTCACCGGAGCCAGCATCAGGGCCGGGAACGAACCGCGGGTCACCAGGCTGTCCAGGGTCTCGCGAGCATACGGGAACAGGATGTTCGGGCAGAACGCGCCGAGGGTGTGGCTCATCGAAGCGTCGTCCAGGTTCTTGATCAGGAAGATCCCGGCCTGTTGCACTTCAGCGATGAACGCCACTTCGTCACCGTTTTTCACGGTCACGGACAAGGTCAGCACGACTTCGTGGAAGTCGCCTTCCAGGGCCTTTTGACGAGTGTTCAGATCCAGACCGACGCTTGGCTCCCACTGCTGGCGGAAGATCGCCGGGCTTTTCGGGGCTTCGAACGACAAGTCACGTACGTAGATGCGCTGCAAGGAGAATTGCGGTGCGGTTTCTTCTTCGCTAGCTGCAGTGTTCTGTTGGTCAGTCATCTCAGATCCTTTCTGATCTTGGGGTCTTATAGGGAAGGCGTTCAGGCCTTGAGCATGGCGTCGAGCTTGCCGGCGCGCTCAAGGGCAAACAAATCATCACAGCCACCAATGTGGCGCTCGCCGATCCAGATCTGCGGCACGGACGTACGTCCGGCCTTCTGGGCCATGGCGGCGCGCACCTGCGGCTTGCCATCGACCTTGATCTCTTCGAAGGCCACGCCTTTGTTTTCGAGCAGGTACTTGGCTCGCGAACAGTAAGGGCAGTAATCGCTGGAATAGACGACGACGTTGCTCATATCACTTCACCAGCGGCAGGTTATCGCCTTTCCAGCTGGAAATACCGCCGGACAGCTTGGCGGCGGTGTAGCCGGATTTCATCAGTTCGCGGGCATGGGTGCCGGCGGTCTGGCCCATGGCATCGACCAGGATGATGGTCTTGGCCTTGTGCTTTTCCAGTTCGGCAATGCGAGCGGTCAGCTTGTCGTGAGGAATATTCAACGCGCCAACAATGTGACCGGCGGCGAAATCCTTGACCGGACGGATGTCGATTACAACGCCCGCGTCCTTGTTGACCAAGCCGGTCAGTTCACCGGTGCTCAGGCTGCGGCCGCCGCCTTGCATCTGATAAGCGATCAGCAACGCCAGCAGTACGACGAAGATACCGACGAGCAGATAGTGGTTAGTGGCGAATTGAATCAGGTTAGCAACCATCGAAGGAGGTTCCAGGGCGTTAAAATGTCGGCCAGTATACACAGCCACTATGGTGGGCCAAACCCCGTCCGGCGGTGACGGCGCAGGAACTTCGCTTTAAACTGCCACTCCCTTTTCCATCGCCCTCTTTTAATTCAGCCACGAGTGGAATCCATGACTACCACGCCTAAACCTTTGGTCCTGATTATTCTCGATGGCTTCGGTCACAGTGAGAGCCCTGAATCAAACGCCGTGTTTGCGGCGAAGAAGCCCGTACTGGACCGCTTGTGGGCCACTGTGCCGAACGGCCTGATCTCGGGCAGCGGCATGGACGTCGGCCTGCCGGACGGCCAGATGGGCAACTCCGAAGTCGGCCACATGAACCTGGGTGCCGGTCGCGTGGTGTATCAAGACTTTACTCGCGTGACCAAATCGATCCGCGACGGCGAGTTTTTCGAAAACCCGACCATCTGCGCCGCTGTGGATAAAGCCGTTGCTGCCGGCAAAGCCGTGCACTTCATGGGCCTGCTGTCCGATGGCGGCGTTCACAGCCACCAGGATCACCTGGTCGCCATGGCCGAACTGGCTTACAAGCGCGGCGCCGAAAAAATCTACCTGCACGCCTTCCTTGATGGCCGCGACACCCCGCCGAAAAGCGCCCAGTCGTCCATCGAACTGCTCGACGCGACTTTCCAGGCGTTGGGCAAAGGCCGGATCGCCAGCATCATCGGCCGTTATTTCGCCATGGACCGTGACAACCGTTGGGACCGCGTATCCCAGGCCTACAACCTGATTGTCGACGGCAACGGCGAATTCAACGCCGCCACCGCACAGGAAGGGCTGCAAGCTGCCTATGAGCGTGGCGAGAGCGACGAATTCGTCAAAGCCACCTCCATCGGCGAGCCGGTGAAAGTCGAAGATGGCGACGCCGTGGTCTTCATGAACTTCCGCGCCGACCGCGCCCGTGAGCTGACCCGCGTGTTCGTCGAGGACGATTTCAAGGAATTCGAACGTGCGCGCCAGCCGAAACTGGCCGGTTTCGTGATGCTGACCCAATACGCCGCCAGCATCCCTGCGCCATCGGCCTTTGCCGCCGGCAGCCTGGACAACGTGCTGGGCGATTACCTGGCGAAAAACGGCAAGACCCAGCTGCGCATCGCCGAAACCGAGAAATACGCCCACGTGACCTTCTTCTTCTCCGGCGGTCGCGAAGAACCGTTCCCGGGCGAAGAACGCATCCTGATTCCGTCGCCGAAAGTCGCCACCTACGACTTGCAGCCCGAGATGAGTGCCCCGGAAGTCACCGACCGCATCGTCGAGGCCATCGAAAACCAGCGTTACGACGTGATCGTGGTCAACTACGCCAACGGCGACATGGTTGGCCACAGCGGCGTGTTTGATGCGGCGGTGAAAGCCGTTGAATGCCTGGACCTGTGCGTCGGCCGTATCGTCGAAGCGCTGGACAAGGTTGGCGGTGAAGCGCTGATTACGGCCGACCACGGCAACGTCGAGCAAATGTCCGATGCCTCCACCGGCCAGGCACACACCGCTCACACCACCGAGCCAGTGCCGTTCATCTATGTCGGCAAGCGGAACTTCAAGGTGCGTGATGGCGGCGTGCTGGCGGATGTCGCGCCGACGATGCTGATGCTGCTGGGGATGGAAAAACCATCTGAAATGACCGGCACGTCGATTCTGGTGTAACCAGATCCATCTGACGACGCCAAACCCTGTGGGAGCGAGCCTGCTCGCGATAGCAATCTGACAGCCAACATCATTGTTGAATGTCAGGGCGCCATCGCGAGCAGGCTCGCTCCCACAGTGGTTTTGGAGTGTTTTCAGAGGCAACGCTGCTCCGGTTATCACACAACCCCAATTGGGCGTTTTTTTTGCGGCGCTTGGCGGGCATACTAGGCCGTCCCTTTCCCTGGTGTCGCCCGCCTCTATGCTTCGCGTCCTGATAGCCCTTGCCCTGACTTGCCTGCTCCAACCGGCCTTCGCTGATGAGCGCGCGCAAACCCAACAACAGTTGGACGCCACGCGTCAGGATATTGCCGAGCTGAAAAAACTGCTGGGCAAGCTGCAGGAAGAAAAATCCGGTGTGCAGAAAGACCTCAAAGGCACCGAGACCGAGATGGGCAAGCTCGAGAAGCAGGTCGAAGCCCTGCAAAAAGAGCTGAAGAAAAGCGAATCCGAGCTGCAGCGACTCGATGGTGAGAAAAAAAAACTCCAGAGCGCGCGCACTGAACAGCAACGACTGATCGCCATTCAGGCCCGTGCGGCCTATCAGAACGGCCGTCAGGAGTACTTGAAGCTCCTGCTGAACCAGCAGAATCCGGAAAAATTCGCCCGAACCCTCACCTATTACGACTACCTGAGCCAGGCCCGCCTGGAGCAGCTGAAGAATTTCAACGAAACCTTGCGCCAACTGGCCAACGTCGAAAAAGACATCGCCCTGCAACAGGCACAATTGCTGGTGCAGAAGAGCAGCCTCGACAGCCAGCGCGACGAACTCGACAAGGTTCGCAAGGAGCGCCAGCAAGTCCTGGCCAAGTTGAGCGACGACGTGAAGGCGCGCGACCAGAAGCTGGCCGCCCGCGAGCAGGATCAGGCAGACCTGTCTAAAGTCCTTAAAACCATCGAAGAAACCCTGGCCCGCCAGGCACGAGAGGCTGAAGAGGCGCGACAAAAAGCGCTCATCGCCCAGCAGGAAGCCGAAAAAAAGCGTTTACGTGAGGCTCAGGAGCAGGCGAATGCCACTGACGCCCCACGCAAACCGGTCAAGTCGAACCCTGGCGCATTGGTTTCCAGTTCAGGCGAGACCTTTGGCGGCCCTTTTGCTTCAAGCCGGGGAAGACTTCCGTGGCCGGTTGATGGTCGACTGCTGGCACGCTTCGGTGAATCCCGTGGCGACGACGCCCGTACCAAGTGGGACGGCGTGATGATCAGCGCCTCCGCCGGCAGCCAGGTGCACGCCGTGCATGGCGGTCGCGTGGTATTCGCCGACTGGTTGCGTGGCGCCGGGCTGTTGGTGATTCTCGACCATGGCAACGGTTTTCTGAGTCTTTATGGTCACAACCAGACGCTGCTCAAGTCTGCGGGTGACGTAGTAAAAGCCGGTGAGTCCATCTCCACTGTCGGTAACAGTGGCGGGCAGGACACACCAGCGCTGTATTTCGCTATTCGTCAGCAGGGTCACCCGAGTGATCCGGCGCAATGGTGTCGTGCGCAAGGATAAGTACGCCATCTACTTCAGGAGTTCGTTAGACATGCTGCATTTGTCCCGCCTTACCTCGCTAGCCCTGACGATCGCCCTGGTGATCGGCGCGCCTCTGGCGTTTGCCGCTCAACCGGCCCCGGCGGTCGCGCCTGCGGGCACTGCTGCGACCACCAAGGCGCCGTTGCCTCTGGAAGAGTTGCGCACCTTTGCCGAGGTCATGGATCGGATCAAGGCCGCCTATGTCGAACCGGTGGACGACAAGACCCTGCTGGAAAACGCCATCAAAGGCATGCTCAGCAACCTCGATCCGCACTCCGCCTATCTGGGCCCGGAAGACTTCGCTGAATTGCAGGAAAGCACCAGCGGCGAATTCGGCGGCCTGGGCATCGAAGTGGGCGCGGAAGACGGTTTCATCAAAGTGGTCTCCCCGATTGATGACACCCCGGCGTCCAAGGCTGGCATTCAGGCTGGCGACTTCATCGTGAAGATCAACGGACAGCCGACTCGCGGCCAGAGCATGACCGAAGCCGTCGACAAGATGCGCGGCAAGATCGGCCAGAAAATCACCCTGACCCTGGTGCGCGACGGCGGTACGCCGTTCGACGTGACCCTGACCCGCGCCATCATTCAGGTGAAGAGCGTCAAGGCGCAGCTGCTGGAGTCGGGCTACGGCTACATCCGCATCACTCAGTTCCAGGTCAAGACCGGCGAAGAAGTGTCCAAAGCCCTGGCCAAGTTGCGCAAGGACAACGGCAAGAAGCTCAACGGCATCATTCTCGACCTGCGCAACAACCCGGGCGGCGTGCTGCAATCGGCAGTGGAAGTGGTCGACCACTTCATCACCAAGGGCCTGATCGTTTACACCAAGGGCCGCATCGCCAACTCCGAACTGCGCTTCTCGGCCACCGGCAAAGACGAAAGCGAAGCCGTGCCAATGGTTACGCTGATCAACGGCGGCAGCGCCTCGGCCTCGGAAATTGTCGCCGGCGCCTTGCAGGATCAGAAACGCGCGGTGGTCATGGGCACCACCAGTTTCGGCAAAGGCTCGGTACAAACCGTGCTGCCACTGAACAACGACCGCGCGCTGAAGATCACCACGGCGCTGTACTACACGCCGAACGGCCGCTCGATCCAGGCCCAGGGCATCGTCCCGGACATCGAAGTGCGCAGGGCCAAGATCACCAACGAGCAGGACGGCGAATACTTCAAGGAAGCCGATCTGCAGGGTCACTTGGGCAATGGCAACGGCGGCGCCGACAAACCGAGCGGTTCCAGCAGCAAGGCCAAGGCAATGCCGCAGGATGACGATTACCAACTGGCCCAGGCGCTGAGCCTGCTCAAAGGGCTGAGCATCACCTCCGGTCGCTGAGGTGCGCCTGCGGCTGCTGATTGGTCTGCTGTGCTGTCTGGCAGGCGTTGCCCACGCAACGCCCGCTACCGCTGCGCCACAGAAAGCCTATCTCACGTTGATCATCGATGACCTGGGGCAAAACCTGCCCCGGGATCGTCGCGTGCTGGCCCTGCCCGGCCCGGTGACAGCGGCGATCATGCCCGACACGCCCCACGCCACCGAATTCGCCCGCGAGGCCCATCGCGCCGGCAAGATCGTCATCCTGCACATGCCCATGGACCCGGCCACCGGCCCGTTTGCCTGGCATCCCGATTTGCCCATCGACGAACTTGAGAAACGCCTGAGCGCAGCGTTCAAGGTCGTGCCTTACACCGCCGGCATCAACAACCATATGGGCAGTCGCATGACCGCTCAGCAACCGGCCATGGCCTGGTTGATGGCGGACTTGCAGCGCCGGCACAAGCTCTTCGTCGACAGCCGCACCAGCGCACAGACCGTCGCGGCAGCCGAGGCACAGAAGATTGGGTTGGCAAGCGTTTCGCGGGATGTGTTTCTGGATGACGAGCGCACCGAAGCGGCGATTTTCACGCAGTTGCAGACGGCGATTAATTTGGCACACAAGCAAGGCTCGGCGGTGATGATCGGGCATCCGTATCCACAGACGCTGGCGGTGCTGGAGAGGGAGCTGCCCAAGCTCAAGGCTCAGGGCATTGAGTGGATCGACATCAAGCAGATGATCAGCGTGCGCAGCAATCGCGCGACGGCTGCGCATGGAAAGGATGGCGTGTACCGCTAATCCGCAACAACACAAAACCACTGTGGGAGCGAGCCTGCTCGCGATGGCGGTGAATCAGCCAACAGTGATGTTGACTGACACTGCCTCATCGCGAGCAGGCTCGCTCCCACACTTGATCAGAGATACCGCGCCATGATGTCGTCCACCACGCCTTCTTTGCGCAGCTGATCAAGCGCGGCTTGCAGCTTGGCCACCACGTCATCTGGAACGTCTTTGTTCAACGCCAGATAGAGTTCGGCGCTATTGAACCGCAACACCGTCTTGAGACCGTTAACGCCCTCCTGACGCGCCAGATAGCGCCCGGCCGGATCGCCCGTGGCCCACAAATCAATCTGACCACTCACCAGCTTCTTCGCGTTGTCCTGATCGCGCAGCACAACAATGGGCTTCAACCCTTGCTTGGCCAGCGTCTCGGCAATCGCATCGCCCTTGTACGCGCCAATTTTGTATTTACGCGCCTGCTCCAGCGTCTCCAGGCTGATCTTGCTGTCAGCCTTGGCCAGCATGATCCAGTCGTCCGGGCCAATCGGGCCGACCCATTTGAAGAGCTTTTCGCGGTCCGGCAAGCGCGCCATCACGAACACGCCGTAACCGGGTTTCTCGAGGGCGAGCTTGTAGATTCGCTCCCAAGGGAAGCGCAGCGTCAGGCTGTAGGTGACGTCGGCACGTTTGAACATCTCGCGGACGATGTCCACGGCAATGCCATTGATGTTCTCGTCCTGAGCGAAGTTCTTGCCGTTCTTCGCCATGTTGTATGGCGGGAAATTTTCCGTCAGCAACACCAGGTCGGTGTCGGGACTTTCTTCAGCGTGGGCTCCATTGATGAGCAACAGAGAAGCGCTGGCGAGGACAAGAAGCAGGCGTTTGATCATGTTGGGCTACCGAAATCCATGGCGTGCCCAAGAGTGCCTTGAGCCCGCCATGCTGTCCACTGGCCTGCATGGATTTGTTTAGCGCATGACGATTCCGCGATGCGCCATGTAGGCCTTGGCTTCCTGCACCGTGTATTCGCCGAAGTGGAAAATACTCGCCGCCAATACGGCGCTGGCGTGGCCTTCGATGATGCCGTCAGCCAGATGCTGCAGGTTGCCGACGCCGCCGGAGGCAATCACCGGGATACCCAGCGCATCGCTGATGGCGCGTGTCACGCCCAGGTCGAAACCGTTTTTCATGCCGTCCTGGTCCATGCTGGTCAGCAGGATTTCACCGGCACCCAGGCCTTCCATCTTCTTCGCCCACTCAACGGCGTCGAGGCCGGTTGGCTTGCGCCCGCCGTGGGTGAAGATCTCCCAGCGCGGGGTTTCGCCCGGACCGGAGACTTTCTTGGCGTCGATAGCGACGACGATGCACTGCGAGCCGAAATGCTGGGCCGCTTCGCCGACGAATTCCGGGTTGAATACCGCTGCGGTGTTGATCGAAACCTTGTCCGCACCGGCATTCAGCAAGTTGCGAATGTCCTGCACCGTGCGCACACCACCGCCCACCGTCAGCGGGATGAACACCTGGCTGGCCATGCGCTCGACGGTGTGCAGCGTGGTGTCGCGGCCATCGACGCTGGCGGTGATGTCGAGAAAGGTAATCTCGTCAGCGCCCTGCTCGTCGTAGCGACGGGCGATTTCCACCGGATCGCCGGCATCACGAATGTTCTCGAACTTGACGCCCTTGACCACCCGGCCGTTGTCCACGTCCAGGCAAGGGATGATGCGTTTGGCCAGCGCCATGGTCAGTCCTCAGCCTTTGTACGAATCGCAGAAAGCTTGCGCTTCAGCGACATCGAGGGTGCCTTCGTAGATCGCCCGGCCGGTGATGGCGCCGATGATGCCTGGCGCCTTGGCGTCCAGCAGCGACTTGATGTCACCGAGGTTGTGAATGCCGCCGGAAGCGATGACCGGAATGCGCGTGGCAGCGGCCAGGGCAGCGGTGAACGGTACGTTGCAACCCTGCATCATGCCGTCTTTGGCGATGTCGGTATAAACGATCGCGGACACGCCATCGGCTTCGAACTGCTTGGCCAGGTCGATCACCTGAATGGTGCTGATTTCCGCCCAACCGTCAGTGGCGACGAAACCGTCTTTGGCGTCCAGACCGACGATCACTTTGCCCGGGAACGCACGGCACGCTTCAGCGACGAAGGCCGGATCTTTGACGGCTTTGGTGCCGATAATCACGTAGCTCACGCCTGCTTTGACGTAGTGCTCGATGGTTTCCAGGGAACGGATACCGCCACCGATCTGGATCGGAAGGTTCGGGTAGCGCTTGGCAATGGCGGTGACCACTTCGCCGTTGACCGGCTGGCCTTCGAAGGCGCCGTTCAGGTCGACCAGATGCAGACGACGGCAACCGCCCTCCACCCACTTGGCAGCCATGCTCACCGGGTCATCGGAGAACACCGTGGAATCTTCCATGCGGCCCTGGCGCAGACGAACACAGGCACCGTCTTTAAGATCGATAGCGGGAATAATCAGCATGCTTTTTCCTTCGTCCAAAGAGCTGCAAGCTGCAAGCTATAAGCTGCAAGCACGCACGCGTTTCTACTTCTTGCAGCTTGCAGCTTAAAGCTTGCAGCTGCTCCTATGCTTTCTCGAGCGCCCACAAGTCGCTTTCGATGCTTTCGAACCTCTCTTTGAGGTGCGTCTGCACATCGAAAATCGCCCTGTTGTAATAGTGCGGCGCAATTTCGCGAGTAAACAGCTCAAGGATTTCAGCCGCTTCGAACGAACCCAGGTCCAGTTCGAAGCGATCTTCCATGAAGCGTTTGATCTTGTGATTGGCCTCGTTCTCCTGTTCGGGAGTGAGGGTCAGGATCGGCGGCTTCTTCTTGGCAGCCATTTACCAGCGACCATCCCACGCGGCGAAGTTCTGCAGCAATTGCAGGCCATGGGTATGGCTCTTCTCCGGGTGGAACTGCACGGCGAAACGCGAGCCATCGGCCAGCGCCGCGGCGAAATCGACACCGTAATGACCGCCACCCACCACCTGCCGCGCATTGCCGGCGGCGATGTAGTAGCTGTGCACGAAGTAGAAACGCGCCAGGTCCGGAATGTTGTGCCACAGCGGGTGACTCACCGTCTGCTTCACTTCGTTCCAGCCCATGTGCGGGACTTTCAGGTGTTCGCCGTCTTCGTGCAGGTCCTTGCCGAAGAACTTCACCTGGCCTGGAAACAGACCGATGCAATCGACGCCGTCGTTCTCTTCACTGCTGTCGAGCAAGGCTTGCATGCCGACACAGATGCCGAGAAACGGACGGTCCTGGCTGACTTCGCGCACCAGCGAATCGAAGCCCAGGCGACGGATCTCCGCCATGCAATCGCGAATCGCGCCGACGCCGGGAAAAACCACCCGGTCGGCTTCGCGAATCACATCGGCATCGCTGGTGATCAGGACCTTGCCGGCACCGACGTGCTCGAGGGCCTTGGCCACCGAGTGCAGGTTGCCCATGCCGTAATCGATAACCGCGACCGTCTGCATTACAGAACGCCTTTGGTCGACGGCATCTGACCGGCCATGCGGTCATCAAGCTCTACGGCCATGCGCAGGGCGCGGCCGAATGCCTTGAACACGGTTTCGATCTGGTGGTGGGTGTTGGTGCCACGCAGGTTGTCGATGTGCAGGCTGACCAGCGCATGGTTGACGAAGCCCTGGAAGAATTCCTGGAACAGGTCAACGTCGAAGCCGCCAACGGTGGCGCGGGTGTAGGGAACATGCATCTGCAGGCCAGGACGGCCGGAGAAGTCGATCACCACACGCGATAGCGCTTCATCGAGCGGGACATAGGCGTGGCCGTAGCGACGGATGCCTTTTTTGTCGCCGATGGCTTTGGCGAAGGCCTGACCCAAAGTGATACCAACGTCTTCCACCGTGTGGTGGTCGTCGATATGCAGGTCGCCTTTGCTGACAATATCCAGGTCGATCAGCCCGTGACGGGCGATCTGGTCCAGCATGTGCTCAAGAAAAGGGACACCGATATCAAATCGGGCCTTTCCGGTGCCATCCAGGTTGATCGAGGCTTTGATCTGGGTTTCCAGAGTGTCGCGCTCGACTGACGCCTTACGTTCGGCCATCACCAGCTCCGCAAAATCATTGGGCGAAAAAGGCAGCCATTATAGGGGCGCGGGCGCGAAACAGAAACACGGGAGGTGATATCACTGACGGAGTGAATCCGGGAGTATCGGGGATAGACATGTCCATACAAGCGGATTTGATGGCGCCTCAAACAAATGTGGGAGCGAGCCTGCTCGCGAAAGGGCCTTCACATTCAACATCTCTGTCGACTGTCAGACCGCATTCACGAACAGGCTCGCTCCCACAGGGGCAGTGCGTTTTACTTAGTGGAACAGAACCGCCGTCTTCTGCAGGGTCACCCAGACACCCCACGCCAACGGAATACCCACCACCAGCCACGCAGCAATCGCCAACGGCTTGGTACCCGGCGCCGCTTTCCACTCCAGCACAGTGCTGGCGTCAGCACCCTTGTCGTGGCCCAGCGCCTGTTCGGCAGCCAGTTCGGCGTCGGTCATGAAGTACTTGTCGGCCACCGGGCGAACCATCAGGTTGCACAGGAAACCCAGCACCAGCAAGCCCGCGAGGATGTACAAGGTGATGTCGTAAGCCGCGGCGCGCTCAACGCCGATGCTCAACTGATACTCACGAATGTAGTTCACCAACACCGGACCCAACACGCCCGCCGCCGCCCACGCCGTCAGCAGACGACCGTGGATCGCGCCGACCATTTGCGTACCGAACAGGTCTGCCAGGTAAGCCGGCACGGTCGCAAAACCACCGCCGTACATCGACAGGATGATGCAGAACGCCGCCACGAACAGCGCAACGTTACCCAGGTGACCGAGGTTCGGGATCAGCGCGTACAGGGCAAAGCCCAGGGCGAAGAACACGAAATAGGTGTTTTTACGGCCCAGGTAATCCGAGAACGACGCCCAGAAGAACCGGCCACCAATGTTGAACAGGCTCAACAAACCGGTGAAACCGGCCGCAATCGCCGCGATAGAAGCCAGTTGCCCGGCGTCCAACTGACCGAACGGCAGGTCAACACCGATCAATTTACCGCCGAACACTTCCTGCAACAGCGGCGAAGCCATGCCCAGGATGCCGATACCCGCCGACACGTTCAGGCACAGCACCAGCCACACCAGACGGAATTGCGGGGTTTTCCACGCCACATTCACGTGGACGTGACGGTGAGTGATCATCGCGTTTGAAGCTTTCTTCGCCGGAGCAGTCCAGCCTTCAGGTTTCCAGCCGGTTGGCGGCACGCGGTAGGACAGTGCACCGCCGATCATGAACACGAAGTAGATCGCGGCCATCACCAGGAAGCTCTGCCACACACCGACGCTGTCTGCCGAAGCGAAGTGGCCCATCAGGGCTGCGGCCAGCGGAGCACCGACCATCGCACCACCACCGAAGCCCATGATCGCCATGCCGGTCGCCATGCCGCGCTTGTCCGGGAACCACTTGATCAGGGTCGACACCGGCGAGATGTAACCCAACCCCAGGCCGATACCGCCAATGACCCCGGAGCCGATCCACATCAGCCAGATCTGGTGGGTATAAATCCCCAGCGCCGAAATCAGCAGACCACCACACCAGCACAGTGCCGATACAACGCCAGCCTTGCGAGGCCCGGCGTGTTCCAGCCAGCCGCCCCAGATCGCTGCCGAGCAGCCGAGGAAGATGAAGAACAGGGTGTAGATCCAGCCGAGCATCGAGATCGGCCAGTCACATTGCGACGAGAAAACTTGCGAGATGAAGCTCATGTCCGGCGCGCAGGCTACCGGCTTGGTCACGCCCAGGGCTTTGGACAGTGGCAACCAGAACACCGAGAAGCCGTAAGCCATGCCGATGCACAGGTGGATGGCCAGTGCGGCCGGTGGTACCAGCCAGCGGTTGAAACCGGGCTTGGCGATGATGCGTTCCTTGGACAGGAACCCGGGCTGATTGGCTGTAAAGCCATCCGCCGTGATACTCGTGGTCATTGTGTATCCCCCAATTATTAGTATGGTTCGCCAGCCACTCTTCACCCCCAGCCTTATGCGCACGCATGACTGTCTTTTTCAGGGTGAAGCTCCATTTTGGTGCGACATCACGTCGCAGAAGGACGGACGAACCGGCAGAGGTTACCATCTGTACGTGACAGAAAAACCAAAGTGATATCACCTTTGTGTAAGTCATCTGTTCTCGTACCACTGAAGGAACCGCCATGCCGATCATTGTCGAGCTGCTGCACGAAGCCACTTATCAGGATCAGCAAGACCTGCAAAAAATTTATCGCGACGCTCCAGACTGGCTGTTCGCCCCGTTTTCAGGGGGTTTGCAGCTGATCGAAAGCTGCCTGGAGGACGGTTCGCTGATCGCCGGACGCTTCAATGATCGGTTGCTCGGCGCGGCTCGCTTGCAACGAAACCACGACGTTTGGCACTTGTCCCAAATCTGCGTGCGAAAAATTACCCGTCGCCGTGGCGTTGCCGAACGAATGGTGGACGAAGCGCGGAAAATGGCTTCGCAATCGGGCGTGACCTTGCGTCTGCTGGCACCTGCCGGGCATCTCGAAGCTCAGGCACTCGCCGCCAAGCTGAAAGTACCGCTGGATGTGCTGCCGACGTGATCGCTGACCGGTCGTCCGCTTCGGAGCGCTATACTCCCCGGCTAAATTTCGAATTCGACTAACTACAAGGACTCGCCCATGAAAGCGTTCGGCAAAATCCTGGGTCTGGTGCTTCTCGGGCTGTTGCTGATCATTGTGGCGCTGGGCTTTGCCCTGACCCACCTCTTCGATCCCAACGACTATAAAGACGAGATTCGCCAGATTGCCCGCGACAAGGCCCACATCGAGCTGACGCTCAATGGCGATATCGGCTGGAGCCTGTTCCCGTGGCTTGGCCTGGAATTGCACGAAGCCAGTGTCGCGACCCTGGCCAAACCCACCGAACCGTTCGCCGACTTGCAGATGCTGGGTCTGTCCGTGCGCGTGCTGCCGCTGCTGCGCCGCGAAGTGCAGATGAGTGACGTGCGCGTCGAAGGCCTTAACCTGCGCCTGAACCGCGACAAGGACGGCCACGGTAACTGGGAAGACATCGGCAAGGCCCCGGCGCCAGCCACCCCGACCACGCCAGCCGCTACTGCTGGCGAACCTGCGCCTGCGCCGACCACCACCGCCCAGGCGGAAAAACCGGCCCAACCGATTCGCCTGGACATCGACAGCCTGACCGTCAACAACGCCCGCGTTGAATACAACGACGAGAAGACAGGCAAGCAGTTCAGCGCCGAAAGCATCCAGCTGAGCACCGGCCCGGTCCACGACTCGACCAACATTCCGGTCAAACTCACGGCGTTCCTCGGCACCAATCAGCCGGTCCTGCGGGTACGCACCGAGCTCAATGGCGAGTTGCGTTTCGAACGCGCCTTGCAGCGCTACAAATTCGAGGACATGAAGCTCTCCGGCGAAGTCGCCGGCGATCCGCTGCAAGGCAAGACCATGACCTTTGCCGCCCAAGGTCAGTTGCTGCTGGATAAAGCCGCGAACGTCGCCGAATGGACCGGTATCAAGATCTCTGCCAACCAAATGCGCGCACTGGGCGAGTTGAAGGTCAACGACCTCGACAAGACGCCGCAAATCAGCGGCGGCATTTCGATTGCCCAGTTCGACCTGGCGAAATTCGTCGACAGCATCGGCCAGACACTCCCGGCCATGGCCGAAGGCAGCCTGAGCAAGGTCGAGCTGGTCAGCCGTCTGGCGGGCACGCCTGCGAGCCTGTCGCTCGACAACATCAACCTGAAAGTCGACGACAGCAGCTTCAGTGGCCGCATCGCCGTCGAGGACTTCGCCAAGCAATCGCTGCGCGCAACCCTCAAGGCCGACACCTTCAACGTTGACCGCTATCTGCCACCCAAGTCCGCCGAAGCCAGTAGCGCGACGCAAGTGCGTCAGGCCGAAGTCGCCAGCACCGAGGCCGACGCCATGGCCGGCGCCGGCAGCACACCGTTGCCCGCCGCACCGACCAAAACTGCGTGGAGTACAGAACGCCTGTTGCCGGTAGAACGCTTGCGCAAACTCGACGTACAGGCCGACCTGACCTTCGGCCAGTTGACCCTCGACAAACTGCCGATTCAGAACGCAACGCTCAAGGCCGCTGGCCAAGGCGGCCTGCTGACTCTGGAGGAACTGCGCGGCGACCTGTACGGCGGCAACTTCGAAGCCAAGGGCACCCTGGACGTGCGCCCGGAAGTACCGGCGCTGAACATGCAGACGCGCATCACCAAAGTGCCCGTGGAAAAAATCCTTGAAAGCCAAGGGAAGAATCCACCGGTCAACGGCCTGGTGACGCTCAACAGCGCGCTGACCGGCAGCGGCAACAGCCAGCAAGCGCTGATCGAGACGCTCAACGGCAACGCCAGTTTCGTCATCAACAACGGCGTGCTGCTCAATGCCAACCTTGAACAACAGCTGTGCAAAGGCATCGCCACACTCAACCGCAAAAGCCTCAGCGGCGAGCCACGGGGCAAGGACACACCGTTCCAGGAGCTCAACGGTAACCTGACCTTCCGTAACGGCGTGGCCAGCAACCCGGACCTGAAAGTGCGCATCCCGGGCATGACCGTCAAAGGTGACGGCGACGTCGACCTGCGAGTACTGGGCATGGATTATCGCGTCGGCGTGATCGTCGAAGGCGATAAGAGCGACATGCCGGACCCGGCCTGCCAGGTCGGCGAGAGGTTCGTCGGCATCGAGTGGCCGCTGCGCTGCCGTGGCCCGCTGGAACTGGGCGCCAAGGCGTGCCGTCTCGATAATGAACGCATGGGCGAGGTCGCGAGCAAACTGGCGGGCGAGCGGATCAGTGAAAAAATTGACGAGAAGCTTGGCGACAAGGTCAGCCCCGAACTGAAAAACGCGTTGAAGGGGCTGTTCAAGCGATGAGAGCCGAGCAGTTTTCAACGGCGGTGCTGGACTGGTACGACCGCCACGGCCGCCACGATTTGCCTTGGCAACAAGGCATCACGCCGTATCGGGTGTGGGTCTCGGAGATCATGCTGCAACAGACCCAGGTCAGCACCGTGCTGAATTATTTCGACCGTTTCATGGCTTCGCTGCCGACGGTCGAGGCCCTGGCTGCCGCGCCGGAAGACGAAGTGCTGCACTTGTGGACCGGCCTGGGTTACTACACTCGCGCACGCAATTTGCAGAAAACCGCAAAGATCGTCGTGGCCGAGTACGGCGGCGAGTTTCCGCGAGATGTCGAAAAGCTTGTCGAGTTGCCGGGCATCGGCCTGTCCACGGCTGGCGCCATCGCCAGCCTGAGCATGGGCCTGCGGGCGCCGATCCTCGATGGCAACGTCAAACGGGTGCTGGCGCGCTTTACCGCGCAAGAGGGATATCCGGGCGAGCCGAAGGTCGCCAAACAGCTGTGGGCGAACGCTGAGCGCTTCACGCCGCATGATCGGGTCAACGCCTACACCCAGGCGATGATGGATCTGGGCGCCACGCTCTGCACCCGCAGCAAACCGAGTTGCCTGCTCTGCCCGCTGGAAAAGGGCTGCGAAGCGCACATGCTTGGCCTGGAAACCCGCTACCCGATCCCGAAGCCGCGCAAGACCGTGCCACAGAAGCGCACGTTGATGCCGATGCTCGCCAACGGCGAAGGCGCGATTCTGCTTTACCGCCGGCCTTCTACGGGCTTGTGGGGCGGTTTGTGGAGCCTGCCGGAACTCGATGACCTCGACGACCTGCAACATCTGGCCTCGCAGCACTCGCTGGAACTGGGCACGCAACAAGCGCTGCCGAGTCTGGTCCACACCTTCAGCCACTTCCAGTTGTCCATCGAACCCTGGCTGGTTCAGGTCCAGGAGGCCGGCCATCACGTGGCCGAGGCCGACTGGCTCTGGTATAACCTCGCCACCCCGCCGCGCCTGGGCCTTGCCGCCCCGGTCAAAACCTTGCTCGAACGCGCGGCCGCCGTATTGAACGCAGGAGAGTTGTCATGACCCGCACTATCATGTGCCGCAAGTACAAAGAAGAATTGCCCGCCCTGGAGCGCGCTCCATTCCCGGGCGCCAAAGGTCAGGACATTTTTGACCACGTCTCGGCCAAGGCCTGGGCCGACTGGCAGAAACACCAGACCCTGCTGATCAACGAAAAACGCCTGAACATGATGAACGCCGAAGACCGCAAATACCTTCAGGGCGAGATGGACAAGTACTTCTCTGGCGAGGAATACGCCAAGGCTGACGGCTACGTTCCGCCGGCAGAATAGTCCCGATTTATCGGGGGTCGGAACGTAAGCGACGGTAATAGTTAAATTTTTTTTGAAAACTTGCTTGACGACCCCCCGAAAAACCCGTTTAATGCGCCCCGTTGCCCAGATAGCTCAGTCGGTAGAGCAGGGGATTGAAAATCCCCGTGTCGGCGGTTCGATTCCGTCTCTGGGCACCAAATACCGAAAACCCTGAATCGCAAGATTCAGGGTTTTTTTATGCCTGGGATTTGATAACGACAATCCACCGCAGCACAGCTGCCGGAAAACAATCACGCTTTAGTACGCCGCCTCGATGATGGCACCATGCTATTATTTTCCCCGTGCATGGAATAAAGCCGACATTGATCCCGATGCCCCGCATCCGAATCAGCCGATACAGGATAGAGACAGCGCAAGGAGTGCGTGCATTTCACCCCTCCCCGCAAAACACTGCCCTCCCCTGTTCGACGACACGAAGCCAGCCCTCCAGGCACGCTCCCTTCTCGAAAGTCCTGAACATGGAACAGTTATGTCTGACATCAATGAACTGAAAGACAAGGTCAACACCAAAACCTTGAACATGGTCCTGCTGTCGATTGCGACCGCCGGGATCTACTTGCTGTTGTGGTTGTACAAGAGCAACCAGAAGATCAACGAAACCACGAAAATCAAAGTGGTCGACGACACCTACGTCATCTGGGTCGCCGTCTGCCTTGGCTGGAGCGGCGCGTTGTCGAACCTGGGCGACGTGTTGTTCGACTCGCTTTCCGGCATTTTGCTGATCGCATTGAACGCGCTGTACATCGTATGGGCCTTCAAGGCAAAAAACGCACTGTCGGAATACGCCCTCAACGAGCACAAAATCGACCTGCGCATGAACGGGTTCTATACCTTCTTCCTGAACATTTTTTACGTGAACTACTGCATCAACGACTTGCCTGAAGAGCAGCGTAAACAACTGATCCTGCGTGGCCAGACGACGCAAGCCTGATCAACTGGCGAGGGGCAGTCTCGAAGGACTGCCACCGTCACTCATCACCCTTCCAGTTGAACACCAGATTACGCACGCCAGCGCTGCCGACATCTGTCGTGTCGCGCTTTTCCTCACCATTACGGGTGGCGACCACGGTGTACTTGCCGGCCGGTAACTGGACGTAAACCAGAGGCCCTGCCTGACTGAGTGTCAGCACTGATTGACCTTGAGCACTCTGGATAACCAATTCAACATCCGGTACATATTTGCCCTCCGGCCCAATGGAAAAGGTCATGTGCAGGTTGTAGCCGGTCGCTTGCTGAATGGCCTTCGCTTCATCCTCGCCAATACCGCCGGACAGATAGGTAATCCCGTTCTGTTCCTGGCGCTGAATCTGCACGCCTGTACTGTCGATGGGCTCCAGGCTCGCGGCCCCTGACATGGCGGGAAACATCAGCACACCGATGGTGGCGATGGAAAACATGAGGGAATGGATGGACTTCATGATGGTGGCTCCCGGGTTCCACGGAACCCAATCGTTACTCCTTTTGGATTTCTCGCTGGATACTCAAGTTTTAGATTGATTGGTACTTGGGCTCACTGCGAAATGGACTACACGTTGTATTCCTCAAGCACGCATTTCAGTCAGATCGCTCCTGCAAAACGAATCCGGCATTTCCTGCGGATATCCCGGCCGCGCCCTGCATCGCCGCCCTGCACTCTTTTGCCATCCTCTTTCGCCTGTTCCTCCAGCTGCGGAAGACTTCAGGAGCATGGTCAAAACCGAAAACACTCAAGACCCACAACTCGCTTCTCTGGTGGGCAACCTTGGCGAATTGATACGTCAGGCGCGCCAGAAAGTGCTGCGAGCGGTCGATACCGTTCAGGTGCAAACCTGCTGGCAGATTGGAAGGCATATTGTCGAGTTCGAGCAGGAGGGGGTTCGACGGGCGGGTTATGGCAAACAGCTGCTGTCTACGCTGGCGAAGGTACTGACAGCGGAGTTCGGGAAAGGCTTTGACGAAACCAATTTGCGAAAAATGCGCCTGTTTTATCAGGCGTTTCCAATTCGAGACGCACTGCGTCTCGAATTGAGCTGGACCCACTACCGCAGGCTGCTGCGAGTCGACAGCGATAAGGCGCGCAAGTGGTACATGGACGAGTCTGCCAACCAAAACTGGTCAAGCCGAGCTCTGGAACGCCAAATCAGCTGTTCGCCAGCAAATACAAACTAGTGCTGCCGAGCGAAGATGAACTACGTGCTGAGCTGGATCGAGAACGGGCGGCAATCGAGGAGCGACTGCTTGATCTGATCCCCTGATAAACACGGGCGGATTGTTCACACGCGGTGTGAGGACTATCGTTGGCAACTACCCGCAAAGGTCCAAAGCCGATGAATTTGCAGGACATGCCTTCACTGGCACCGACTCAGATCGAATTGTCGCTGACCACCGATACTGCTGGCGAACCGTTCAAGGAGCCCGCCGCAGACGCCTTCATCCTCGGCGGCTTCACTTGGCGGCACGCCTCTCAGGACCGCGCGCGCCCGGTCGTCATCATCAACGCGGCCACCTCGGTTCGTTGTCGACATTATTCGCGCTTCGCCGACTACTTGTTCGCCAACGATTTCGATGTCATCACCTATGACTACCGCGGCATCGGCGAGTCGCGCCCAACGTCGTTGAAAGGGTTGCAGGCGTCATGGTCCGATTGGGGCGCGCTGGATTTCGAGGCGATGCTCAAGCGCGCGCAGCGCGAATTCCCAGGCCAGCCCATTGATGTCGTCGGTCACAGCTTTGGAGGCTGTGCAGCGGGTCTGGGAGCGTCCGGGCATTTGATTCGGCACTTGGTGACAGTCGGCGCGCAATTCGCTTACTGGCGCGACTATGCGCCCGCCCATCGCTGGCGGATGTTCGGCAAGTGGCATGTGGTGATGCCGTTGATGACCCGGCTTTACGGCTACTTCCCCGGCAAACGCCTCGGCTGGCTGGAGGACACGCCCGCTGCGGTGGTTCGCGACTGGAGCACCCCCACGGCTCGCTACGAAACGCGGCCCAGTGGTCGCCTCATGCACGCAAAAACCGGCCGGCTTCCCTTTGCATCAGTCACCGCAAAAACCCTGGCCATCAGCATCAGCGACGACCCATACGGTACGATTGCCGCCATCGAGCGCCTGCTCGGCTACTTCACCCACAGCACAAATACCCACCTGCGAATCGCCCCCGAAGACATCGGCGAAGAAGAAGTCGGACATTTCGCCTTTTTTCGCAGCGCATACCAAGCCACACTATGGCCCATTGCATTGTCCTGGTTGCAGACCGGCGAACTGGCCCCCGACACACCCGGGCGGCGCGTGCCACGCAGCTGATGGACTTGCCCACTCAACGAAATACGGAACGACCCCCATGGCCTCCGCCAACAAGCAGCAAAAACGCGCCACACGCGCCAAAGCCAAGGCCAAGCAGAACCGCACCCAACGGGCCGCCGCGCCGGTGGAACTGGACCCGAATGACGATCGCATCGACTTCGAATCGGTGGACCTGACCGAACTGTTCAAAAAAATGATCGACGCGGAAAAAATCAGCCAGCAAGCGATGTGCATGGCCTTCCTCGAAGACCCGCTGCTGGAACTGGTGTACGAGCAGGAAGGCGAAGAAGGCGCGATGGATTTCATCCTCGCAGCGCTGATCGAATATCGCCAATGGTCCACCGAAGTCGATGAAGCCGGCGCCCTGGCGTGGATCGAATCGCCAGCCTTCCAGGCTGACTATGTCGCGGCGTCCGACGTCATTGCGGCCCAAACCCAACAGAAAGCGAACTGAATTTAATGGCATCCCTGAACAAGCAGCAAAAACGCGCCAAACGGGCCAAGATCAAAGCCAAACAAATCAACATCCACGGCCGCAAACCCGCCGCACTGGACGATGACCTGGGCGATGACCTGGGCGAAATCGGCGAGCCGATCCCGGAATACACCCTGGCGATGTTCAGCAAAATGCGCGACGCCGAAGCCATCAGCCGCAATGACATGCTGCTGGCCCTGCTGTCGGACCTCGCCGAAATCATCAGCGACCACCCCGAACTGCTGGACATGGAAAACGCCGACAACGAAGCCATGGCCGCCACTCACCTGGCCGCCGACATGCTGATCGACTACCGCATGTGGACCGATGGCATGGACCGCGATGCCGCACAGGCGTGGCTGACCGATCCGCAGTTCATCACTGATTTTGGCGATGCGCTGGACAGCTATCGTCAGTCGCTGGATGCGCAGGAAGAAAAGAGCGAATAAATACTCGCCCTTGAAAGCAAAAACGGCCGCTCGTCATCACTGACAGCGGCCGTTTTTTTATATCCATTTCCAAAGCTCATCGACCTCTCGTCATCGGACAGGTATATCCCATTGACATATCCCAACAGAGATCTATTCTCTGGACTCAGACACCAGTAAAAACGCAGGAGGCCACAATGGAACAGACTACCCTTTTCATGAGCAATCGAAGCCAGGCTGTCCGTCTGCCGAAAGCTGTGGCGATGCCAAGTGACGTCAAACGGGTCAACGTATTTGCCATCGGTCGGGCTCGCATCATTACGCCTGCAGACGAGACATGGGATAGCTGGTTCGATGGAGATAACGTCAGCACAGATTTTATGACTGATCGCCAACAACCCGCCGATCAGGAGCGAGAGTCGTTCTGATGATCAAGTTCATGCTCGATACCAATATCTGTATTTTCACCATCAAGAACAAACCGCAAATAGTCAGAGAAGCTTTCAACTTGCATGACGGACAGTTATGCATCAGCGCGATTACGCTGATGGAGTTGATCTACGGTGCCGAAAAATCAGCGACCCCCGAAAAGAACCTCGCGGTAATTGAAGGCTTCACAGCCCGCCTTGAAGTTTTCCCTTTCGACAATGAAGCAGCCGCGCATACCGGAATGATACGGTCCGAGCTAGCGAAGGCCGGAACGCCCATTGGTCCCTATGACCAAATGATTGCCGGACATGCGCGCTCACGAGGGTTAATTGTCGTCACCAACAATCTGCGTGAGTTCGAACGGGTGCCAGGATTACGTGTAGAGGATTGGGTTCATCCCGATTGAATCGAATAAAGCTAACGAAAAAAAAAGACCGCTTGTCATCACTGACAGCGGCCGTTTTTTTTTAAACCTTCAAACAACAATCAGGCAGCAACACCTTCCAGACGCGGAATATCAAAACCCAGCTTGGCGCTGGCATAACCCAGTTCGCCTTTGGCGATGGACTGAGCCTTGTAGCCGGCATCGATCAGGTCCTTAACGTACAGCTTGTTGTAGATGAACATGAACACCAGGTTGCTGAGGCTGAACGTGAAGCAGGCCACGACGAACATGATCGCCGCCCACTTGAAATCACCACGGAACAAAGCCGGGAAAAAGCCAAAGAAAAACACGGTCCACGAGAAGCCGATTGGCGCTTCTTTCATGGCACCGGTGTTAGGATTTTTGAACACAACCGATGTAAACGCCATGCCTGTCTCCTTGATGCCCCAATGGGTTGGCTGGATGGCCGGGCTCTCCATGCAGCGCTTTAAACGGCAAGCACACGCAAATGCATCTGTGACTCGCGTCAGATGAGGGAGCAGGCAAGAAAGGGTCGGGGCTTTAGCCAGGAAGGCTGGGGGCGTCGAACAATCCGTGTCCTGAAACTCCATCGCACCTCGCAACAGCGAGATACACATTCAGCGAGAAGGCTACTATCTAGCCATCACTGTGTCCATCAGGTAAACGCCCGATCACTCGTCTGAATGAAAACAAAAACGACCGCGATCATTTCTGATGGCGGTCGTTTCTGTGTTTCTATAGTGTCAGAACACTCAGCGCGCAACCGCTGCGATCAACTGCTCGTTGCGACGACGGCGCGCTACGAACAAGCCCGCAGCCACGACCAACAAGCTCAGCAGACCTGTCGCGAGGATCTCGACGCGGTGGGCTTCCTGGAACAGCATGATGGTCAGGGCCGCGACGATGAAGATGATCACCGCATAGGTCAGGACCGGGAACAGCCACATGCTGAAGGCGATTTTTTCGCCGCGAGCCATACGTTGTTTGCGCATACGCAGCTGCGAAATCGCGATCACCAGGTACACCAGCAGCGCGATGGCGCCGGAACTGGCCAGCAGGAATTCGAACACCGCAGCCGGGGCTACGTAGTTGGCGAACACGGCAAGGAACGCTGCGCCAGTCGACAACATGACGGCCCAGTACGGCGTGCCGCTCTTGTTGGTGCGTTGGGAAACGGCCGGCGCATCACCGCGCTTGCCCAGGGAGAACATCATGCGCGAAGCGGTATAGAGCGCCGAGTTCAGGCAGCTGGTCACAGCGACCAGCACCACGATGTCGACGATCAGCTTGGCATTCGGGATGCCCATACGCTCAAGCACGGTCTGGTAGGAACCGACAGCGGCCAGTACCGGATCATTCCATGGCACCAGGGCCACGACGATGAAGATCGACACGAGGTAGAACAAACCAATCCGCCAGATCACCGAGTTGGTGGCCTTTGAGATTTGCTGGCCCGGGTTCTTCGATTCCGCGGCCGCGATGGTCACGATCTCGGTACCCATGAAGGAAAACATGGTGGTCAGAATAGCGCCCAACACCGCGCCCATGCCGTTTGGCAGGAAGCCCTGGGTGTCGAACAAATGCGAAACGCCGCTGACCTGGCTGTTCGGCAGGTAGCCGAAGATCGCCATGATGCCAAGTGCGATGAAACCGATGATCGCGATGACTTTGACCAGGGCGAACCAGAATTCGAATTCACCGTAGTTCTTCACGCTGAACAGGTTGGTCACTGTCAGCAGCAAAGTGATGACCAAAGTGAAGGCCCAGATCGCCACGTTGGGAAACCAGGCATGCAGGATGGTCGCGGCGGCATTGGCCTCCAACGGGATCACCAATACCCAGAACCACCAGTACAACCAGCCGATGGTGAAACCGGCCCAGTGACCGATCGCGCGATCGGCGTAGGTCGAAAAGGAGCCCGTGTCTGGCGAGGCGACAGCCATCTCGCCGAGCATGCGCATGACCAGCACCACCAGAGCACCGGCGGCGGCGTACGCCAACAGCACGGCCGGGCCTGCGGCGGCGATGGCGTGGCCGGAGCCGACGAACAGGCCGGCGCCGATAACCCCGGCGATCGACAGCATGGTCACATGACGCGGTTTGAGCCCCTGTTCGAGGCCATTGGAGCTTGGGGTACTGCTCATTGAAACTACCTTTGTAAGGGAAAGCGATTTGCATCCATCCCGTCCGGCGTTCCTTCTCGTAAAAAGAAACCAACAGGGCGTTCCATATTCTGCACGCAATAATTGCGCCAAAATGTTTCAAACTCCCCAGGCACGGGGCCTGTGGCGTGACCGGACAGTCATCGCAAGTCCTTGAGATTAATGGCAATTCGCCAGAGCGTTACCCTGCGACCCACTTTGAGAACGAAACAACGCACCAGAAACACACCTGAAAATGTGTCGACGCACAATAAAAGTGCAGATCAGGAACGTTTGGCCGGTTAGCGCTTCCAACACCCCGTCAAAGCTGGCAACATCGCGCCCTTTTTTACGCGACACCCGCGGGACAGCTGGTTCAAACGGCTGTTCGGTTGATAGCAGCGCGACAGTCTGCTGTACCGATGCGACAACCTGCCACATGCCACCCGTTTACCGCCCGTAGCGCTGTTGGCTGCCATTCGAACGCTATGCTAGCTTGGCCGCCTCGCCAGGAAGGCCAACCAACAGCAGGAGCGAAACACTATGAGGAACGCACATGGCTGAGGCCACGCCCGCGCTTGAAATTCGCAACTTGCACAAACGCTACGGACAGCTCGAGGTGCTCAAAGGCATCTCGCTGACCGCCCGCGACGGCGACGTGATCTCGATCCTGGGTTCTTCCGGTTCCGGCAAGTCCACATTCCTGCGTTGCATCAACCTGCTGGAAAACCCGCACCAGGGCCAGATCCTGGTGGCCGGTGAAGAACTCAAGCTCAAAGCCGCCAAGAACGGCGAACTGGTGGCTGCCGACGGCAAGCAGATCAACCGTCTGCGCAGCGAGATTGGTTTTGTGTTTCAAAACTTTAATCTGTGGCCGCACATGAGCGTGCTCGACAACATCATCGAAGCCCCGCGCCGGGTGCTCGGCCAGAGCAAGGCCGAAGCCATCGAAGTGGCCGAAGCCCTGCTGGCCAAGGTCGGCATCGCTGACAAGCGTCACGCCTATCCGGCGCAACTGTCCGGCGGCCAGCAACAACGCGCGGCCATCGCCCGCACGCTGGCCATGCAGCCCAAGGTGATCTTGTTCGACGAACCCACCTCTGCCCTTGACCCGGAAATGGTCCAGGAAGTACTTAATGTCATCCGCGCACTGGCCGAAGAAGGCCGCACCATGCTGCTGGTCACCCACGAAATGGGCTTTGCCCGTCAGGTGTCCAGCGAGGTGGTGTTCCTCCACCAGGGCTTGGTAGAAGAGCAAGGATCGCCACAGCAGGTGTTCGAAAACCCGCTTTCGGCACGCTGCAAACAATTCATGTCCAGCAACCGCTAACGGAGCTACCCGCATGCAGAACTTCAAAAAAGTCTTCCTGGCTGCCGCCGTCACCCTGGCGTTCAGCGCCGGTGCCATGGCTGAAACCCTGAAGATGGGCATCGAAGCGGCCTACCCGCCGTTCAACAATAAAGATGCCAGTGGCAATGTCGTCGGCTTCGACAAGGAAATCGGCGACGCCCTGTGCGCCAAGATGAAAGTCGATTGCACCGTGGTCACGTCCGACTGGGACGGCATCATCCCGGCCCTGAACGCCAAGAAGTTCGACTTCCTGATCTCCTCGATGTCGATCACCGACGAGCGCAAGCAAGCGGTCGACTTCACCGAGCCGTACTACTCGAACAAACTGCAGTTCATCGCGCCGAAAGACAAAGAGTTCAAAACCGACAAGGATTCCCTGAAAGGCAAAGTGATCGGCGCACAACGTGCGACCCTCGCCGGCACCTGGATGGAAGACAACATGAAAGACGTCGAAGTCAAACTCTACGACACCCAGGAAAACGCTTATCTGGACCTGACCTCCGGGCGCCTGGACGGCATCCTGGCCGACAAATACGTCAACTACGAATGGCTGAAAAGCGACGCCGGTCGTTCGTATGAATTCAAGGGCGACCCGGTGGAAGAAAGCGACAAGATTGGTATCGCTGTACGTAAAGGCGACACCCTGCGCGCGAAGCTGAACCTTGCCCTGAAAGAAATCGTCGAAGACGGCACTTACAAGAAGATCAACGACAAGTACTTCCCGTTCAGCATCTATTGATTCTGACTTGCCTGGCCGGCGCCGTTCTTTGACGGCGCCAGCCCTTGGCATTGCCTGCTGCACATTGAAAAGAAATCCATGACTATCGATCTCTACGGATTCGGCCCGGCACTCGCCGCTGGCGCGCTGATGACTGTGAAACTGGCACTCTCGGCCCTGTGCCTGGGGCTGGTGCTCGGTCTGCTCGGCGCCTTGGCCAAGACTTCCCCGTACAAGCCGTTGCAATGGCTTGGCGGCACTTATTCGACACTGGTTCGCGGCATCCCGGAATTACTGTGGGTGCTGCTGATCTACTTCGGCACGGTCAACCTGATGCGTGCCCTGGGCGAGTTTTTTGGCAATCCCGACCTCGAACTGAACGCCTTCGCCGCTGGTGTGATTGCGCTGGGGCTGTGCTTCGGCGCCTACGCCACGGAAGTGTTTCGCGGGGCAATCCTGGCGATTCCCAAAGGTCACCGTGAGGCCGGCGTGGCGTTGGGCCTGTCGAAGTTTCGCACCTTCACCCGGTTGATCATGCCGCAGATGTGGCGCATCGCCCTGCCCGGCCTGGGCAACCTGTTCATGATCCTCATGAAGGACACGGCACTGGTGTCGGTGATCGGCCTGGAAGAAATCATGCGTCATGCGCAAATCGGCGTGACCGTATCCAAACAGCCGTTCACCTTCTATATGGTGGCCGCGTTCATGTACCTGGGCCTGACCATTCTGGCCATGACGGGCATGTACTTCATGGAAAAACGCGCCGCTCGCGGCTTCGCGAGGAGCACCCAATGAACTGGGAAGTCATCATCAAGTGGCTGCCGAAGCTGGCCCAGGGCGCCACACTGACCCTGGAACTGGTGGCCATCGCCGTCATTGCGGGTTTGCTGCTGGCCATTCCGCTGGGCATCGCGCGCTCATCGCGGCTCTGGTACGTGCGGGCATTTCCCTATGCCTACATCTTCTTTTTCCGTGGCACGCCGTTGCTGGTTCAGCTGTTCCTGGTCTATTACGGCCTGGCGCAATTCGATGCGGTCCGTAACAGCTCGATGTGGCCGTACCTGCGCGATCCGTTCTGGTGTGCCACGGCGACCATGACCCTGCACACGGCGGCCTACATCGCCGAAATCCTGCGTGGTGCAATTCAGGCGATCCCGCCGGGCGAGATCGAGGCCGCGCGGGCGCTGGGCATGTCCCGACCGAAAGCACTTTTCTACATCATCCTGCCCCGTGCCGCGCGCATCGGCCTGCCGGCCTACAGCAACGAAGTGATCCTGATGCTCAAGGCCAGCGCGCTGGCCAGCACCGTGACCCTGCTGGAGCTGACCGGCATGGCCCGCACCATCATTGCCCGGACTTACCTGCCGGTGGAGATCTTCTTCGCCGCGGGCATGTTCTACCTGCTGATGGCTTACGTGCTGGTGCGTGGCTTCAAGCTGCTGGAGCGCTGGCTGCGCGTCGATGCCTGCCAAGGGCGCTGATTCTCCTGTGCTGACGGGCGAGGCCCTGCTCGCCCGTTTCACGGCGCTGGATGCTTTTCTGATAAAGCATCAGGCGTTGTGGAAACCTCGTCCGTTTACTCATCTGCAACTTCCTTGGGAAGCGTCCTACCCGGAACTGGCACTTTGGCTACGGGGACGGTCGCTGGAGGATGCGGAAAGCAGCCATAACCAACCCGGTTTGCTGGATGCGCCGCAGCCATTTGCTGCGTTGGCGGCGCTTTCCCTTGAGCTGGATTCGGTGGGCGAGTTGCCGGCGCATGCATTGGAAGCGGCCGGGCATCGATTGAATGTCGATGTGCCGGGCCGTAAGTGGCAGCAGATTGAAGCGTTCGCCAGTCGTTTGTCGTTTACCTCGCCGCCCAGGCATTGGCTGGATTGGTGTTCAGGCAAGGGCCATTTGGGTCGACGGTTGCTGCAACACGGCCAACAACTGACCTGCCTGGAATACGACCCTGCGCTGGTTGCCAGCGGCCAGGCGTTCAGTCAACGCCATCACCTGCATGCGCTGCATGTCGAACAGGATGTGCTCGCGGCGGATACCATTGCGATGTTGAATGCCGATCACACGCCCGTTGCGCTGCATGCTTGTGGTGATCTGCACGTGCGGCTCATTCAATTGGCCAGCGCCGCAGGCTGCAAACAATTGGCCATCGCGCCCTGCTGCTATAACCGAATCAGCCTTACTGCGTACCAACCGCTTTCCCCGGCCGGTTTGCGATCCGACCTACAACTCTCCCTCGACGATCTCTCGTTGCCGATGAGCGAAACCGTCACCGCCGGGGCTCGCGTCAGACGTCAGCGCGACACTTCCATGGCCCGGCGCCTCGGATTCGACCTGCTGCAAAGACAACTGCGTGGCGTTGACGAGTACCTGCCAACTCCCTCCCTACCGAGCGTCTGGCTGGATAAGTCCTTCGCCGACTACTGCCATCATTTGGCCGCGTTGAAAGAGTTATCCACAACCGGCCCGCAAGATTGGTCAGCACTCGAAGCCGCTGGCTGGCAGCGACTTGCCGAAGTGCGCAATCTGGAATTGCTGCGTGGCCTTTTCCGACGCCCGCTGGAGCTTTGGCTGGTGCTCGATCGGGCACTTTTCCTGGCCGATCAGGGCTACACCGTTCGCCTCGGCACCTTCTGCAAAACCCCGCTCACGCCGCGCAATTTCCTGCTCTTGGCAGAACGTCCGTAAAAAGCCACAGCCTGTGGATAACTCTGTTGATGGAATTATCATGGATCCAATATAACCGCCTGTTTCAGCGGTGAAACGCTACTGTTCAATTTTCGTACACATGATAAAAAACCGAGAAAAACAGGCATTTGCGCACAAATGAGAATGGGTCCACAAAAAAGTCATGAGCGCCACTCCTGAGTGCGGCCGTTGTGCATAAGCGTCCGACGAAAAGGACATAACCGCCGAAACCCGGTCGCGCTCGGCGGAAAATTGCGTGCCGCGATCACCCTTGTTATACAGGCAGGCAAGAGCGCCAAAGTGCGCCCACGAACAAGAAATCTCTGACAGACAGGAAGCCACAGTGACGTTCATTTCTTACGCACAGAATTTCGAAGACATACGCCTGTGGCGCGCCCTCAAAACCGTCGAAAACGGCTTCTATATCGACGTCGGTGCCAACCACCCCACACACGACTCCGTGACCAAAGCTTTCTATGACCGTGGCTGGACCGGCATCAACGTTGAACCGATGCCCAATTATTACGAAGCGCTGTGCCAGGAACGCGCCAAAGACACCAACCTGCAATGCGTGGCAGGTGAAAGCGCCAACGACCTGACCTTCTACGGCATCGCCGGCACCGGCCTCTCCACCCTCGATCCGGCCATGGCGCAAATGCACAAAGACGCCGGCATGGACGTGCGCAGCCAGACCGTCCAATCCCGCACCCTGACCTCCATCTGCGAAGAACACGCCCTGGGCCGCGAGATCCACTTTCTGAAAATCGACGTCGAAGGCCACGAAGAAACCGTCCTGCGCGGCATGGACTTCAGCCAATGGCGGCCGTGGGTCATCCTCATCGAAACCCCATGGGACCGCGACCAGACCTGGGAAACCCTCGTCACCGACGCCGGCTATCAGTCCATCCTGTTCGACGGCATCAACACCTACTACCTGGCCAACGAACACCTGAACCTCAAACCCGCCTTCGACATCCCGCCGTGCAACCTGGACGAGTTCCAGTTCTGCAAAGGCCACAACTTCAGCCACCCCGTCAGCGACGCCGAACACCAACTCGCCGCCGCCCTGCAACGCGCCGAACAGGCCGAAGCACAGCTGCGTGCGATGCAAAACAGCCGCACCTGGAAAGCCCTTCAGAAACTCAAGAAAACCCTCCTTCGCGCCTGACCTGACGCCTGCGCAAAAATAGTCTGAATTCAGGGGTTTACAGAACCAACCCAATCGCTATAATCGTCGCCCTAACACGCCGGTATAGCTCAGTTGGTAGAGCAACTGACTTGTAATCAGTAGGTCCCGGGTTCGACTCCTGGTGCCGGCACCATACGCAGTATCGAAAAAGGCTCACCGAAAGGTGGGCCTTTTTCGTTCATGGGTCTTACGCTCCTGGGTTTCCTCTGCTCGCTCCCCGTTTCGTGTTCGCCCCTTTTTGCACCCCGCTCGCTGAAGGGTGGTTATATTCATCAAAGGTGCGGAATCGACGCAGCCAATTCTGGTACCGCGCATCTACATATCTCACCGAAACGATGAGCGGTTACAGTCGAAAATCAGTGAGGCGGCATAATGACAGCAGTGCTTATGCACAACCTGCCACTTCACTCCGCCGTTGCGAGCCTCTTTGTAATGAACACCGAACGACGTTACTCGATCATCTTGGAGCACAGCGCCGAGGTGCTGCTTGAACATGCACCCATGGCGCAGATAGAGGCATTTTGGGACGCCAACGATACCCGCTACTTCGGGTTGCGCATGGAGGACGAGCACAGCGCGCACGCACGAGTGATTGTTACGGACGAAGTCCCCGACGACGAAGATGTGGCGCTTTTCTGACTGTAGCGAATGGAATCACTCGCCTCCTACGAGAGGAGGGGGGCGCCCAAATGATTTTCAGATCTATTGCCGACACCACAAAACAAAGCCCTCGTAGAAATACGAGGGCTTTGTTGTTTCTGGGTTCTGGATTTTTATACACCGGCCATCAATCACTCAAACTCCGTAGAAACCGAAAGATGCTCCCAAGCATCAATCTCCCCCTGCAACCGCGCAATCTTTTCACGCACCAACCTCACCGCATCCTTACCCAGCAACAGATGAACCGGCGGCTTTTCAGCGGCGACCAAGGTCAGCAACGCCTGCGCAGCCTTTTGCGGATCGCCAGCCTGCTTGCCACTCTTCTCTTCCCGCGCCTTGCGCACTGGATCGAACACCGGGTCATAGTCACTCACGGTGCGACCGGATCGGATCATCGAGCGCCCCGCCCATTCGGTGCGAAATGAGCCAGGTGCCACGGCGGTCACGTGGATGCCCAGGCTTTCGACTTCTTTGGCCAGCGCTTCGCTGATGCCTTCAAGGGCGAATTTGCTGCCGCTGTAGTAAGCGATGCCCGGTAAGGTGATGAAGCCGGCCATGGAGGTGATGTTGACGATATGCCCGCTGCGCCGTTCACGCATGCCGGGCAGGACTGCTTTGATCATTGCCACCGCGCCAAACACGTTGACGTCGAACTGGCGCTGCATTTCAGTCAGTGGCGATTCCTCGAGAATGCCTTCGTGCCCATAGCCGGCGTTGTTCACCAGCACGTCGATCTGCCCCACCTCGCGCAGGATGTCAGCCACCAGTGGTTCGATGGCTGGGAAATCGGTGACGTCGAGCACGAACGCTTTAGCGCGATGGGCGTCCAGCGCTTCGAACGCGGCGCACTCGGATTCGCGCCGCACCGTGCCAACCACCGTGTGCCCCGCCGCCAGCGCTGCTTGCGAAAAGGCAAGGCCGAAACCTGAACTGACGCCGGTGATCAGGAAAACCTTGTGAGCGTGGGTGTTCATCCTGCGTTCTCCAATAAAAACGCCGTCGATAGTGATCGACGGCGCTGTGGACAAGTCAAAGAGGTCTTAGTGACCGGCGCTCTGACCGCCATCGACGTGCAGGATTTCGCCAGTGACGAAGTTGGCGTTGTCCAGATACACAACCGCCTGAGCGATGTCGTTGATTTCGCCCATGTGGCCGACCGGGTGCAGACTGCCCAGCGCTGCATGGGTTTCTTCGCCGTGCATCGGGGTCTTGATGATGCCCGGGGAAACCGCGTTCACCCGAATCCCGCGCTTGGCGTACTCAATCGCCAAGGATTTGGTCGCAGCGTTCAATCCACCCTTGGTCAGCGAAGCCAGTACCGACGGCACACCATCAATCGCATGGTCTGTCAGGCTGGTGGTGATGTTGACGACGTGGCCTTTGCCTTGCTTTTCCATCTCGTTGATCGCGAGTTGGGTGATGTAGAAGAAGCCGTTCAGGTTCACCGACAGCACGTTGGCGTAGTCTTCGGCGGTGTACGCGGTGAACGGCTTGGCGATGAAGATGCCGGCGTTGTTGACCAGGGTATCGATGCGGCCAAAACGTGCGATGGCTTCACGAATCACTTGCTGCGCAACAGCCGGGTCGCCGATGTCGCCCGCCACGGTGAGGATGTCCGGATCGGTGGACGGTTTGATCGAACGCGAAGTGGCGACAACTTTGTAATCCAGGTCGCGGAAGGCTTTGACCATACCGGCGCCGAGGCCTTGGGATGCGCCAGTGATAACGATGACTTTTTTCGAATTGCTCATGATGAACCTCTACTAATTAAGAATGGTTTGAATAAGTAAGTAATCAGGCTTCGGCGGGGGCCTTGGCCATTTGTCTCAACATTTGTTCGTAGTACTCGACTGACTGCGAACCGGACACCAGGTGGCGACCGTTCAGCACCATGGCCGGGACCGAGTGGATGCCGTGCTGGCGGTAAAACGCTTCAAGCTCACGCACTTCTTTGGCAAATGCGCCGGACGCCAACACCTCTTGAGCCGCCGCCGCATCCAGTCCCGCTTCAGCAGCCAGACTCACCAGCGTCTCGCGATCGCTCGGGTTCTGGCCGTCGGTGAAGTAAGCGCGCAACAGGATTTTCTTGAGTGCGACCTGCCGCCCTTCCTGCAACGCCCATAACAGCAGCCGATGCGCATCAAACGTGTTGTAGAAGTGAGTGCGCTTGTCCAGATCGAACTTGAACCCCAGGGCCGCGCCACGTTCGATCTGCATCGCTTTGCCGGCGGCGACGTCTGCGGCGGTGCGTCCATATTTGCGCATCAAATGCTCAACCGCTTTTTCGCCGACTGCCGGCATGTCCGGGTTCAGTTCGAAAGGCTTGTAGGTCAGCTCCACCGAAATCTCACCGGCCACGTTCTCGATCGCTTGCTCCAGCGCCGTCGCACCCAATGCACACCACGGGCACACCACGTCGGAGATGAAATCGATGGAGACGGACGCCGTCATGACTTGCCCTCCGCCTCAGCCAGTTGCTTGCGGTACTTAGTGGTACTGATGCCGGCGTAGCCCCAGTTATCGGTGTCGACCTCTTCGATCACGATGTGGGTCAGGTGCGGATCCTTCTTCAGGACGCGCTCCAGGGTTTCAGTGATTTCGGCGATCACCTGAGCTTTCTGCTCAGAGGTAACGCCATCGCGGGTGATGCGTACGCTTACGAAAGGCATGAGGAATCTCCAAGTGACCTTCCCTTCGGAATGAATGGGTCGGCGTTGGAGTTCAATGTATGGAGTTCGCTGGAGGGGATAAAGGTGGGGGCGGGAACATCATTAGTTACTTGGTGTAATGATTTCCTCGCTGGGAGCCACTAAAACTGTTTGCATCAAAAATGATTGATCGGCCAACTTCCATTTACAGCAACATTTAGATATCGCCAAAAAATGGCTGGGGAAGTGGAGCTGTCGATAGTCACTGATGGCTCCCAAAAGCCGAGCATCGAAGAGAATGAGGCGCGCATCAGTCGGGGCGCGGCTCACTCACGGATTCCCAAACCTCAGGGCCGGTGAAGCACTGAAACTCTCACCCCACGCCACCACCTAGCCACGATTGCGCATCCGCCCCCCTCAAGCTACCTTCAACCCGTCGCTGCCAATTCAGCGACCGGGCCTGAGAACCCGAGTAAGATACAGGCGCACAAGCGCCCATAATCACGATTGTTGGCGTTTTTTTGTGCCTGCATTTCCGTGTAATGGCGGCTGTGCGTGGGAGACCTTCGGGTCTGCCGGGTTCCTGTATCTCCGGTTTCTCAGCCCGCGCATAGCTGCCACCCATTCGCCTGAGAACGAACGTGGTAGCTCTAACTTTGATTCAGGAGTTTTTGCTAATGCCCGCTATCGATCCGTCCAAAATTTGCGTTCCCGCTTCACTGGTCACCACCCACCACCGCCCAAAAACCGGAGGTGCCCAATGACCAACCCCAAAGACCTTAAAACTATTGGCCTCACCCCTTTCTCCTACCACGCCAACGAACCGCTCTTCCGCATCAACGCCGGCGTCCCGGTGATCGAAGCCCTCTCCCACGCCTCCGATCTGCTCCACGTCGCCAAGCTTCTCGCATCAGACGCGGCCATGGTTCGCGACACCGACCGGCACGCCTGGGCATCGCATTATTTGCAGGATATGAGCAAGGCGATCATTGATGATGTGGTGAAGGTGTTGGACGCGCCATGTAACAACCGAGCCAGTAACGTCGCGCCATAAACAAATCGCACGCATGAAAAAGCCCCGAATCAATCGGGGCTTTTTGCGTAAGTCGGTCATCGACCCACTGGCTGATTCGGGTGGTATCGATCACTCACGCTACTGTCTATCGGCTCCTCCCCCCGAACCGACTGAGCCACCGCTTCGATAATCGCGGCCCAAATATCCGGCCTTGCCAGCACAGGCATTTCCTTTGCCAACACGTTGCTCAGCTTCCCTTCGTTTTGCTCTATGGATCGCAAGAGCCGATCAGCCTGGTGATCAGGCATCTCAACGACTTCCTTGATTGCCTGTCTGGCCCTTATGTGGCTGCGCAAATACCGCGACTCTTCACGCATCTGTTCCGTGATGGTGCGGCGAATGACGTTAGACATGAAAACAACGTGTGGACCCAGGTTCGGATAGCGCCACACCGGGCGGGCCTGATCCTGGCCTGTGAATTCAATATTCGAGACCACGCCATCAGGGTATTGCGTACGCGTATTGGCGAATGCTACCTGGTCTCGTATGCCCTGCATGAGCGGTTTTGAAACCTGATCCAGCACGCTGTCATATAGACGCCGCTCAGCAGAGTCGTCGGTGATAACAGCTGAAATCGGAAGAATCACCGGGTCTGGAATGGCCCCATCACGACGCAGAATATCGTTGATCAGAAAGCGATGGACCCGGCCGTTGCCGTCGGCCAGCGGATGGATATAGACGAAAGCGAACGCTGCTACCGCGCTGCGCATGACCGGGGATTGCCCTTGAGTACGATTCAGAAAGACGCGGATGCCTTCCAACATCCGCTCCAGATCGCCTTCCGGGGGAGCGACGTAATGGACAATCTCCTGATAACGGACAGTTTCGCCAACAAACACCGGAGATTGCCGAATCCCCATACGTGTCAGTGTGGTCACTGCGCCAAGGACTTCTTCTTGCATATCAGCCAGTGCAGCATCGGTGAGCGGCAGTTCGCCCTGACCGGTTCGTCGCGCCAATACATCTGCGAAACGCTGGATACGCGTAGAACGATCCGCCTCCCCTTCAATGGCGAAGCTGGCTTTGCTTTCCCTGAGCGTCATCCATGCGGCGGCGCGCAGCAGAAGCGCTTCGCCAAACTCTGCAGTCAGTTGACCGAAGAGGTGAGGCACATCGAGGTCCGCTGCTGACTGGACTGCTGTTGTCTTGACGACGATTGGGCAGAAGTAGCGCGAACCAGGCAGGTTGTCATTCACTCGCCAACGCGGCACCTTCACCGCCTCTTCGGGTGAAGCCGCCACCAACAGATCGGCGTTGATGGCGTCGACATACTTACCGCCTATAGGTTCTGGCGCCTGCAACTGCTCGCCAGTGAGCCACTCAAACAAGAACGCTGACCTGCGGGCATATTGGCCGGTGGGCTCGTCATTCAACCAGCCTTGTAACGGTGCAGGACCCACCTTGGTAAACAGTCTGGTCAAGAACTCAAGGTTCGGGACTTCATGCCGCAGGTGAAATTGCAGATGGGATGAAAAGTCCGGATCGGGGCGCATGTTTTCCGTATAGGTCTCAAGACGAAAACCGTCTTCGACCTGAGTTGACCGTCGGCTACCGACCTGACTTAACACGGGTAGCCGTGCCATCGGCCGCACGTCGAATGTCGTCGCTAGCCAAGCCGCACCGATGGGGTCTACGGGAAACTCGCTCACGTCACACTCCTTTTAAATCCTCGGCCAAATCAAACCGCCATAAATGGAGATTAACGATCAAAATCAGGTTTTGCTGCATAAAAATGATTATATTTTGGGACTAATGCATAAAAACGAACATTTAGAGCACTTCAAATTGAGCTCTACCAATGGAATTGGTGCACCGTCGAACTGACCTCAAACGCATAAAAACGATTTTACTTGCTCAAAAACGATCATAAATCTGGCTTTTTGCACAAAACCGTTTCGAAACCGGACAATTTCACTGAACCCCTCACACGCTGAAAACCGAAACGTCGCTGCCTTTTCATCCAAAAAAAAGCCCCGAATCGGTCGAGGCATTTTTTTGGTTTTGGTCATTTCAGTAGGGATGCAATCAAGCGACGATCACGGTTTGCACAGTGATCTGCTTCAGCGCATAAAACGGCGCAAGCGCAGCTTCATCCGCGGTGGAGCCGGTAATCAACCGCCACTCCCGCTCAATCGGCGTCCAGTGCTGCTGTCGGGCGCGCCCCAACTTGTCAGTGTCCGCGAGCACAACAATCTGCGCCGCCCGCTTGATGATGCATTCCTTCAAATACGCCTGCTGCGCACTCGCTTCACACAACCCAAACTCCGCCACCACACCATCAGCCCCCAGAAACGCCTTGTCGACACTGAGCCGACTCAACGTCAGTTCCGCCAGCGGCCCCAGCGTGCTCATGCTCGAACCGCGCAGATCGCCGCCGATCAAAGTCAGCCGCACGCCCGGCGCATTGGCCAGGGTCATTACGGCGAGCAAATTGTTGGTCACCACATGCACGTCTTGTCGCGAACACAGATGATGGGCCAGTGCGGCGCACGTGGTGCCGCCGTCGAGCAACACGGTATCGCCATCCTGAACGTGGGCCGCCGCTGCCTGGGCGATGGCGTCTTTCTGTTCCCACTGGGATGTTTTGCGTTCTTCGAGCGAGGCTTCCGGCTCATGAACGCCGACCACCGCAGTCGCGCCGCCATAGGTCCGCACCAGGTGCCGCTGTTTGGCGAGCATGGTCAGGTCGCGTCGCACCGTGGCTTCCGAGACCCCGAGTGCCGCGCTCAATTGCTCGACGTTGGCATCGCCAATTCGCACGAGATCGAGGATGGCGCGGTGGCGTTCGGAGGCTTTCATGGCGGGTCTCGTTGTGGGGACGGTGGTCGATCTTACACGACCGAGCCCCTGCGCCTCATCCCCGTCGCGTAGCAAGCTCGGCGCCCTGGCGCAGTGCTTCGAGCAGGCTGCGTTCATCGGCGATGCCTTTACCGGCGATGTCGAACGCGGTGCCGTGGTCGACCGAGGTACGGATCACGTCCAGGCCGACGGTGACGTTCACGCCGGCTTCCAGGCCGAGCACTTTGACCGGGCCGTGGCCTTGGTCGTGATACATCGCCACCACCAGGTCGAAGTCACCGCGACCGGCGCGGAAGAACAGGGTGTCAGCAGGCAGCGGGCCGGTGACGTCGAGGCCGCGTTCTTGCAGCAGCTTCACCGCAGGGATGATTTTTTCCTCTTCTTCGCCATAACCGAACAGTCCGTTTTCACCGGCATGGGGGTTGATCCCGCAAACACCAATTCGCGGGCGAGCAATGCCGGCCTTGATCAGTGTCGCGTTGCCGCGCTCGATGGTGCGCTGGACTAGGCCCGGCTCGATCTTGCGGATCGCGTCGATGATGCCGATGTGGGTCGTGACGTGAATCACCCGCAGTTGAGGCGCCACCAACATCATCGACACTTCGTCGACGTTGGTCAGGTGCGCGAGCATTTCTGTATGGCCGGGGTATTTGTGGCCGCCGGCGTGCAGCGCTTCCTTGTTCAGCGGTGCGGTGCAGATCGCGTCGATCTGGCTGGCCTCGGCGAGTTGCACGGCGCGGGCGATGTATTGATAAGCAGCGTCACCGGCGATGGGCGACAACTCGCCGAACGGCAGGTCGTCGGGGATCAGTTTAAGGTCGATGCAGTCAATGGTGCCGGCTTCGTACAAGGCTTGGGAGGCGTCCTCGATGCGGCGCACTTTGGCACTTCCGCCGACGATGACGTTGGCCTGTTCGAGGCGACGGGCATCGCCGATCACCAGCGGCCGGCATTGTTGGTAGACGATGTCGTGAGTCAGGCTCTTGACGATGATTTCCGGGCCGACACCCGTGGCGTCGCCCATGGTGATGCCGATGATGGGGAGGTAATTGCTCATAGTGTTCATTCGAGTCCTTGGATTCGTGTGCGTTGGGGCGGGGAGCGATCGGCGCTGTCGCTCAGGTGTTGCCATGCCGCATATAAGGCGTTGTCGGTACCGAACGCGCCGGCCTTGGTAACGATGCCGGGACGATGGCCCTGGCGGGAAACGGTCGGGCGAGCGAAGGCGACGCCGGCTTCGATTTCGGTCAGCAGTTGCAGGCTGTCGATGCCGACGGTGGTCAATATGGCCCGAGCGGTTTCGCCGCCGGTGGCGATCAGGCCGCCGACCTTGGCGAAGTGCGGTTCGACCAGCACGGCGAGCATGGTCGAGAGTTGCGCGCCCTCTTGGGGATCGAACGCTTCATCGCGGCCGATGCGCAGCAGCAGGTCACTCCAGCCGTCCAGTTGCTCGCCAATGCGCGATTGCCAGAGCGACCAATCGCCGTGGGTTGAACCCTGACGAAGGACTTCAGGCGGTATAACCAGTTCGCTGACGCCGCCACGCTCTTTGAGCCGCTCGCATTGTCGCTCGCAGACGCCGGAGAGGCTGCCGACAAGGATCAGAATCGGCGCCTGGCTTTTTTCGAGGGCCGCAGGCTCGACAACCGTGAACTGTGCTTCGGATAAATCAGGAAGACTGGCGATTTCCCGTGCCAGACCACCCGAACCGATCCAGAACAGCGGCCGATCCATCGACGCGGTCAAGCGAGCGAGGGTCAGCAGGTCGTCTTCGGTCTGCGCATCGACGATCAGCGCCTGCGTGCCATTGCCGGCAATTTCAGCAATGTGCCGCTCGAGCGCTTTTTCGTTGCCGCGCAAGGTGTCGAGATCGAGCTTCGCAGTGCTCAGGCCTGCGGCAATCAGCATCGCCTCGACATCGGCCGGACGGTCGGCGTTTTCCAGTTTCCAGGTGTCGGTGGTTTCCAGCGGCTGGCCGTTGACGAACACGCGACCGCCGCGCAACGTGCGCCCGGTGGCCGGGAACGCCGGGGCGACGATGGCCAGGCCGGCCAACGGTTGCAGGGCGGCAACCTCAGCCGCCCAGTTGCCACGCAGCGTCGAATCGATTTTTTTGTACAGCCGTTGCCCGGGTTTGTGCAGTGCTTTGAATGCCGCGACCGTGCGCTCGGCAGCCCGCGCGGGTGGGAGGCGCCGAGTGTCCGTATCAGCGGCAATCACTTGAGCGTCAGCCTCGTCATTCAGGGGGTCGAGGGTGACGACCGTTTGCATCCCCACGCTGGCAAAGCCGATGGCGCAATCTGCCGCGCCGGACAGATCGTCAGCGATGATCAGAATCCTCATCGCAAAGCCTCCTGCTTTTGAGGTTCGATCCCCGGTTCAGGTATGACGACAGGATTGCGCTGCTGCACGCGTTTGGCGACGGCGGCGGTGAGTAACGGCGCGAGGATCGCGGTGACCACGACGCAGGCGGCTACCAGTATGGTCGCGCTCTTGGCCGCTTCGGCGTACACCGGATTGGCTGCCGCAATCAGTGCAGGGACGGCGGCGGCATTCCCGGCGGTGGTGGCTGCGGCAACACCCGCGACGCCCGTGCCACCGGTCAAACGATCGGCGAAGAACAGCGGAATGCCGGTCAGCACAACCACCGCAACGCCCATGCCGAGACCCAGCAAACCGGCCTGCCAGACGTTATGCAAGTCCAGGCTGGCGCCGAGTGCAAGGGCAAAAAACGGGATCATCACCGGGACGGCCTTGGCCAGAAAGTCGCGCATGTCACGGTCGAGGTTTCCCAGCAACATACCGAGGGCCAGTGGCAGGATGCTGCCCACCAGCGTCGGCCAAGGGAAAGCCGACAGGCCGGCGATGCCCAAGGTGACCATGGTCAGAAAAGGCCCGGACTCCAGGGACATGACCGAATAGGCGCCGACGTCTTCGGATCGACCGTATTGCCCCATCAGCGCCATGTACAAGCCGCCATTGGTGTCGTTCATCGCTGCGACGACCGCCAGCGTTGAAATGCCGGCGAAGAGGCCAGACGAGATCGGCTGCTCGCCGAGAAAATGCCCGAGCACAATGCCGATAAGCACGGCGATGCCGACTTTGGTGATAAGCAGCGTGCCGCCCTTCTTCAGCAGATAAGGCGTGGCCTTGATATTGATGCTCGCGCCCATGCAGACGTAGAACACCGCGAGGATGGGTAACGCCCCGGTGAACAGCGCATTGGTGAAAGAGCCGAAAAACTTCGGTGTGTCAGGAAGGAATGTAGCCACCAGTGAGCCAATCAGCAGCGGGACAATCATCATGCCGCCAGGGATGCGTTCAATGGTGCGCTTGATAGGAATTTGGGCCACGAGGGTCTCCTTTTATAATTGTTTGGTAAGACGTACTTCACCTCGAAACTGACTGATTCGATCATCTTGTGATTGAGTCAGTCAAAATAATCTTAGGCTTTCGTTCTTAATTGCGCAAACCAATCATTCAAATGATCGTTTTGATCATTTATGGAGGAAACCTGTTTTTTCACAAATACCTTTGCCAGCCACCGCAGTAGCCGCCCTCAGATACAGAAAAGCGGCAAGGTCGAGCATTCACAACCCCAAAAAAAATGCCCAAACCTCCCGGCCTGAGTATTTTTTTGACCCTGATCACCCAACATTCCCAAAAAACCTCGACTCTATGTAAGCCTCCAACCATCGGACGCAGCATCAATTCGCTACTAAACTCGGGACAAGCGTGTTCAGGTGCAGGATTATAGCCAGCACGTATCGCCCAACCGGCGGCCAGGTACTCAACAATAGCCAGCCCACTTTAGAGGGCATTACCCAATGGATAGCAGAACCCTACGCAACCTCATGCGCATTGTTCAGACCGGCTCTTTGTCGGCGGCGGCAGAGCATTCCTGTTTAACCGTGCAGGCGTTGGCCGCGCAGTTGAACAAGGTCGAAGAACAGTTCGGTTTTCGGTTGTTTCGTCGCTCCAACAAGGGGTTGACCCTGACCACGCAGGGCACGGAACTCACGCCTTACATGGACAAGGTGTTGGTTGCCACGCGGCAACTGGAAGAAAAAGTCGCTGCGTTGAAGGTGCCTGGGCAGCGCACGCTCAAGGTAGCGCTGAACACGACGCTGTCGGCTGACTTCAATCGGCGAATGATCGGACGCCTGATTGAGGTGTTTCCCGACTATCAGCTGGAATTCAGCTACGCCGAGTCGATGGAAAACCTCAGCAAGCTGAAGAACGAAGACTTTGACCTGGCGGTGCTGATTGGTCCGCAGAAGCCGGGATTGCCCAGCATCATCCTGCCCGAGGTCCAGGTGCAGGTGGTCGGTGCGCATTGCGGTCAGGAACATGATCCGCTGGTGCTGCTCGGCAACAAGTTTCAGGTGCGTCCGGCAGACGATTGTCCGTATTCCCACAGCTTCTTGCGCTTTCTCGACGCCGGTCTGGGCAATTACGAGTCGGGCAAGCGGATGGTCTATTCGTGCAGCGAAACCCTGACGCTGTCGTTGATCACCCAGATGGACGGCCTTGGCATGGTTTCGCGGGATGCAGCCCAGCGCAATGGCCTGACGATTTTCCCCGGCTTCGAGGATGCCCTTGAAGTGCGGCTGGCGATCAATAATCCCGAGTTGTCGGGCCAGGCTTTGCACGATGTGGTCGACCTCCCGCTACATGAACGAGCCGAGCGCAATGTACGCAGCCGTTCCCACCGCAACGGAGAGAAAGAGGTTTTTGCTGAAATACGCACATAACAACGTCGGAATCGCGGCATAAAATTCCGGGCGATCGAGCTGCACGTGCTGATCCTTGATCAACAACGGCGTGAGGCTGATTGCAGCGACGATCGCCACCGGCAGGTATTCCAGCGCCCGGGCGACGAAGGGCGGCCAATGGTCAGTGTTCACTTGCAGCGGCAATGCGCGCGGCAGGAAGGTCACGGCCATCATCAGCACAACGACCAGAATCAGGAACGTTTGGTCAGGCATACGCCCACCCCGCAGCCCACAAATGTGGCGATGAATACGTTGAAGGGCGAGCTGCCGACCAGGCTCAGCACGCCCATGCAGGCGACGGCGGCCAGTGCGGCGATGAGTTTGTTACGCGTGTTGCACAGCGACACCAGCACGTAGAGCATCATCGCGGTCAACGCGTAGTCGAGCTGATACTGGATCAAGTGCGCCGCATACTGCGCGCAAATCGCCCCCAGCAAACCGCCGAGCACCCAAGATGTGTGGCAATACAGATTGAAACCGATCAGGTAACGCACGTTGACGGGCGAGCCTTTGCCCAGTTTGACGCTGTGAAAAGCGAACGACTCATCGGTCAGCCCACCCGCGTAACACCAGCGCTCCATTCGGCTGAGGCCCATCGCCTGCAACGCCTTGGCCATGTAGACCGACATCAGCATGTGCCGCGCGTTGATCAGAAACGTGGTGAGGATGATGGTGGTCAGCGACGCACCGCTGGAAATCAGCGCGAGGGCGGCGAACTGCGAAGCGCCGGCATACACGAACAGGCACATGGCGACCGGCAGCCACACAGGCAACCCGGCGTTCACCGCCATCAAACCGAACACAAACGAAACCGTGAAGTAACCCGCAACCACCGGGCTGGCTTCGGCGAAGGTGCGCGAAGCGTGCGGCTCGACCATCAGCGGCTGGCTGCTGGACGTCTCATTCATAGGTCCCTCTCAAATGTTCTTTCGCCGCGCGGCTCGCAAAAACCCTGGGCACTCCAGAAGCGCTGGCCGGCAAGGTTAGCATCGTCGACAAACAGGAACATCCGCAGCACGCCCACGCGCTTCATGTCTGACGACGCTGCTTCAACCAGGCGTTGACCGACGCCTTGGCTGCGGTAATCCGGGCTCACGGCGAGGTGGTTGATCGTGCCGCGACTGCCGAGCATTCCGCCCAACACCGCGCCGACGATTTCGCCGCTGACGTCCAGTGCGATAAACGCGGTGGTGGTCTTCTGCACCAGCACACTGCGCAGGCATTTGGCGTCCTGCCATTCACAGAAAGACACTTCTTCGAATTGCCGAAAGAAGCGTTCCAGGCGCTGTGCATCCTTGGCCGTGGTGCGCCGCAGCATCACCGGTGCGGGGCACTCGGCGAGGCTGGTCACGGTGTTGTACTGTTCAGCGAACAATGTCGAAAGCGGTCCCGGGCCGCGAGAAAGAGATCGCCAGAATCTGCCGGTACGCCATGTCGTGAGAATGGGTATTGCGTGCCGGTGTCACGTAGTGACGCATGTCGCGATCGAGAAAGTAGGTGGTGTCGAGGATTTCCTGATACGTCGTCGAGGCCAGGTGCTCCTGGTTTTCCGTGTCGTACAAACGGCTCTCTGCCCCTTCAACGTTATTGCGTCCCCAGAAGTGCACGCCGCTGAACGGATAACCGTCGCAGTGAATACCTTCCGGGGTGATTTCCAGTTGTTTGCCAGGCTTGATCTCGATGCGGATCTGATGAATCTGGCACTGCCAGATTTCGTCGTGCAACTCAGGTGGCAAAACGTTTTTGTACACTTCGAAGTCGGTGTCGATCAGGCTGCGCATCACCGGCGAACTGATGATTTCATCAGAGAAGTCCTGGAAGTGCCGAACCATCCCGCCAACGTAACTGTTGTTCGCCTTGGACTGAACATAGGCGCGGTGTTCCAGCTGCTTCAGATCGCGCGTGACCGGGTTGTACTCGAAATCGCTGTAGCGACGGTAGCGCATGCCCGCCTCGGACTGTCCGTAGTAACTGTCCGGCTCCATGTTTTCCCAGCTTTTGGTCAATCTGACGAAATCGTTGAAATGACCGAAAAGATTGAAGTCAGCACCCCGGACGTTCGCATATTTGTCACGCCGTAGAAATTCGCCCACTTCTTTGTTCAAAACGATCATTTTAAAAATCTCCGTGCATTTAGCTGCCTAATCTAGAGAGCACAGGATTTACGTCCATGAGAAAGAATTTGAGGCATATCAAGCGCTGCTTGAAACGGAGCATGACGTTGCTTTAGTTTGACTTTTTACGATCGAAAATGGCCTTTTTATGCGTTTTTCAACGGATCTCAGGCGAAAAAAACCCCGAGCCAGTCGGGGTTCTTTAGTGAGTGTTGAACACTCAGTCGATCATCAGAAGATGTTGATCGGGTAATCCACGAACACACGCACTTCGTTACCGCTGACGTTGTACTCGCTGGATTTCTGCGAGACACGCAGGATCGAGCTGCGCAGTTTCACGCTCAGGTCTTTGGCCGGGCCGCTTTGCACGACGTACTTGAACTGGTTGAAGATTTCACGCTCGGTGCCGCCTTCGCTGGTGGACGTGGTGATGTTGTCACCGCGCACGTAGGCGAAGTTGTAGCTCAGGCCAGGAACGCCGAATGCGGTGAAGTCCAGGCCGTAGCCCAACTGCCAGCTGCGCTCGTCTTCGGCGTTGAAGTCAGACCAGTAGGAGTTCGCCAGGTAGATGGTGTTGCCGCCGTCGCCGACACGACCTTGGTCCTTCTGGTAACCGCCGTAGGCATAGCCCAGGTTGCTGTCGCCGGTGCTGCGCTGGTGAGCGAGGGTGAACGAGTGCGGGCCGGTGGCGAAGGTCGCCGCCAGGCTCCAGATTTTGTTGTCGTCGCCGGTGGCGCCGCTTTCGCGGACGTAGGAATCATCCAGCTTGGTGCGATAGCCGTTGAAGTCCAGGGTCAGGGACTGATCCTTGTCGATCGGGAACACGTAGTTGGCGTTCACGTATTGCTTCTTCAACACGTCTTCAACGTCGGATGCGTACAGCGCCGCCTTGAATTGTTCGGTGAACTGGTAGCTACCGCCCAACACGTTGATCGACTTCAGGCCACCACTGTCACGGCCTTCAGCGCTTTTGCGCGATTCGGCGGTGAAGCGACCGGCGTTCAGCTCCAGGCCTTTGATCTCCTTGGAGGTGATCAAGGTGCCGGTGTAGCTTTCCGGCAGCAGGCGCGAGTTGTCGTAGCTCAGCACCGGCAGGGCCGGCATCTGGTCGCCGTAGGTCAGCGTGGTGCTGGAGACACGGAATTTGACTGCTGCACCGCCTTTGGACAGGTCGTCAGCCGCGTTGCCGCTGTCGCCCTTTTTAAAGAAGTCGATGCCTTGTGCGCCGGTGCGACCCTTGCCGCCATCCAGACGCAGTGCGTACAGACCGAAAGCATCCACACCGACACCGACGGTGCCTTGGGTGAAGCCGGACGAGAACGTGCCGATGGCCGCTTGGCCCCATTCGGCTTTGTCCGCACGACCGTCTTTGTAATCACGATTGATGTAGGCGTTGCGCAGCAGCACTTTGAGGCTGCTGTCTTCAACAAATCCCTTGGATTCGGCCTGGTCGTTAGCCATGGCCTGTGTAGCGCTCAACATCCCCAGAGCGATCAAGCTGATTCGCTTATTCAACATTTTGTTTTTTTCCTTATTACCGGTTGATACGCGCTGTGTCGAACGGCTGAAACGGCGCTATCGCACTCTTTTTTCACCCCAAAACAAAAAGGCCCGCCCACGAAGAAATCGTGGCGGGCCTTTTTATTATTTTATGAGTCATGGCGGTTAGCCACAGGCGTTGGGCGCGATCGTAGCCGCGCCCAGAAGGCTGTGTCAATTTGATGAATCGTCTATCCATAGGCGAAAAACATCTAAGCGGACTGAGCAAGCCAGGACGCGAACGCTTGCGGCTTACCAAGCCAAGGGCTGATATCGACCACCGTGAAATGACCATTTTGCTCCAACGCCAAGGTCGGAAAACCTTGACCACCGACACGGGCCAGCAATGCGCGGCTGTCCTTGATGTGGCGATCCGAGTCGGTGCTTATGAAGGCTGACGCAAAGGCATCAGGCTCAATACCAATCTCTTTTGCCAGCTCAAATAACACCGCCTCATCGGCAATCCGCCTCCCTTCCACGTAATGGGCGATTTGCAAACGCCCCAGCAACTCAAGCCCACGGCCGGCGATGTGTTCGGCGGCCAGCACCGCAGCGATTGGCGGGGTGGAATCGAACACCGCCGTGTCGTCGCGTAGCAAACCTTCGAAATACGCTTCGCCAAATGGCTGGCCGGTGTACTCGGCGATTCGGCGGTCGTGGGGCATCACATAGTTGCGCAATTGTGGCGAAACGGCTTTGCGGTTGGCACCGCTCATCATGCCGCCACCGTGGGCGATCACTGGCAACACGCCTTGGGCGGCGTGCACCAGCGGTTTGGCGCCGTAGCACCAGCCGCACAAAGGGTCGTAAATATAGTGAAGGATCATGGAAAGACTCCGGCAATCAATCAGGGAAACTCAGTGCCGGCAGACTAATCCTCGGACCGTTGCGGAAAAACGCTGGAATGGCGTTCAGTCTGTTTCATGAATCGGTCTAATAGACTCGACGAATCTCTGTAGCAATCTCGACACAACTTGAAACAATCGAACAACGAAGCTTTTCAAGAATAATTAACCGAAGCAAATAACAAGCATTACCATTCGCGCCCTCGAATTCTTCTACCCTTTCGGATGCGCTTCAGATGCCTGCCCCCTTCCGCCTTATGCCCGTCACCCTTGGGTTTTCTGCTTTTCTGTCTGCCGGATTCACCTGCGCCGCGACCACCGTTTTACCCGAAACCTCGATCAGTGCCGAAGCGGAGGCCGACGATCCGCGAGTAAAGGAAACCAGCACCGCCACCCGGACTGCGACTCCGGTGCGCTACGTGCCACAAGCCATCGACTCGATTAAAACCTCGAACGTCTCGGATTACGGCACCAATGATCTGGGCACTGCATTGAGCGGCATCCCCAACGTCAGCAGCGGTGCAGACACTCGTTTCGACAGCCTGCGTATCCGCGGTTTCGATGCGAGCAACGACTTCTACCTCGATGGCATTCGTGACGACAGCCAATACGTGCGCGACTTGCACAACATCGAGCGTATCGAAGTCCTCAAAGGGCCGGCCGCCGTGTTATACGGGCGTGGCAGCCAGGGCGGAATCGTCAACCGGGTCAGCAAACTGCCCGAGTTCGGCCGCCGTTCGACCATCGAAGCCCAGGGCGGCAGCGATGATTTACGCAGCCTTTATGCCGACCTCAGCACCGATCCGTCCGAGAACATCAGCCTGCGCCTGAACATGGGCAACATGGATCAGAACAGCTTTCGCGAGGGTGTCAGCGGCAACCGCCAACTGTTCGCGCCATCCATGAGCTGGCAATTGACGCCGGACCTGAACTGGTTGGTGCAATACGAATACAGCCGTTACAACCGCACGCCGGATCGCGGTATTCCTGGCGTAAACGGGCGCCCGGCAGACGTAGGACGCGATACGACCTACGGCAGCGAGCACGATTTCATCGACGACAAGTCGCAATCCCTGCGCTCCAAACTCAGCTATGAACTGAGCGACAACTGGCAGCTGCGCCACACCCTGGGCGTGTTCAAGCTCGACAGCGATTTCGACAACACGTACCTGACCGGATACACCCCGGCCACCAACAAGGTCACGCGTCAGCATTGGCAGCAAGACCTGACCACCCGCAATGTCTACAACAACGTCGAACTGGAGGGAGGTTTCGACACCTTCGGCCTGGAGCATCGCCTGCTGACCGGGATCGAGATCGGCAGTCAACGCCGCGATCCGACCCTTTACAACGCGGCCACTTCCGGACCGGGCAGCTCGCCGGTGCCGGCGCTGGACCTGCACAACCCGAATCGCGATCTGCGCCACACCGGCCGCATGCAGGTGTCCAGCGACAACCACACCGAAGTCGAAAGCCGTGCGGTGTACGTGCAGGATCAATTGCGTCTGAACGATCAATGGCAACTGCTGGCCGGTTTGCGCTACGACACGTTCGACATCGAATCGACCAACAAGCTGCGCGACATTTCCGAAGACCGTGACAGCCACAGCACAAGCCCGCGTGTAGGCCTGGTCTGGACGCCGCTGCAGAATCATTCCTTCTATGCCTCCTGGACCAAGACGTTCTCGCCAGTGGGCGGCGGCTTGATCGGCATCACGCCCGGCGCGGCCGGTAACAGCAACGACTTGAGCCCGGAGCTGACCAAGCAGAAGGAAATCGGCGTGAAGAGCGACTGGCTCGACGACCGCCTGAGCACCACCCTGGCAATCTACGAACTGGAACTCTACAACCGCCGCACCAGCGATCCACTCAACCCGACCGTCACCTTGCTCTCGGGCTTGCAACGTTCCCGCGGGATCGAGCTGACCGGCACCGGTAAAATTGCCGGCAACTGGTACGTGCGCGGTGGCGTGGGCGTACAGGACGCGACGGTCGAGAAGGACAACAACGGCTTTGAAGGCAAACGCATCAGCAACGTGGCCAAGCACAACGGTAGTCTGTTCCTGACCTGGAAACCTGAAATGGGCTGGTATGCGGAAACCGGGTTGACCCTGGTCGGCCAGCGTTACGCCGATAACCTCAACACCGTCGTACTGCCGGGTTATGGCCGTTGGGATGCACTGGCCGGATTCCGGCAGAAGGATTGGGACTTGCGTGCGGCACTGAACAACATCAGCGACAAGACCTATTACTCGTCGGCCACCAGCGCCGCGCAGATTCAACCCGGCGAACCGCGCAGCCTGGTGGTGACGGGGACCTACAGCTTCTAAACACTGCTGATGTGTTCCCACCAATCACCTGTAGGAGCGAGCCTGCTCGCGATGGCGGCGGGTCAGTCAACGTTAATGTGACTGCCAGGCCGCCATCGCGAGCAGGCTCGCTCCTACAATGGTCAGGGTGTAGCTTACAAATCCATCGCCCATAAAAAAGCGCCGCCATCCCGGCAGCGCTCTCATCAATCCTTTGTTTTTTCTTCTTATCCTTCCATCACATCCCACAACGCTTCCAGTTCCGCCTCGCTGAATAAACCAGCGGGGTAGCGCTCGATCATCATCCGGCGCGGATCAGGTTCTCTGATCTGACGCGTTCCATTGGACTTCAACCAGTGCGCCAGGACCTGGAGCGATTCGCTATTAACTGCCAGGGGATGCAACGCCCGCTCTCTCACTACGTTCACTTCGGCGTTCATTTCAGCGCTCTCTCCTGGTTCGTGAGCGGCTAACTTATCCAAGGTTTATGACAGAACATCGAAGTCCTCCCCCTCCCTGTTTCACTCCGTGACAGATACAAGAGCTGTGCCAATGTTTCCCAAGTGTCGACAAGTGGATACAAAGAAGCCCGCAGTCCTTTGGGGCTGCGGGCTTCTGGGTGAAGAGCGGGGATAAACCGGCGTCTTGGTGATTTTTCAGCCGGTTCAGGCTGTTACAACCCCACTCACTCCTTGTGCGGCGCCGGCTGTTGTTGGGTAAGGCAGTGGATGTTACCGCCCCCCAGTAACAGTTCGCGGCCCGGCACCATCACCACTTCATGCTGCGGGAATAGCGCCTGCAGAATCTCTTTCGCAGGACCGTCCAGCGGGTCGTCGAAACTCGGCGCGATAATGCCGCCGTTGACGATCAGGAAGTTCACGTAGGAACCGGCCAGACGCACGCTCGGATTACGCTCCTGAGTCCCGTCCACCGGATCCACGCCGGCACACTCTTCCTCGGTCGCATACAGCGGCCCCGGGATCGGCATCTTGTGCACCGTGAATGGGCGACCCTTGGCATCGGTGCTGCTTTCCAGCACTTTCATTGCCGCCTGGCAGCGGGGGTAGTTCGGGTCCTGCGGATCATCGGTCCAGGCCAGCAATACTTCACCCGGACGCACGTAGCAGCAGAAGTTATCCACATGGCCGTCGGTTTCGTCGTTGAACAGACCGTCCGGCAGCCAGATGATCTTATCCACAGCCAGATGAGCACTGAGCACCGCTTCGATTTCCCCCCGGCTCAGGTGCGGGTTGCGATTGCGGTTGAGCAGGCATTCTTCGGTGGTGATCAGGGTGCCTTCGCCATCGACGTGAATCGAACCGCCCTCGAGCACGAAGCCCTCGGTACGGTAGCGCTGGCTGCGCTCGATCTCGAGGATCTTGCCGCCCACCTGCGAGTCGCGGTTCCACGGCGAGTACAAACCGCCATCGAAACCGCCCCACGAGTTGAAGTCCCAGTTCACACCACGGACTTCGCCACTGTTATTGATGACGAACGTCGGGCCGGTGTCGCGAACCCAGGCGTCGTCGCTGGACATCTCGACCACACGAATATTCGGCACGTCGAGACGGGCACGGGCGTTTTCGTATTGGCCGGCAGAGACCGCCACGGTCACCGGTTCGAAACGGGCGATGGCCTTGGCGACGGCCACGTGCGCGGCTTGCGCGGGTTTGCCGCCCAGGCGCCAGTTGTCCGGGCGCTCCGGCCAGATCATCCAGGTCTGGGTTTGTGGCGCCCACTCGGCGGGCATGTAGAAGCCGTCGGCGCGCGGGGTGCTGTTTAAAGTGGTCATGCGATCAGGACTCCAGGGAACCGTCGAGGGTTTTGATCACATTGTATAGGTTCGGGCGACGATCACGGAACGAACCCCACGCGCTGCGAATGTGCTCCAGCTCGTCGAGGTCGAAGCTCTGGACCAGCACGCCCTCTTCAGTCTTGTCGAGTTCCTGGACCTTCTCGCCGAACTGGTTGGCGATGAACGATGAGCCGTAGAACGTGATGTCGTAGCCGTCCTGTTCTTCGTTACCGATGCGGTTGCTCGCAATCAGCGGCATCAGGTTGGCGCCGGCATGGCCTTGTTGCACGCGCTGCCAGTGGTCGCGGGACGAAATGGTTTTGTCGTGCGGCTCGCTGCCGATGGCGGTCGGGTAGAACAGGATTTCCGCGCCCAGCAACGCCATGCTGCGAGCGCACTCCGGGAACCACTGGTCCCAGCAGATGCCGACGCCGATTTTCGCGTAACGGGTGTTCCAGACTTTGAAGCCGGTATCGCCCGGGTTGAAGTAATACTTTTCGTGGTAACCCGGGCCGTCCGGGATGTGGCTTTTACGATAAATCCCGAGGTTGCTGCCGTCGGCATCGATGATCGCGATGCTGTTGAAACGGGCGCGGCCGGCCAGTTCATAGAAGCTGATCGGCAGCACCACTTGCAGTTCCTTGGCGACTTTCCGGAAGTGCTTGATGGCGACGTTGTCTTCAACCGTCGTGGCCAGTTGCAGGTAATCCGGGTTCGGTTTCTGGCAGAAGTACGGCGCCTCGAACAGTTCCTGGATCAGTATGATCTGCGCGCCTTTGGCTGCAGCCTCACGGACCAGCTTCTCTGCGGTCTCGATGTTGGCTTCAAGGTCCCAGGAACAGGCCATCTGGGTGGCGGCGACGGTAACGATACGACTCATGAATCATCTCCGGGCAAGTGCTGATGGGTCGAGTATGGCCTCGACCGATGACAGAAACGGGAAGCACGGGCGCGATGAGGCACGCCGTGAGCAATGGCGACTTTATAGCCGATAAATATCGGCTTTAAAAGCAATTAATCTTCCGACCGTCTAGTTTTACGCACTTAATCCCGATAACAATCGGCATTATCGAATACTCCTTCGCGGGCAAGCCTCGCTCCTACAGGCCATGCGCCAATTTGAAATCGCGCAAATTCTGTAGGAGCGAGGCTTGCCCGCGAAGGCGATATCAAGCCTTACAACCCTTCATCCAACACCTTCGAAAGCATGTCGACAAAGAAATCCACACTCCGGCGCGAGGTCACCATCGGCGGTTTGATCTTGAGGACGTTCAGGTAATCCCCTGTCGGCTGCATGAAAATCCCCAACTCCCGCAACCGGTCACACAGCGCCGTGGTTTCTTCGGTCGCCGGCTCCAGGGTCTCGCGGTTGCGGATCAGCTCGACACCCAGATAGAAGCCGGAACCATGCACCGCGCCCACCAACGGATGAATATCGATCAGCGCTTCAAGCCGCTCCTTGAAATACCCGCCCACCACCTGAGCGTTTTCCCAGAGCTTTTCTTCCTCCATCACGTCCAGCACCGCCATGCCGACCTGGCAACTGACCGGACTGCCACCGGCCGACGAGAAGAAGTAACCCTCGGCCTCCAGCGCCTCGGCGATTTCCCGGCGGGTGATCACCGCGCCCAACGGCTGGCCGTTACCCATGCCTTTGGCCATCGTGATGATGTCCGGCACCACGCCTTGCTCCTCGAAGCCCCAGAAGAAGTGACCCATTCGCCCGTAGCCGACCTGCACTTCATCGGCGATGCACACACCGCCTTGGGCGCGAACCAACGCATAGACCTGTTTCAGATAACCCGGCGGCAGCGAGATCCCGCCGGCATTGCCGTACACCGGTTCGCAGATGAAACCGGCCAACTGGCGTTTCTGCTCAGCGATTTTCGCCAGGTTGTGTTCGACGCTGCGCACGTAGTCCGGCGCGCTGCCTGGGCCACGGAATTCGCCGCGATAGGTATTCGGCGCGATCACCGGATGCACCCAATCGGGACGGCTGCTCAAGGCTTGCGGGTTGTCGGCAATCGAGGTCGAAACCGCGTCCGCGCCCACTGTCCAGCCGTGATAAGCCTCCAGCACGCTGAGCATGTCGCGACCGCCGCTGTAGGCCCATGCCAGACGGATCGCCAAGTCATTGGCCTCGCTGCCGCTGTTGACCAGGAACACCCGGTCCATGCCCTCCGGCGACAGCTTCAGCAGGCGCTCGGAAAACTCGGCCACCGCCGCGTAGTTGAAGCGCGAGTTGGTATTGAGCAACGACCACTGACGGCTGGCGACCGCCGCCATGCGCGGATGACCGTGGCCCAGCACCGCGACGTTGTTGAGCATGTCGAGGTAGGAGCGGCCCTGCATGTCGATCAGGTGATTGCGCCAGCCACGCTCGATACGCGGCGGGTCGACGTAATAATGCTTCTGCGTGCGCGCGAAACTGGCGTCACGGCGCGCCAGCAACGTCTGCGAATCGAGCTCGGCTTCAGCATCGCAAGCCAGCCCCAGCAGCGCCGCCGGTGACGGGCACAACGCTTGCCAGGCCGGTGCGCGAGACGGCGTGCAAAACAACGGCGCATCGAACGAAGCGCCTCGGCACAACTGCACAATCAACGGCCCGCTGACCGCACCCAGCACCTGACCTTTGACCAGCGCCGCGCCGGTGTGCAGCGACGGCGTCACGCCCCACAACCGCACGCTCAGTTGCGGACCGTCCAGTTGCAACACACCCGCCGCCGGCTGATGGACCACGCCGGCAAACGGCGATTCGACCGCCGTGCCGTTTGGCACTCGCAACTCCACGTGCAACGGGCAGGTGTCGGGTTCGCCTGAGCTATCTGGACGAGTACGGGACAGCCGGTATTGACCATAACGACTGGCCGCCAAGCCGTGAGCCGCCGCAGCCTCAGTCAGCAAACGCTGATCAACCCCCTCTTGCTCCCAGTTGCCCGCCTCAAAATGCGGGCTCAGCACACCCAGATCGATCAAGGCAAATTCACGCCCCACCAGGCTCGGCAGCAACGGCGCGAAACCTTCGCTGCCAATGCTCGGCAGTGTCTGGCCGACCGACGTCAGAATCGCCGCTTCCATCAATTCCAGCGGCAGCGACGTGGCCACGCGGAAGATCTCCCACTCGTGGCTCAGGTTGTCGCGGCTGTAATCATTGCCCGGATCGATGCTGACTTGCTGCTCGCCACTGAGCACCAGCACCGCCGCGCGCGCAACGATCAGCGGCCACAGCGCCCGCAGTTCTTCATGGGTGAGCGGATTGACGGCGTGATACGCCTGGACCGCCGGCAAAATATAGAAAGGATCGCCATCGGCGTGATGCAGCAACGCCGCGCAAGTGACCGACAGATCGGTGATGCGCCAGGTACGGATCAGGTCGCCGAAATCGATCACGCCCTGCAACTGCCATTGGCGTTGCGAGTCACGCTGCCAGACCACGTTGTCGTCGGTGATGTCCATGTGAATCGCCTGCACCGGCAGCTTGTCCACCAGCGGCAGCAAATGGCGCTCGGCTCGTTCCGCCGCGTCGGCGATCAACTGGCGTTGCGTGTCGTCCTTGATCACCGGCAGCAAATGGCCGATCAGCGCACTGGCGTGGCGGGCATCCCACTGCAGCGTGCGCTCAAGGCCCGGATGCTCGAAAGCAGCCAGCGCCAGGTCCATTTCGCCGCACAGCCGACCGAAACCGGCCACCACCGGACCGGGCAAATGATCAAGGTGCGTCAGCGACTGGCCTTCGATGTAATCGAGCAGACGCATATGCACGGCCTGCCCCCCGACTTCCAGCGTGAGCAGTTCAGCGCCGTTTATTGCCGGAATCACTCGCGGCACATGCACGCCGGAGTGTTCACCCAACTGCTTGAGTCCGGCATGTTGGGCTTGCAGCTCCAGCGCCGAATAGTCGCCACGGCAGATTTTCAGGACGAAACGCCCGTGATCACTGTCGACCCGAAAATTGAGGTCCTGCTGGCTACCCAGGGCGTGCAACCTTCCACTCAGCCCGTAATGCCCTTCCAGCAGCTCTAGCGCTTGCTCCGCAGACACTTGCGGGCTGGGCAAACTGGCGCGGTGAATCAACGTGGCGAGCGGCATACAACGACCCCTGAAATGTTATTAGGCGCCTATATCGCCACTGCATCGGTCGAGAATCAACCCCCCCCTGGTGCGGCAAATGCCAATTACGACCAACAACCCTCTTGCACCGCCCTGCTCCTGCCGACAAGCTATGCTCATTCGCTTTATCGTCTTACAGAAAAAGGCTGGCCAACATGCGTATTCTCATCACCGGCGGTGCCGGTTTCATTGGCTCTGCCCTGATTCGCCACCTCATTCGGCACACCGGGCATGAAGTGCTCAACCTGGACAAACTGACCTACGCCGGCAATCTCGAGTCGCTGACCAGCATTGCCACCGACACCCGCTACGAATTCGTCCAGGCCGATATCGTCGACCAGGCCACCGTCAGTGCGGTACTGGCACGTTTCCAGCCTCACGCGATCATGCACCTGGCGGCAGAATCCCATGTCGACCGTTCTATTGACGGTCCGTCGGACTTCATCCAGACCAATATCGTCGGCACCTACAGCCTGCTCGAGGCCACTCGCGCCTACTGGCAGACGCTGGCCGAGCCGGAAAAAAGCGCCTTCCGCTTCCATCACATCTCCACCGACGAGGTCTACGGCGACCTGCATGGCGTCGACGATCTGTTCACCGAAACCACGCCTTACGCGCCCAGCTCACCCTATTCGGCCAGCAAAGCGGCGTCCGACCATCTGGTCCGCGCCTGGCAGCGCACCTACGGCTTGCCGGTGTTGCTGACCAATTGCTCGAACAACTACGGGCCGTTCCACTTCCCCGAAAAGCTGATTCCGCTGGTGATCCTCAACGCCTTGGCCGGCAAGCCTTTGCCTGTCTACGGTAACGGCCTGCAAGTGCGCGACTGGCTGTTTGTCGAGGATCACGCCCGGGCGCTGCTCAAAGTGGTCACCGAAGGCGTGGTCGGCGAGACCTACAACATTGGCGGTCACAACGAGCAAAAGAACATCGACGTGGTGCGTGGCATCTGCGCGTTGCTCGAAGAGTTGGCACCGAACAAGCCTGAAGGCGTGGCTCATTTCGCTGACCTGATTACCTTCGTCCAGGACCGGCCTGGCCACGACCTGCGCTACGCCATCGACGCGAGCAAGATCGAGCGCGAACTGGGCTGGGTGCCCGAAGAAACCTTCGAAACCGGCCTGCGCAAAACCGTTCAGTGGTACCTCGACAACCTGGAATGGTGCCGTCGCGTTCAGGATGGCAGTTATCAGGGTGAACGCCTGGGTGCCATCAATACCAAGGAGCTGCTCGCATGATGAAAGGCATCGTTTTGGCCGGTGGCTCCGGCACGCGTCTGCACCCGATCACGCTTGGCGTCTCCAAGCAGCTGTTGCCGGTGTACGACAAACCGATGATCTACTACCCGATCTCGGTCCTGATGCTGGCCGGCATCAAAGATATTTTGCTGATCTCCACGCCTCAGGATTTGCCGCAATACCGCAACCTGCTGGGTGACGGCAGTCAGTTCGGCGTCAACTTCAGCTACGCCGAACAGCCGTCGCCGGACGGTTTGGCCCAGGCTTTCCTGATCGGCGAAGAATTTATTGGCGACGATCCGGTGTGCCTGATCCTCGGCGACAACATCTTCCATGGTCAGCACTTTGGCGAACAGTTGAAAAACGCGGCCATGCGCCCTTCCGGCGCCACCGTGTTTGGGTATTGGGTCAAGGATCCGGAGCGCTTCGGCGTGATTGATTTCGACAGCGAAGGCCGCGCCCTGTCGATCGAAGAGAAGCCGAAAAAGCCGAAGTCCAGCTATGCCGTGACCGGCCTGTATTTCTACGACAACGATGTGATCGAGATCGCCAAAGCGGTGAAGCCTTCGCCGCGCGGCGAGCTGGAGATCACTGACGTCAACAACGCTTACCTGCAACGCGGCGATCTGCAGGTCGAGCGCTTCGGTCGCGGGTTCGCCTGGCTCGACACCGGCACCCACGACAGCCTGCTCGAAGCCTCGCAATACGTGCAGACCATCGAGCACCGCCAAGGCCTGAAAGTCGCCTGCCTCGAAGAAATCGCCTACGAAAACGGCTGGATCAGCCGCGAGCTGTTGCTGGAGCGCGCCAGCTATTTCGGCAAGACCGGCTATGGCCAGTACCTCTTCAAACTGGCCGGGGAAGAACAATGAATGTGATTGAAACCGCCTTACCCGGCGTGCTGATCATTGAACCCAAGGTGTTCGGTGACGAGCGCGGTTTTTTCTACGAAAGCTTCAATGCCAAGGCGTTCGAAGAAGCGACCGGCCTGGACACGCAGTTTGTTCAGGATAACCACTCCCGCTCGCAGAAAGGCGTGCTGCGCGGCCTGCACTATCAGCTGGAAAATACCCAGGGGAAACTGGTGCGGGTAACCGTCGGCGAAGTGCTCGACGTCGCGGTGGACATCCGTCGCAGCTCGCCGAATTTCGGCCAGTGGGAAGCGGTGCGCCTGTCTGCAGAAAACCGTCGCCAACTCTGGGTGCCGGAAGGGTTCGCCCATGGGTTCGTGGTGCTGAGCGAATTCGCCGAGTTTCTCTATAAGACTACGGACTATTACACGCCGTCCGCCGAGCGTTGCATTCGCTGGGACGATCCGACGCTTGCCATCGACTGGCAACTGGACGAAGCGCCCAAACTGTCGGCCAAGGATCAGAACGGCAAAAGCCTGAAAGAGGCTGATCTGTTTCCATGAAAATTCTTATCTGCGGTCAGCACGGTCAGGTTTCGCGTGAGTTGCAGCTTCGCCTGGGTGCTGTTGGCGAATGGGTTGTTTTGGGTCGCGATCAGCTCGATCTGGCTCAGCCGCAACAGATTCGTCAGCAAGTGCAGCGCGTTCGCCCGGACCTGATCATCAACGCGGCCGCTCACACCGCAGTCGATCAAGCTGAAAGCGAGCCGGCGTTGGCGTTTGCCATCAACGCGACCGGGCCGGGTATTTTGGCCGAAGAAGCGTCGGCGCTGGGTATCCCGCTGATTCACTACTCCACCGATTATGTCTTCGACGGCAGCAAAGCCGAGCCTTACAACGAAGCCGATTTGCCCAACCCGCTCGGCGTTTACGGCAAGAGCAAGCTGGCCGGCGAGCAAGCGATCAGCGCGGTACAAGGCCAGCACCTGATCCTGCGCACCAGTTGGGTCTACTCGACTCACGGTCGTAATTTCCTGCTGACCATGCAACGCCTGCTGCAAGAAAAGCCGGAGATGCGCATTGTCGCTGACCAGATCGGCGCGCCCACCTGGGCCGGCACGATCGCCAGCAGCACCGTCGCACTGATCGAACGCTGGCAAGCGGGACAGGCCGGGGCCTGGGGCACGTATCACTTGACCGCTCAGGGTGAGACTTCCTGGTTCGGTTTCGCCCAGGCCATCGGCCAGGCACTGCGGGATCAGGGCAAGCCTTGCGCAAACCTGCTACCGATCCCCTCCAGCGACTATCCGACGCCGGCCGCCCGGCCATTGAACTCGCGCCTGGATTGCAGCCGCCTGCAACGCGAATGGGGCGTCAGTCAGCCTGACTGGCAAACCGCGCTGCGCGAGTGTCTTGACGAGCAAGCCTAGGCATAATGCGCCTGTACCCACAGGCGCCCGATGCTCATGACTCCGACCCTTCCCCGCAGACCCCGCTGGCGCAGCCTCGCACTGCTTGCGCTGTGCCTGGCGCCGTTGCTGTGGCCGCTGGAGCATCTGGCCGAGCGTTACTACCGCAGCGAGCTGGCCGGGCAGAACCGTCAGACCCTCGACCTTTACGTTGCCAACCTGCTGGGCACGCTGCACCGTTATGAAGTGTTGCCGCAGATCCTCGGCGACCTGCCGGCCCTGCGCGCAGTGCTCGGGGCGCCGGATGACAGCGTCACCCAAGGCAATGCCAATCGCCTGTTGAAAAACATCAGCGCCCAGACCGGCGCCGAAGTCATGTACCTGATGGACACCACGGGCAAGACCCTGGCCGCATCGAACTGGGACAAACACGACAGTTTCGTCGGCCGCAATTTTTCCTTCCGTCCGTATTTCAGCGAAGCCATGGCCGGACGGCTCGGGCGCTTTTTCGGCTTAGGCACCACGTCAGCCAAGCGCGGCTATTTCTTCGCCGCCGCCGTGCGCAACGGCGAGAAAATCATCGGCGTACTGGTGGTCAAGGTCGACCTGGACCACACCGAAAGCCTGTGGGGTAAAACCCCGGAACAACTGCTGCTGACCGACCATAACGGTGTGGTCATCCTCACGTCGCGGCCTGAGTGGCGATTCCGCTCGACCCGGCCCTTGAGCGAAGAAGAAAGCAAAGCGATCACTGCGATCCAGCCGTACCCGACCCGCGATCCGAAACCATTGAGGCTCAACCCCAACGCCTGGCTGACTCAAACCCAGCAGATCGCCGAAACCGGCTGGAACGTCAGCATCCTCGCCCCCCGCACCCTGATCGACCGCCCGGTGCGTACCGTTGTCGCCATTGGCGGCGCGACGTTGCTGGTCTTGATGTTGCTGCTCGGCCTGATGATGCAGCGCCGCCGCCATTACCTCGAACGCATCGCCTTCGAAGCCAAGGCGCGGCGCGAGCTGGAAGGCCGGGTCGCCGAGCGGACCAGTGACCTCGAAGGCCTCAACCGTCGATTGAAACAGGAAGTGCTGGAGCGCGAACATGCCCAGCAGGAACTGGTGCGCGCCCAGGACGACTTGGTGCAGGCCGGCAAGTTGTCGGCGCTGGGGACGATGTCGGCGAGCATCAGCCACGAATTGAATCAACCGTTGGCCGCCATTCGCAGCTACGCGGAAAACGCCGAAGTGCTGCTCGATCATCAGCGCACCGACGATGCCCGCGGCAACCTCAAGCTGATCAGCGAACTGACCGGACGCATGGCGTCGATCATTGCTCATTTGCGCGCCTTCGCCCGGCGCGATCGCCATGCGCCGGAAAGTGTCGCCCTGCAACCAGCGCTGGATGACGCCCTGGCGTTGCTGGCCAAGCGTCGGCGCAGCATGGAAGTCGAACTGATCCGCGATTTGCCGGCGGCCACGTTGTGGGTCGAGGCCGGGGAAACCCGTCTGCGCCAGGTGCTCGGCAACCTGTTGGCCAACGCGCTGGACGCGCTGACCGAAAAAGGCCCGCCGCGTAAACTCTGGTTGAGTGCCCAATCCACCGCGGACGGCGTCACGCTGTACATTCGCGACAACGGCCCCGGCTTCTGCATGGAAGCCCTTGGTCGCGCCAGCGAGCCCTTCTACACCACCAAGACCCGCACCCAGGGGCTTGGCCTGGGGTTGGCGATTTGCGAAACCCTGATGCGCGCCTTCGGCGGTGAACTGTCGTTCGCCAACCACAAGGAAGGCGGCGCCCTGATTACCCTGAAGTTGCGCGCAGGCGCACCGGGTGTGAGCCTGCAACCGTCCGAGGACCGAAGTGCATGACCATCGATAACCGTGTCCAGGTCGTGCTGATCGACGACGATCCCCACCTGCGCCAGGCTTTGAGCCAGACGCTGGACCTGGCGGGCCTGAAAATCCTGCCACTGGCCGAAGCCAAGGGCCTGGCCGGGCAACTGGAGCGCGACTGGCCCGGCGTGGTGGTCAGCGACATCCGCATGCCGGGCATGGACGGCCTCGAACTGCTGACCGAACTGCATGCCCAGGACCCTGAGTTGCCCGTGTTGCTGATCACCGGCCACGGCGATGTGCCGCTGGCCGTGCAAGCGATGCGTGCCGGGGCGTATGACTTCCTGGAAAAACCCTTCGCCAGCGACGCGCTGCTGGACAGCGTTCGCCGCGCCTTGGCCCTGCGCCGACTGGTTCTGGATAACCGCAGCCTGCGTCTGGCCCTGAGCGATCGCAATGAACTGAGCACCCGCCTGGTCGGGCAATCGGCGCCGATGCTGCGCTTGCGCGAGCAAATTGGTGCGCTGGCGGCGACCAAGGCTGACGTGCTGATTCTTGGCGAAACCGGTGCCGGCAAAGAAGTCGTGGCCCGCGCGCTGCACGATTTGTCGAGCCGACGTAGCGGTCCGTTTGTAGCGATCAACGCCGGGGCCTTGGCTGAGTCTGTGGTGGAAAGCGAGCTGTTCGGTCACGAGCCGGGGGCCTTCACCGGCGCGCAAAAGCGTCGCATCGGCAAATTCGAATTCGCCAACGGCGGCACGTTGTTTCTCGATGAAATCGAAAGCATGAGCCTGGATGTGCAGGTGAAACTGCTGCGCTTGCTTCAGGAGCGCGTGGTCGAGCGTTTGGGCGGCAATCAACTGATCCCGTTGGACATCCGCATCATCGCCGCGACCAAGGAAGACCTGCGTCAATCCGCCGATCAAGGGCGCTTCCGGGCCGACTTGTATTACCGCCTGAACGTCGCGCCGCTGCGTATTCCGCCGCTGCGTGAGCGCGGCGAAGACGCGCTGGTGCTGTTCCAGTATTTCGCCGACGAAGCCAGCGCCCGCCATGGCTTGCCGCCCCATGAACTGCAACCGGGGCAACGCGCCCTGCTGCTGCGCCACACCTGGCCGGGCAACGTGCGTGAACTGCAAAACGCCGCCGAACGTTTTGCCCTGGGCCTGGAACTGGCCCTGGACAACAACACACCGCAGGGCGCTGCCGGCATGACCGTCGAAGTGGTCAGCGGCGGCCTGAGCGAGCAAGTGGAAAACTTCGAGAAATCGTTGATTGCCGCCGAACTGGCGCGCTCTCACAGCTCGGTGCGCAGCCTCGCCGAGGCCCTCGGCATTCCGCGCAAGACTCTGCACGACAAACTGCGCAAGCACGGCCTGAACTTCGCCGACGGTGGCTCCAGCAGCCACACCGACGAACTCGATTGAGCTACCGTCCCATCATCATCTTTAAAAAAGAGACCCGTGAATGAGCCGCGACAGTCGTCACCTGGAATCAGTCCTCCACCGCGATATTCCGTTGACCCGGGACATGGGCCTCAAAGTGCTCGACTGGCACGACCAGCAACTGCGACTGCACTTGCCGCTGGAGGCCAACGTCAATCACAAAAGCACCATGTTCGGCGGCAGCCTGTACTGCGGCGCGGTGCTGGCAGGTTGGGGCTGGCTGCATTTGCGCTTGCACGAAGAAGGGATTGAAGGCGGGCACATTGTGATTCAGGAAGGGCACATCACTTATCCGCTGCCGGTGACCATGGACGCGATTGCGATTTGCCAGGCGCCGAGCGCCGTGGTGTGGAAGAAGTTTCTGGCGATGTATCAGCGCTATGGACGGGCGCGGCTGGCGTTGCATTCGCGGATCGTCAATGCCGATAGTGATGAGGATGCGGTGAGGTTTACCGGGCAGTACGTCTTGCACCGTTAAAGACACAAAACCTGTGGCGAGGGAGCTTGCTCCCGCCGGCCGGTCCGCGCTCGGGCGCAGCAGTCGCACATCAGGCAGCCGGGGTTAACTGATGCTGCGCGGAGTCTAGGTTTTGGGGCCGCTTCGCAGCCCAGCGGGAGCAAGCTCCCGCCACAGGTTTGGGTGAACTCAGGATCGGGCCAGTTCCAGTAACTTCTCTCGCCACGCAGCCTTCGCCGGCAGCGCCAGAAAAAACTCATTCAGCAACGATTCCCGCGCCGGATAACAAAAAGGCTTCCCGCTCAAATCCAGCACTTCACCACCCGCCCCTTCCAGCACACCTTGGGCCGCCGCCGTGTCCCACTGCGAGGTCGGCGCCAGGCGCGGATAACAATCCGCCGCCCCTTCAGCCAGCAAACAGAACTTCAACGAACTGCCGATATTAGCCAGTTGCAACTCACCCAGACTGGCGCTCAAACCGGCCAGCAAACGTTCCTGCTCGGGGCTTGAATGCCGGCGGCTGGCGACCACGGTAAACGCCTCGCCCGCAGCAGGAATCTCACGAACCTGAATCGGCAACGCCTCGGCACCTTGATCACCGCGCCACGCGCCCAGACCGGCACCACCGACATAAAACCGCCCGTTGGTCGGCATCGACACCACGCCAAACACCACCCGGCCCTCCTCGATCAGCGCGATGTTGACGGTGAACTCTTCGCTGCCGGAGATGAACTCCTTGGTCCCGTCCAACGGGTCCACCAGCCACCAACGCTGCCAGCCGGCTCGCACGCTTTGGGGAATGTTGGCGTCTTCTTCGGACAGCACCGGAATACTCGGGTCCAGTGCCGTCAGTCCGTCCAGGATCAGATGGTGGGCGGCCAGATCGGCTGCGGTGACGGGCGAATCGTCAGCCTTGGCGGTCACCGCCGTGCCGATGCGCCAGAACGGCAAAATCGCTTCGCCAGCCTTCAACGCCAGCTCAATCACAGGCGCCATCAATGGATGCGGGAACGTCATGGCAGAAACACCCCACGCTGAGTCAGCAGATCACGGGCCAGATACAGCGCCGCCAAGGCACGGCCCTCGGTGAATCGCGGGTTCTGCGCCAGGGATGAGAGCTCGCGCAGGTTGATCTTGTCCACGCCCATCGGCTCGGGCTCGTCGCCCTCCAGGCGCTCTTCGTACAGATCGGTGGCCAGCACCACCTGGATCTTCTGGCTCATGTAACCGGGCGACAACGACAACTCGGTCAGGTGCTCCAGTTGCCGCGCGCCATACCCGGCCTCTTCCTTGAGCTCGCGCTCGGCCGCCGCCAGCACGTCCTCGCCCGGCTCGATCAAGCCTTTGGGCAACGACAGCTCATAAGCATCGGTGCCGCCACAATACTCTTCGACCAGCACGGCATGATCCGCATCGAGCATCGCCACGATCATCACCGCGCCATAGCCGGCGCCTTTGCCGACCAAGCGCTCGTAGGTGCGCTCCACGCCATTGGAAAAGCGCAGCTTCAGCTCCTCGACGCAGAACAAACGGCTGGTGGCGACGATCTCGCGGGCGAGTACGGTGGGTTTCTGGCGCATGAAAGGCTCCTTGGCGTAAGCGGGTTACTATACCCGGCCTATCCTGATTGTTGACCTCGGATATCTTTTTTACCGCTGGAGAAGTTTTTTATGTCCCTGCTGCCCTGGCGCGACATCGACACCGTTCTGCTGGATATGGACGGCACGCTGCTGGACCTGCACTACGACAATCATTTCTGGATGGAGCACCTGCCTCAGCGTTATGCCGAGCTGCACGGGGTCAGCCGGGCCATGGCCGAGATGGAATTGCAGCCGCTGTTCGAACGCAACGCCGGCCAATTGCAGTGGTATTGCCTGGATTTCTGGAGCGCCGAGCTGAAACTGCCCGTGCGCGAACTGAAACTGGAAACCGCCCACCTGATCGCCCTGCGACCGGATGCAGACACGTTTCTGGCGGCGATCAAACAGGCGGGCAAGCGCGTGGTGATGATCACGAATGCGCACCGTGATTCGCTGTCATTGAAGCTGGAACGGATTGAACTGGCGCCCTACTTCGAGCGGTTGATCAGCTCGCATGACTATGGTTTTCCCAAGGAGAATCCGCAGTTCTGGGAGGCGTTACAGGCCGACATCGGTTTCGACCCGGCGCGCAGCCTGTTTATCGACGACACGTTGCCGATCCTGCGCAGTGCGCAGAGTTTTGGGGTGGCGCACCTGTTGGCGGTGAGTGAGCCGGACAGTCGCAAAGGGCCGAAGGACACGGCGGAGTTTGCGGCGGTGGGGGATTATCGGGAGCTTATTGCAGGGCTTTAGACCTTATCGCCTGCTTCGCGGGCAAGTCGGAACGCCGCATCGCTCGCTCCGACTTGCCCGCGAAGGCCATCAAACGGACTTAAGGATTACTCAGGAATCCGCAACGTCTGCCCCGGATAGATCTTGTCCGGATGCTTGAGCATCGGTTTGTTGGCCTCGAAGATTTTTTGATACTTGTTGGCATCGCCATACACGCGCAAGGAAATAGCGCTGAGGGTGTCGCCCTTCACGACGGTGACAAACTTTGCGGCCACTACCACCGGCCCGGTCACGGTCATCTGATCGTCCACGCTGCCAACTCCAGCGATATTGCCCACCGCCAGCAGAATCTTTTCCTTCTCTTCCTGGCTGCCCACATCACCGGTGACGGTGACTTTGTCGCCGTCCACCGTAGCCTGCACATTCGGGTTACCCAGGCCGACCTTGCTGATGTGTTCCTTCAACTGCTCACTGGCATTGGCGTTGCCCGGTGTCAGTAGATCGATAAGTTTTTCGCCTGCTTCTTTCACAAAGCTAAAAATACTCATGGTGCACGCTCCTTGGGTTTAGGGTTCCAGACGCAAAAGACTAGACCAAGCTTGAAACCCCCGGTTCCAACCCGACCAATGACGCTGATCCGGCACAAGCGCTAGAATCCCGACCTTCACCGCGCCCTGGAGCGAAGATGGACATCAAGCAGCTGAAATTCCTCATCGCCCTCGACGAAACCCGCCACTTCGGCCAGGCCGCAGCGCGCTGTCATATCACCCAGCCGACCCTGTCCATGCGCCTGCGCAGCCTCGAAGAAGAACTCGACCTGCCGCTGGTCAATCGTGGCCAGCGCTTCGAAGGCTTCACCGCGCCGGGCGAGCGCGTGTTGGCGTGGGCACGCACGGTGCTGGCGGCCTACGACGGCTTGCAGGCCGAGGCCGCCGCCTGTCGCGGCAATCTGGTCGGTACGCTGCGGTTGGGCGTGGTGCCGCTGTCGAGTTTCGATCCGCTGCCGTTGATGCAACGCCTGCATGCCGAACACCCGAACCTGCGCTTTGAACTCTCGGCCCTGAGCTCCGAACAAATCCTCGAACAACTGGCGAACAATCGCCTGGACCTCGGCGTGTCTTACCTGGAGCGACTGGACAACGAGCGTTTCGACTCCCTGGCCTTCAGCGAAACCCACATGGGCCTGCTCTACGATCAGCGCTTCTTCAGCTTTGGCGAGGCGCCGTTGAGTTGGGAGTCCTTGATCGAGTTGCCCTTGGGCATGCTCACCAGCGGCATGCACTTTCGCCAGTCCATCGATCACAACTTCCACAGCCGCGGCCTGACACCCCAGCCGCTTCTGCAAACCGACGCTGTCCATCAATTGTTACAAGCGGTGCACGGCGGCCTCTGCTGCGCGGTGATGCCGTTGGATGGCGGCTTGGAAAACCTCACCGATCACTTGCGTCTGCAACCCATCGAAAACGCCAAGACCCTTGCCCGGCTTGGGCTGATCATGCGTCGCAGCGCCCCGCGTTCGGCGCTGGCCGAAGCCTGCTTTGCGATCTATCAGAAATCGCTGACAGCTTCTTGATCGATGTCATCTATCGGTAGATCGGTATAAGCGATTAGACGCGACAAGTTGACGCGCCTAGGCTTAAAGCTGACTAAACCGTCGGTGATGCCCATGAAAGCCAAGCGCCCTGCCTGCGCGGCGCCCGCCTCTGAAGCGCCCGCACCCGCCGCCAGCCAGACCTACAGTTACAGCGACCTTCAACAAATCGAATCGGCCAGCACCGCGCTCGCCGAAGAAGTCGCGTTGGCGATCGCTTATAACGGCATCAGTCAGGCGGTGATGCTGGTAACGCCGACGGACCTTGAAGACTTCATCGTCGGTTTCAGCCTCGGCAGCGGCATCATCGAAGACGCCTCTGACATCTATGACTTGCAACTCAGCGGCTCGGGCTCGGCGCAATACGCGCAAGTGACCATCGCCAACCGCGCGTTCTGGAACCTCAAGCAGCAGCGTCGGCAAATGGCCGGCACCAGCGGCTGCGGGCTCTGCGGCGTGGAAGCGGTTGAACAGGCGTTGCCAGACCTCAAGGTATTGCCCGGCGCCCCATTGCCCCCCGCCGAATGGCTCGATGGCTTGCGCCAGCGCATCGGTGCGTTCCAGCCTCTTGGTCAGTACTCCGGCGCAGTGCATGCGGCGGTGTTCATGAACGGTCAGGGCGAATTGCTGCTGGGCCGTGAAGACATCGGCCGGCATAACGCCCTCGACAAACTGATTGGCGGGCTGATCCGCCAAAAGATCCCGACTGAAGGCGGCCTGGCGATTGTCACCAGCCGTTGCAGCCTCGAATTGATTCAAAAAGTATTGCGCGCCGGCATCCAGACCCTGGTCAGCCTGTCGTCGCCCACGGGCCTTGCCGTGCAATGGGCCCGTCGCCACAACCTCAACCTCATCCATCTGCCCCAGAAGAATGCGCCGCGGGTCTACAGCCCGGCATTGGAGAATCAAGCGTGAGTCAACACCGTCAAGCCGACCAGAAACCCGTCCCTCGCTACAAGCCCTACAAAGGCCCGGCCGGTGGCTGGGGCGCACTGGCCAGCGTTGCCCGGGCCTGGTTGACCAGTGACAACGCGCTGAAAAACCTGCGCATGATGCTCAAAACCAACAAGAACGGCGGGTTCGACTGCCCCGGTTGCGCCTGGGGCGATTCCAACGAAGCCGGCATGGTGGCGTTCTGCGAGAACGGCGCCAAAGCGGTGAACTGGGAAGCGACCAAACGGCGTGTCGACGGCGCTTTCTTTGCTAAACACAGCGTTAGTTCGTTGCTGGAACAGAGCGACTATTGGCTGGAGTATCAGGGTCGCCTGACCGAGCCATTAAGCTATGACGCCGAAACCGATCGCTACAAGCCGATCAGCTGGGAAGCGGCGTTCGCCTTGATCGCCAAACATTTGCAGGGCCTGTCGAGCCCGAATCAGGCCGAGTTCTACACCTCGGGCCGCGCCAGCAACGAAGCGGCGTACCTCTATCAATTGTTCGTGCGCACCTACGGCACCAACAACTTCCCCGACTGCTCGAACATGTGCCACGAGGCCAGCGGCGTGGCGTTGGCGCAAAGTGTCGGTGTCGGCAAAGGCACCGTGACCTTCGACGACTTCGAACACGCCGACGCGATTTTTGTCTGGGGCCAGAACCCGGGCACCAACCATCCGCGGATGCTCGAACCATTGCGCGAAGCCGTGAAACGCGGCGCGCAGGTGGTCTGTATCAACCCGTTGAAAGAGCGGGGCCTGGAACGCTTCCAGCACCCGCAGCACCCGATCGAAATGCTCACCAACGGCGACAAGCCGACCAACACCGCCTACTTCCGCCCGGCGCTAGGCGGCGATATGGCGGTGCTGCGTGGCATGGCGAAATTCCTGCTGCAATGGGAGCGCGACGCGCAGAAAGCGGGTGAGCCGGCCGTGTTCGACCACGATTTCCTCAATGAGCACAGCGTCAACGTCCTGGAGTACCTGGGCACCGTCGACGACACTTCCTGGGAGCAGATCGTCGAGCAGTCCGGCCTGCCCCTGGTGGAAATCGAGCAAGCGGCGCGCATGTACGCCAAAGGCAAGAACGTCATCATGTGCTGGGCCATGGGCATCACCCAGCACCGCCACTCAGTGGCAACCATCCAGGAAATTGCCAACCTGATGCTGCTGCGCGGCAACATCGGCCGGCCGGGCGCCGGCCTGTGCCCGGTGCGTGGCCACAGTAACGTGCAGGGTGACCGGACGATGGGCATCAACGAACGTCCGCCGGTGGCGTTCCTCGATTCCCTGGAGCGGCGCTTCCAGTTCAAGGTGCCGCGTGAAAACGGTCATAACGTGGTCGAGGCGATTCATGCCATGGCCGAAGGCCGCGCCAAAGTCTTTATCGGTCTGGGTGGCAACTTCGCCCAGGCAACCCCGGACAGCCCGCGCACCTTCCAGGCCCTGAGCAATTGCGACCTGACCGTGCAGATCAGCACCAAGCTCAACCGCAGCCATTTGGCCCACGGTAAAGATGCGCTGATTCTGCCGTGCCTGGGCCGTACCGACATCGATATCCAGGCCGAAGGCGCGCAAGCGGTGACCGTCGAAGATTCGTTCAGCATGGTCCACGCCTCCAACGGCCAGTTGCAGGCACTGTCGAATCAGATGCGCTCGGAGCCTTGGATCATCGCCGGCATCGCTGCCGCGACCCTGGGCAGCAGACCGGTGGACTGGAACTGGCTCGTGGCCGATTACAGCCGCATTCGCGATCTGATCGCCGATACCATTCCGGGCTTTCGCGACTTCAACGAGAAGATCAAGAATCCGGGCGGTTTTTACCTCGGCAACAGCGCCGGTGCACGCAAGTGGAACACCCCGTCCGGGCGCGCCAATTTCCGCCCGAACGCCCTGCCCAAGGACTTGGTGCACGAACGCACCCGCGCCACGGGCGTGTTGCCGGACCTGATCATGCAATCGATGCGTTCTCACGATCAGTACAACACCACGATTTATGGGCTGGATGACCGTTACCGTGGCGTGAAGGGTCAGCGGGATGTGTTGTTCGTCAATGAAGCGGACATCATTCGTCTGGGGTTCAAGCCTGGGCAGAAGGCTGACATCGTTTCGATCTGGGATGATGGACGTGAGCGTCGAGTGAAGGGCTTTACGCTGCTGGCGTTTGATATTCCTGCGGGGCAGGCGGCTGCTTACTATCCAGAAGTGAATCCACTGGTACCGCTGGAAAGCACCGGAGATGGCAGCCATACGCCAACGTCGAAGTTTGTGGCGATCCGTCTGGAAATGGCGAGTGAGACCGGGTTGATTTTAGCCAAGTCGGCTTAACGGGACGGCAGGTCTGGCCTCTTCGCGGGCAAGCCTCGCTCCTACAGGATCGGTGTCTTACGCATTTTTTTGTACATGACACGAATCCTGTAGGAGCGAGGCCTGCCCGCGAAAGCGTCCGACATGACAACACATGATCGGGACCCTTTCGATACTTTCCAATCGCCCACAAAAAAGGCCGCTTTTTCACAAAAACGGCCTATCCGAAGTAGCTAAAGACCGGCGAAAAACCGTTAAGTTCCGCCCAAAAAACAGCAACTTATAGAAATGTGCTCAAGTCGTGTTACTCGTCGGATTTCGATTGTCACAACCCCGACACAGCCTCAGGATCGCGCCGTCATCCCCTTGAGGTTCCTCTATGAAGTTCTCCTCGATTCTCTTGTTGTCCCTTGGCCTGGTCAGTGGCTTCGCTTCTGCCGGAGGCACCACCGAAGCAGGTGTGGGCGGCGCATTGGGCGGGGTTCTTGGCTCGGTCGTCGGTCAGTCGCTTGGCGGTAATACGGGTTCCACCATTGGCGCGGCCTTGGGCGGCGCGGGTGGTAGCGCAGTCGGCGCAGACAAACGCAGCCGTGGCGAAGCCGCCATTGGTGGTGCGTTGGGCGCAGCAGGCGGTAACGTGGTCGGCCGCAGCATGGGCGGCACCACCGGCAGCCTGATTGGCTCCGCAGCAGGCGGCGGCGCCGGTGGCGCGCTGGGTAACTACATGGGCAACAAGAGCGATGAAGACGATGATCGTCGCTCCTATCGCGGCGGCCGTGATGATCGTCGCTACTACCGTGACGGCCACCCGGGCCGAGGTCATGCCTACGGTCATCGCAAACATAACAAGCACTATCGTCATCATTGAGGCCTGAACGGCTTCGCTGACCGATAGATAAAAAATCGCAGCCCAAGGGCTGCGATTTTTTTTGTCCGTCAAACCACCAGACGCTCCAATGCACCACGCAATCCGGCAGGGATCGCCACCGGCTGATTCGACGTCCGATCCACAAACACATGCACGAAGCGCCCCGCCGCGCAGGCCTCGTCTTCCCCGGCCTTGAATACCGCCAGTTCGTACTGCACCGAGCTGTTACCCAACTTGCCCACCCGCAGACCGATCTCGATCCGCTCCGGAAAGGCGATGGAGGCGAAATAATCGCAAGACGAACTCACCACAAAACCCACCACCTCGCCGTCATGGATATCCAGGCCACCGATTTCGATCAGATAGGTGTTCACTGCCGTGTCGAAGAAGCTGTAGTAAGTGACGTTGTTGACGTGACCGTAGGCGTCGTTGTCGTGCCAGCGGGTGGTGATGGGCTGGAAGTGCGGGTAGTCGGTGCGTTGGGGCATCGGGTTGGACATCGTGTCAATTCCTGGAGTTGGATTGCCAGTCTAAGGCGAATACCGCGCTGTATTCATCGAGAGCAGGCTCGCTTGTATGTTTAGACTTGAAGGGGTGGGCCACCGAGATCCCTTGTGGGAGCGAGCCTGCTCGCGAAAGCGCCGGCACAGGCGCTGCATCAATTACTTGTCAGCAAACCCTTTACCCATCAACTCCAACTCACCAATCAACCGCGCCGGCTTCCAGTGATCGCCCTGGCGAGCCTCCAGCGCCATCAAACGCTGATGAATATCCGCCAGCCCTTGCTGATCCGCCCACGCCATTGGCCCGCCCTTGTCCGCCGGGAAGCCATAACCGTTGAGGTACACCAGATCAATGTCGTGCGCCGACCCCGCAATACCTTCCTGAAGGATCTTCGCGCCTTCATTGACCAGCGCCAGCAGACAGCGCTCAAGAATCTCCTCAGGGCTTATCTCCCGACGCTGGAAGCCAAGCCCTTCGCTAACATTTAGCACCAGCGCATCGACTTCAGGATCGTGTTCTGCCTGTCGACTGCCCGGCTCATAGTGGTAATAGCCATTGCCGCTCTTCTGACCAAATCGCCCCAGTTCGCACAGACGGTTATCCACCTGAACCTCAGGCGCATCCTGGCCTGTGCCTGCCAGTTCCCGAGCCCGCCATCCCAGGTCGACGCCCACCACGTCGTACATGCGAAACGGCCCCATGGCAAAACCGAAGCCTTGCAGCGCCGCATCCACCTGATAGGGATAAGCGCCCTCAAGCAGCATCTTGCGCGCTTCAAGCACGTAGGTATTGAGCATGCGGTTGCCGATGAAACCCTCACAGTTGCCCGCCACCACGCTGACCTTGCCCATGCGCGCGCCCAGCTCCAGCGCCGCATCGAGTACGGCGGGCGAAGTCTGCGCACCGCGAACGATTTCCAGCAATTTCATGATGTGCGCCGGGCTGAAGAAGTGCAGCCCCAGGACCTGAGCCGGACGGTGAGTCGCCGCGGCGATGGCGTCGATATCCAGCGCTGAAGTGTTGCTGGCCAGAATGGCTTCGGGTTTGAGCAGCCCGTCCAGTTCGCGAAAGATCTTTTGCTTGAGCTCAAGGTTTTCGTAAACCGCTTCGATCACCAGGTCAACCTCGCGGATCGCCGCATAATCAGCCGCTGCCGTGACCCGAGCGATGCGCGCATCCGCCTCGGCCTGATCGATGCGACCCTGGCGCACATTGTGCGCGTAGGTGTCCGCCACGGTAATCAGCGCCTGTTCCAGCATCTGCGGGTTGTTATCGACCCATTGGACCGGCACCCCGGCATTGGCCAGGCACATGACAATGCCACGGCCCATGGTGCCCGCACCAATCACGGCGGCGCGCTGAATGTTGAACGGTGTCTGGCTCATGTTTGCTCTCTTGTTGGCGATCCAAAGACAGTCCTCACCATAGTCAGCCGCTGGGCATTTTTGAAATTTATTCCTGTGATGAGCAACATTCAGCGGATGGATCTACCTCAGCCACACACTGGAGCCCCCTGTAGGAGTGAGCCTGCTCGCGATGGCGTTAGTACATTCAACAACGACGTTGGCTGACAATCCGCTATCGCGAGCAGGCTCACTCCTACAGGGGGGGGCAGTTCAGCCTGCGAGATGTTGTTCAGCCCACACCCGCACGTCGGCATACGGATAGTTTTCCAGCGCCGCAAATCCCGATATCGAACGCGCCTTGAGCTTGGTAAACAGCGGCACGCTGATCCCGCACAAAAATCGCGTTACGCGTTCAGCCGACGGCACATTGCCGGTGTGCTGTTCATGCCTGTGGATAAAATCATCGCACAGCGCTTCAAAGTTTTTATCCACAAGCGCCGGCAATTCCGGCGGCGATGGCAGTCGCGCCACGTGCCCATGACACACCGAACAATGTCCACACTGACGAGGCGCGTTTTCATCGCCGAAGTACTCGGCCAGGCGATAGCCCAGGCAGTGGTCGGTGGCAAACAGATCCAGCATCGCGTGAATCCGAGCAATCTCGGTACGTTCGTGCTGGGTGAAATAGGCGTGCAGTTCGGCGCTCAGTGCCTGACTGTCGACATTCGCTTGCAGCAGGCTGTAGACCTCGGTCATCTGCTTGCTTTCCAGCTCGACCCAGCCTTTCTCCTGGAAATAATCCAGGGCCTTGACCACCCGGTTACGCTCGGCCTGATGCTGTTCATAGAGCGCGTCGAAATTCACCGTAGCCCAGGTCCGCGCACGGCTGGAAGTCTGAATGATGGCTGCAACGAAGTCTCTTCGCTCGCCCTCGAAGCGGGCCAGCAAGGCTTCCGGCTCTTGCAGATACTTGAAGCGGTATTCGGCGTAATAGGCGTAACGCGGGGCAATCAAGCCACGCAGCTCGAGTTGCACCAGCAAAGTCTTCAGCGGCAATTGGCGAATGTTGCTCTGGTCCGACAAGGGCCCCAACAGAAACTCCCACTGCCCCTCTGGCGCGGCAGCTTGCATCTCATCGAGCACACAACGAATGCCGTCCAGTTCCGGCGTGTCGCCGTAGACGAAGTTTTCCAGCACGTTGAGGCTGTCGCGGTTCGCCAATACCAGGCAGTCGGATGGCTGCCCGTCTCGTCCGGCGCGGCCGATTTCCTGGCTGTAGTTTTCGATGGATTTGGGCAGATCGAAATGCACCACGTTGCGGATGTCGCTCTTGTCGATGCCCATGCCGAAGGCGATGGTGGCAACGATGCAATTCGACTGCCCGCCCATGAAGCGTTTCTGGATGGCTTCGCGTTGTTCGTGTGGCAAACCGGCGTGATAGGCCTCGGCCTGGATGCCGTTGCGTCCCAGATGTTCGGCGATGTGCTCGGCGGTTTTTTGCAGGGTGACGTAGACGATGCTCGGCTGGCCAGGACGTTCGCTCATCCATTCGACCAGACGTCGGCGCTTGTCCTGACCGCGTACCGGCTCGACCAGCAGATTGAGGTTCGGCCTGTAGAAACCGGTGGTCACCACGTCTTCGGGTGCGATGGCGAACTTGGCCTCCATGTCCGCGATCACTTTGGGCGTCGCAGTGGCGGTCAGCAGCAGCGCCTGCGGAATGTTGAACTGGCGCTGGTAGTCGGGAAGCTTGAGATAGTCGGGACGGAAATTGTGGCCCCACTCCGAGATGCAGTGCGCCTCGTCCACCACCAACAACGAGATGGGCACCTGCTGCAGGAAATTGCGAAAGCGCTCGTTCTTCAGGCGCTCCACAGAGATCATCAAAATCTTAAGTTCGCCGGACCTGGCCCGGGCCATCACATCACTTGCGTCGTCCCGACTCTGGGCCGAATCGATGCTGCCCGCCGCAATACCGTGGCGCTGCAAGAAGGCCAACTGATCTTGCATCAACGCCAGCAGTGGCGAGACCACCAGCGTCAGGTGCGGCAGCAAAAGCGCCGGCAATTGATAACAAAGGGACTTGCCCGAGCCGGTGGGAAAAATCGCCGCTGCCGAACGCCCAGCCAACACCGCGCTGACCGCCGCCTCCTGGCCGGGCCGAAACTGTGGATAACCGAAAACCTGTTCCAGGGTGTTGTGCATAAGCTGTCACTCCGTTGACCGCTGCGAAGCCCAAAGCCTAGCCGGCAAACGCAGCGAGTCGAGAAAAGGTCGGGGACCAAAACGATACGGGATGATACAGCGGATGCAACCTGGACACGGCAAGGCATGAGGGTTGGGCAGCGTTCAGATCGCTATCGCGAGCAGGCTCACTCCTACAGGGAAATGCATTTCAAAATAGTGTGGGAGCGAGCCTGCTCGCGAAAAGACCAGAGCAGTCTCCGCAAGACTTTCGAGAGCCCTCAGGGCACCAACACCGCCACACGCAATTGATCATTCAGCGCTTGCTCGTGAACGGTTTGGCTCTTGCTCACCCAAACCACATGGGCCGGGCTGATTTCCCCCGTGAACGCCGCCGCCAACTGACGCAAATCGGCGACGCTTCGCACGCGAGGGCAGAAGGGTTCGCCGTCGCAGTTCTGACTGGCGCCGCGGTAGGTGACCAGTAACCGATCCCACAACCCGTCACGCACTCGCCTGACCGACTTGAGCTTTACATCCTGCACGCCCAGTCGCTGTTTCAGATTTTGTTCGTCGAGCATTTCGCTGGCCAGCAGCACCTTACCGAACATCAACACTTCGGCGCGGGACGCAGTGTCCACATTGGCCTGGCTTGTCATCGCATCTGGCCAACCGGTGCGATCCACATTGGCGAGGATTAACGAATTATCCGTGTCAGCTGCGCCCGCCAAACGACAAACACCTGCCCACAGCAACAAAATCGAGGCCATACGTAGCCATTGCATACCTAATTCCCTTTAAGCATTGAACAGACGTTTTCGAAACGTCCTACAGATTCTGGCGCGCACCATACAGAGGATTGCTGCGTTGCGCCTGACAAACATGTAGGAAATTCGACTTCTAGGGGATTTGCTGAAAAAAGCCTCGGGGTACACGTAGGCAAAAAGCCACAACGCAAGTAAATCCCCTACAAATCCCGTCCATTTGCGCTGTATTGCGACGCCAGGAAGTACGCCTCTATAGTTTGCGTCGCCGCTGAAAACAGGACGGACCTCATGCAAGACCGCTATCGCCCGCTCAAAACCCGCTACAGCGAATCGCCCGTGTTGGTCATCGACACCGAGGCCGACCCTCACGAAATCCTCGACGCCGCCCACCAACGTCTGCGCGCCGCCAGCGACCTGCTCGAAACACTTTACTGCCTGTGCTTCAAACAGGCGGATTTGAAGGATATTCCTCATATAGTGAATGCACTTTATTTATTAACGCAGGACGGCTGCGAACTTCTTGAAGTTGCAAGACAACGAACAGAACTTTAAAAACACAAATACAGAAACAACTAACTTCTTCAACTTGCAAATAACAAACACTAGTCTGCAAGCTCTTAAACCCATCAAGAGCACTACAATGACTACATTAACTATTTTCTTCTGCGGCACCGGCTCGACCAAATTCGACAACCAGAACCCGACTTACTGGAACGGCGAATTGGTCTCGACACTGGCTTCCCATCACGGCGGCCGCGAATTTGCCGAATGGATCGTGATTGACGGCCCCGGCACCAGCAACCTGCAAGCCGACGAGCTGTTCACCAAATCCGGGGACTACGGCCTGAGCGGCACGCTGTTCGGCAAGGGCTGGGAAGAAAACGTCAAACACGCCATCAACATCATCAAAGGCAAATGCGACTGGGAACGTGAAAAACTGACCGAGGCTGAATACAACCGTCTCAAGGCTGCCGGAATCCCTATTGAAGATGTGATCGTCGAAGGTTCCTGGTTGTGGCGCAAGTACAACTACGGCGACCGCAGCGTGACCCAACAGAAGTTACAGGAACAAATCATCAAAACATTCCGCAAGGACGGCGTTATTCCAACCAACGTCAACTTGGTAGGCTGGAGCCGCGGTGGCATTAGTTGCCATATGCTGGCCAATGCCATGTTCAAGGACAGCGCACTGAAGAACATCCCGGTGAACATCTTTGCGATAGATCCGGTGCCGGGCATCGGTAACTTTCAGGAAGAAAAAGTCAAACTGAATGCCAACGTAAAAGAATACGTTGGCTTCTACGCCCGGGACGAACGCTCCAAAGGCTTCAGCTGCGTCATCCCGCAAACGGCCACCGGCACCCGCACTCACATCTACCCGATGCCCGGCCGCCACGGCACGCTGGTCGGCAACGCCGCCGCCGATGGTGTCAGCGGCCCTAAAGCGCTGGCCGAACCCGGCCTGATCGTCCGCCACTTTGCCGAAGTGTGCTTGAAACGCTGGGGTGTGCCGCTGAACAAAACCACCAACCTGACCCCGACCGACCTGCAAAACCACCACAACGCCATGGCCAGCGCCGCCGCGAAATACAAAGCGATGGAAAAGTGCTCGTACACCTTCTTCACCGAACTGGACCAGGGCGAGCGCTACGTTTCGCTGGGCAGCAACGGGGTCAAGTTCTCGGCAGTGAAAGGCACGATCTATGCGCCGGCGACTGGGTTGACCACTGGCCTGCAGGATGTGGGGGCTTATCAGCATATGGGTTGAGTGGTTGGGGGGCAGGTTCAGGCCAACCTTGATGATTCACGCCGAGCATTTCTGATGAGGACGCGATGAGGCTGATGGCGAAAAAACGCGAGAAATTGCGCCGCGGAAAATTCCTATGGAAAGGGCCTAGCCAAGGTTCGGCCAGGTCCTACAAGCGGAGACTCTTTGTCGTCTATCGCTGCTTGATGGCTCGTATCTATAGTCGTGACTGTCGCTGACAAATCAGCGACCGGGCTTGGTCACCCGATGGAATACATAAACGCGTCCGTTGTATGCTGCCGGCACTCAAGTGTCTGCACGCTATATGGTGGCTGTGTTTGGGACGCCTTTAGGCGTGCCGGCCTTTATGGGTTCCAACGGTTGACCAACCCGAACACAGTCCGCCTCCATCGCTTGGTCACGATGGTAGTGGCTTCATCTAATGCATTTGAGAATACATAAAATGAATACATGGAACCCGTCCACAACCGATCGCTACCTACCACTGCAAACCAACCTAACCGATTCCCCGCCCCTGATCATCGACACAGAGGCCAACCCCCAGGACATCCTCGAAGCCGCCCTCCAGCGCATCCGAGCCTCCAGCGACCTCCTCAAAACCCTGCACTGCGTTTGCTTCAAACACGGCGACGTCGAAGACATTCCCCACATCACCCACGCGCTCTACCTCTTGGCCCAGGACGGCTGCGACCTGCTCCAAGTCGCCCAACAACGCATGATGGGCTGGAAAGCACCTGCCTGACGCCGAGTGAAAAGATCGTTCCCACGCTCCGCGTGGGAATGCCTCCACGGACGCTCCGCGTTCGGCTCTTGGGACGCAGAGCGTCCCGGGCTGCATTCGATCAAGCCTTCAACGCCTGAGACAATCGTGATGTCTGAATTAACGTTCAAACACAAACAAGCGCACTACGAAAAGGTGTGCCGCTCTAATTACCTGGCCAGTCTGCATCTCGCTGGTTTCGACACATCACCGGCAGACCTCGACAAACCACTGCCTACGCGAGAAGAAGCGCTCGCCAAATACCAACAAGACAAACCGTCACAACCCGCTCCCGCCCTTCCCCACAAGCCTGCCGATCAATAAGATCCATCCAAGCCCAACCGGACACCCCCGCAATGAACCTCTCCCCCAACTTCCCCGACGACCAAGTCATGCACCTGCTCATGCAGCTGTTGCACGAAGAGCTCGGCCTGCCCGAACGCAAAACCATCAGCCTCACCACCTCGATCAACTTCGACCTGGGCTGCAATGGCGCTGATGCGCGGCATTTGATGGAATCGCTGGAACAACAGTTCGGGATCGACCTCGATGACTACGACGCCTATCGCTACTTTCAGCCCGAAGGGTTTGATGTGCATCTCAAGCGAAAGGCAAAGGGTCGCGGTGACAAAATCCCGCTGACCATCGGCATGCTTTACCAAGCGGTCAAGGTGCAACGGTGGGATACACAGGAACTGGAAGGCATCGAGCCCAACACATAAGTGCCATTATTCTGGTCGTTTAGCGCCAACACAGCTGGAATATTGGCAGTTGTGAGTTGGATGGTGAAATCAAACGCCCACAAAAAAGCCGCCCTCAAAGGGCGGCTTTTTCATCTGCTAAATCCAAGCCTTACAGCTTAGGACCCGCAGCCTTGATCGCGTCGCTCACTTCAAACTTCTTGAAGTTCTCAACAAACAACCCAGCCAACGCCTTGGCCGCTTCATCATAAGCAGCCTTGTCAGCCCAGGTGTTACGTGGGTTCAACAGGCCAGTCTCAACGCCCGGCACTGCCAACGGCACGTCCAGGTTGATGGTGTCGAGGTGCTCGGTTTCTGCACCGATCAACGCGCCGCTCTGGATCGCTGCAATCACGCCACGAGTGGTCGGGATGTTGAAGCGTTTGCCAACGCCGTAGCCGCCGCCGGTCCAGCCGGTGTTGACCAGGTAAACCTTGGAGCCGAAGCCGCGGATGCGCTTGATCAGCAGTTCTGCGTATTCGCCGGCCGGACGCGGGAAGAACGGTGCGCCGAAGCAGGTGGAGAAGGTCGACTTGATGCCGCTGCCGGAACCCATTTCGGTCGAGCCCACCAGTGCGGTGTAGCCGGACAGGAAGTGGTAGGCCGCTTGTTCTTCGCTGAGGATCGACACTGGCGGCAGTACGCCGGTCAGGTCGCAGGTCAGGAAGATCACAGCGTTTGGCTCGCCACCGAGGTTCTTCTCGGAACGCTTGGCAACGTGCTCCAGCGGGTAAGCGGCGCGGCTGTTCTGGGTCAGGCTGACGTCGGCGTAGTCGGCGTGCTTGGCGTCATCGATGACGACGTTTTCCAGGACGGCGCCGTGCTTGATGGCTTTCCAGATGACCGGCTCGTTCTTCTCGGACAAGTCGATGCACTTGGCGTAGCAGCCGCCTTCGATGTTGAAGACAACGCCTTCGCCCCAGCCGTGTTCGTCGTCACCGATCAGGTAACGGCTCTCGTCGGCGGACAGAGTGGTTTTACCAGTGCCCGACAGGCCGAAGAACAGGGTCACGTCGCCCGCTTCACCGATGTTGGCCGCGCAGTGCATTGGCAGCACGTCGGCGGCCGGCAGCAGGAAGTTCTGCACCGAGAACATGGCTTTCTTCATTTCACCGGCGTAACGCATGCCGGCGAGCAGCACTTTCTTCTGGGCGAAGTTAATGATCACGCAGCCGTCGGAGTTGGTGCCGTCACGCTCTGGAACGCACTCGAAGTTGGCGACGTTCAGAACTTGCCACTCTTCACGACCGGCCGGGTTGTACTGAGCCGGGTTGATGAACAGGCAACGACCGAACAGGTTCTGCCAAGCCGTCTGAGTGGTCATTTTCACGGCCAAGTAGTGCTCTTCAGCCGAACCTACATGGACGTGGGAAACGAAATGTTCTTGCGCGTTGTTGAAGGCCTCGACGCGGTCCCACAGGGCATCGAACTTGTCGGCCGGGAACTTGCGGTTGATCGGGCCCCACGCAATGGCGGCCTGAGTGGACGGCTCTTCAACGATGAAACGGTCGACTGGCGAGCGGCCGGTACGGTGACCGGTGCGAACAACCAGTGCGCCAGTGTCGGCAAGCTCGCCTTCACCGCGATTCAGAGCTTCTTTTACCAGATCATCAACACTCAGATCGGTGTACACGGCGTTATTGGCTTGCGTCATGAGATTCCCCGTCGGCCAGTGGCCGAGTGTGCTCCAAACGTTTTGTAGTAGAAAGTCGTGCACTACTACCGCGACAAAAAGTGGGCCGGATTATGCCAGAAACGCCCAAAAATAGTAGGGCCCTCCCGTCAGAACGGCGTTATTCCGGCGCTATCCAGTGAATTTACCTGCGCTGAACCGTTTTAGTGCCGGGTATCTGACGGTGTCTCAACACCCGCACCGGCGAACAATTGGGTGATATCGGCCGCGTCAAACAGGTAGCGCTGGTTGCAGAACTGGCAATCGATCTCGATGTTGCCGCCGTGCTCGATGACCAGCGCCTGCGCGTCTTCCATGCCCAAACTGACCAGAGCATTGGCCGAACGTTCTCGCGAGCAGCTGCAACGGAAACGCAATCTCTGCACATCGAACAGGCGCACCTGTTCTTCATGGTAGAGGCGATGAAGCACGGTTTCGTTGTCCAGGCTCAGCAATTCGTCGGCGGTCAGGGTGTTGCCCAGCGCGGTGATGTGCTGCCAACTGTCCTCGCGTTCTTCCTGGTCTTTCAAGCGGTCGGCAGGCAGTTGCTGCAACAACATGCCGCGGGCGCGACGGCCATCGGCGTACAGCCAGAACCGGGTGCCAACCTGTTGCGACATGACGAAGTAGTTGGTGAAGCACTCCGACAGGGTTTCGCCATCCAGGTCGACAATGCCTTGGTAACGCTGACCCTGAGTGGGATCGACGGTCAGTGCCAGCACGCCATTGGGCATCAGGTCGGCGAGGGTCGCGTCGGGGGCAATCCGGTCGGCTTCGTAACGGGCCAGGCCACGGATTTCACGCTCGCTGGAGCACTCGATCATCAGTAGCGGAATCGGACCGTCTGAACGGGCCTGAAGAATCAGCAAGCCATCGAACTTCAACGTGCCGACCAGCAACGACGCAGCCGCCATCAGTTCGCCGAGCAGTTGCGCGACCGGCTCCGGATACGGGTGTTTGGCGAGGACTTCAGCGTAACTCCGTTCCAACGAAACCAGCTCGCCGCGGGTGTCGCTGTCATCGAAGATGAAGCGTTGGGTGTAGTCGGTATCCGGTAGATCGGTCATAGGTCTGGGTTCTGAAGTAATGACAAAATGGTTACAAATCGTGAAAATTGCGCCTTTGCAGCACCACTTTGGTGCGCGACGTTCAGCCATGGGAGGCATTTTATGAACAATCCGGGTTTGTTCCAAGCAAGGTGGAACCTGCGCCGGTTGGCTCTGTGCAATTCCGTGCCTCTGGCGGTGCTGGCCTTTTGGTTATGGCCTACGGGTCAGATGCTGTGTGTGATTTTCGACGAGTGGCTGTTTCATCTGCTGAATGCGCCGCTGGCCAGCAACCCGATATGGCTACGCATCTGGGCGATTGCAAGTCTGCGCCCATTCGATGTGGGGAGTTTCGCGGATGAGTGTGGTGCTTAGGGCCTGATTTTGTGGTGCTGCCGGCGAGTGCTGCGCACTCGATCGCGAGCAGGCTCACTCCCACAAAGTTCTGCGCTATACCTGTGGGAGCGTGACTTGCCCGCGAAGACTTCAGCCCAGACGACACGGAAGCATCTACCTCACTCGTCGTTACTGCTCCCACGAAACTTGAACAAATCCCGCCGCTGTTTCTTGCTTGGCTTGCCATCGGTGCTCATGCCCAACGCGCCCGCCTTGCGCATGGCCGCAGCCGCTTCGCGCTTGGCGATGCTGGCATCGGTTTCCGCATACAACGTCTGAGCCTCTGGCGCGCCACGGCGCACAATCGATAGCGCCTGAACCACCACCGTGCGTTCCTCGAACCCCACACGAATCTGAAACTCGTCGCCCACCCTCGGCTCCTTGCCCGGTTTGCAGCGCTCACCCCGGCAATGCACCTTGCCGCTTTCAATTGCCGCCTTGGCCAAGGCACGTGTTTTATAAAAACGCGCGGCCCACAACCACTTATCGAGACGGACCTTGTCGTCCTCTTCGTTTTTTTGTGCCACTGGAATTCCTCTTTCAGCCCATAGTCGGAACTGTACTACCGTTTCTGTCGGGCGCAAGAACTCGGCCCCCCAGATAGACTGTGATCTTGGCCGGCGTTCCGGCATGGAGTGATCGAGTGACTATATTCCCGTCTTCATTGACCTCGCCGCAGGGCGGTTGCCAGGGCTGCCAGCAAAGCGAGCCGCTGGGCTTCGATTTTTCTTTTGCCTACCAACCGATCGTCGATCTGCGCGACCGATCAGTTTTTGCTCACGAAGCGTTGGTGCGTGGCATTGCCGGGGAAGGCGCACTGTCGGTGCTCGACCAGGTCACCGAGGAAAATCGCTACCGCTTCGACCAACTCTGCCGGACCCGCGCCATTGCAGGAGCGGCCAATCTAAACATGCAGACACACTTGTCCATCAACTTCATGCCCAACGCCGTGTACCGCCCGGAGCTGTGCATCCGCACCACTCTGGAAGCCGCGAAAACACACAACTTCCCCATCAACCGGCTGATTTTCGAAACCCTGGAAAGCGAGCACGTAGATAACTATCGCCATTTGACTAATATTCTGCGTGAATACCGCGAATTCGGCTTCAAGACCGCCATCGACGATTTCGGCGCGGGCTACTCGGGGCTCAATCTGCTGGCTGATTTCCAACCGGACCTGATCAAACTCGACATGGCACTGATCCGCGATGTCGATCGCGACCGTGTTCGTCAGGCGATCGTCCGAGGGGTTGTCACAATGTGTGCGGAGTTGAACGTTACAGTCATCGCCGAAGGCATCGAAAGCGCCGGAGAACGGGATTTCCTGGCGGACTGTGGAATATTTCTGATGCAGGGTTACTGGTTCGCCAAGCCTGCATTCAAAGCGTTGGCCCAGGTAGCACCTGAGGCCTGGACGCGTTAATCGCCGGTTTTTTCCTATTGAAGACATTTGACCATTTGACCGTTATCGGTCTGCGCGAGTGGGTGGCGCTCCCGGATCTGGGAGTCGCGGGCCTGCGCGCAAAAATCGACACCGGCGCCAGCACCTCAAGCCTGCATGCGACCGACATCGAGCCGTTCGAGCGCGACGGTGAAAGCTGGGTGCGCTTCACCGCGCACCTGGGCACGGTGGTGCAGTTGCGCCATCGACGCTGCGAGGCGCCACTGGTGACGCGCAAAACCATCAAAAGCTCCAACGGTCACGCTCAGATGCGTTACGTGGTCAGCACCACACTGGCCCTGGGTGATCGGGTATGGCGGGTCGAATTCACCCTCGCCTGCCGCAAGTCCATGCGTTATCGCCTGCTCCTCGGCTCCAAAGCCCTGATCGACGGCCAACTGGTGGTCAATCCGGGCATTAAATATGTACAAGACAAGCCGGTGTTCCCGGTATCTACCTCTTCCACAGGTGTTGCATGAAGATCGCTGTGCTGTCGCGGAACCCGCGTCTGTATTCCACTCGTCGTCTGGTCGAAGCCGGTACCGAGCGTGGACATGAAATGGTGGTGATCGACACCCTGCGCGCCTATATGAACATTGCCAGCCACAAACCGCAGATCCATTACCGCGGCAAGCCGCTGGAAGGTTTCGACGCGGTGATCCCGCGGATCGGTGCGTCTGTGACGTTTTATGGCTGCGCGGTGTTGCGTCAGTTCGAAATGATGGGGGTTTTCCCGCTCAATGAATCGGTGGCCATCGCCCGTTCGCGGGACAAACTACGGTCACTGCAATTGCTCTCGCGCCGCGGCATCGGCTTGCCGGTGACCGGGTTTGCGCACTCACCGGATGATATTCCCGACCTGATCGACATGGTCAACGGCGCACCGCTGGTGATCAAGGTGCTGGAAGGTACGCAAGGCATCGGTGTGGTGTTGTGTGAAACGGCGACGGCGGCAGAGTCGGTGATTGAGGCCTTCATGGGCCTGAAGCAGAACATCATGGTTCAGGAATACATCAAGGAAGCCGGGGGCGCGGACATTCGCTGCTTCGTGGTGGGCGACAAGGTGATCGCGGCGATGAAGCGCCAGGCCAAGCCTGGGGAGTTCCGCTCCAACCTGCATCGCGGTGGCAGTGCCAGCCTGATCAAGATCACCCCGGAAGAACGCATGACCGCGTTGCGGGCGGCCAAGGTCATGGGGCTGGCGGTGGCGGGCGTGGATATCCTGCGTTCCAATCACGGGCCGCTGGTGATGGAAGTGAACTCGTCGCCAGGGCTGGAAGGGATCGAGACCACCACCGGGAAGAATGTGGCGGGGATCATCATCGAGCATCTTGAGAAGAATGGCGGGCCGAATATGACGCGCACCAAAGGCAAGGGCTGACCCACTGGGCATTCCCACGCTCTGCGTGGGAATGCTCTAACGGACGCTCCGCGTTCGGCTGTTGCTGGGACGCCGAGCGTTCAGGGCTGCATTCCCACACAGAGCGTGGGAATGATCGGAGTAGTCAGCTGTTAAACCGCATCCCGCGGCAACATAAGCCCAAGCGGCAACCGCACCCGAGCTTCAAGCCCGCCACCCGGCCGATTGCGCAACTCGACATTCCCGCCATGCATCGAAGCGATCCGCTTCACGATGGCCAGTCCAAGTCCTGTCCCCTTCCCGCCCCTGGCACGATCACCCCGAGTGAACGGGTTGAAGATCGCCTCCAGTTCCGACGGATCGATCCCTGCCCCACGGTCCATGACGCTCAGCACCACATACGGCGCGCTGGTATCACCGGAGACATAAGCCGCCACCTCAACCCCGCTGCCAGCATGGTGCAAAGCGTTGCCGATCAAATTGTTCAGCAACCGCTTCATCGACACCCTACGCAGGGGAAACGCCTGGATCGGTTCCAGGCGCAGACGCACTTTTTCTTCGTTCTGGTTATACGGCGCAGCGACTTCACGAACCAGGTCAATCAGGTCCACTTCCTCGACAGACTCGTCACGACCATCGCGGATAAACGCGAGGAACTGGTCGAGGATCGCGTCCATGTCTTCGATGTCACGCACCATCGCGTCGGTGAGGTCGTTGTGGTCGCCCATCAATTCCAGGGACAAGCGCAAACGGGTCAGCGGTGTACGCAGGTCGTGTGACACCCCGGCCAGCATCAGCTCGCGCTCGCGACCGGCCTGCTCGACGTCTTCAGCCATCTGGTTGAAGGCGCGATACACCTCGGTCATCTCGCTCGGCGTGTCACTGATCGGCAGGCGCACGCTGCGCCCCTGGCCGAGTTGCCGTGCGGCATACACCAGACGTTTCAAGGGTTGATTGAGCTGGCTGACGAAGATCCACGCCGAGGCGGTGGACAGCAAGCCGATAGCAAGGAACCAGCCGAGCACGTTCCAGATTTTCTGGCCGCGCAACGGATGCGGATACAGCGGCACTTTCAGCCAGCCATCGCCCAGGCTAGGTGCCCGAACCCACAGGGCCGGCGGTGAGTGCATGCGTAATCGAACTTCGGTGTCGGCACCCAACTCAGCCTGCATCTGCCGCTGATAGATCTCGCTGTAAGGCCAATGTTGCTCGCCTTCCGGCACACCCGCGCCCACGACCCGGATCAGGGTGGCAGCATCAGCGATTTTCTCTCGGTTCTTTTCATCAGCGGCCCAATAAGCGCGCAGCGTCAGGGCGACACCGTGGCTGTATTGGCGGTCCACCAGCACGTCTTCGTTCATCAACAGATAAACCAGGGTCAGTGCCTTGGAAAACAGGACGACGATCAGCACCAGCCACAGGGTGCGGGAGAAGAAACTCTGGGGGAACCAAACGGGGGTTTTCATGAATAACCGCTACACACTTGCAGGAGCGAGCGATGCTCGCATATTGCGGATCGCGAGTCTGCGGACGATTGTCCGCAAGACCCGCTCCTACAAATCGCCGATCACTTGGTGGCGGCGCCATCCGGAACGAACACGTAGCCCACGCCCCAGACCGTCTGGATGTAACGCGGTTTGGATGGGTCAGGCTCGATCATCCGGCGCAGACGGGAAATCTGCACGTCGATGGAACGCTCCAGCGCATCCCATTCACGGCCACGAGCCAGGTTCATCAGCTTGTCGCGAGTCAGTGGCTGACGCGCGTTCATGACCAAGGCCTTGAGCACCGCGAATTCACCGGTGGTCAGCATGTGCACTTCGTCACCGCGCTTGAGTTCGCGGGTGGCCAGGGACAGTTCGTAGTCACCGAAGGTCACGCTTTCGTCTTCGCTGCCCGGTGCGCCCGGCACAGGTGTCGACTGACGGCGCAGGACCGCTTTGACACGGGCCATCAGCTCATCCGGGTTGAAGGGCTTGGCCAGGTAATCGTCGGCGCCCAGTTCCAGGCCCTTGATGCGGCTCAGCTCATCGCCCTTGGCGGTCAGCATGATGATCGGGATCTGATTGTTCGCCGTGCGCAGCCGGCGGCAGGCGGTCAGACCGTCTTCGCCGGGCAGCATCAGGTCGAGGACGACCAGGTTGAACACTTCACGCGCCAGCAGGCGATCCATTTGTTCGGTGTTCGGCACGGCGCGGGCGCGGTAGCCCTTGCTGACGAAAAAGCGTTCCAGCAGGCTGCTCAGCCCTGGATCGTCGTCAACAATAAGAATTTTTTCGCCTTCAGCATTGTTTGCAGTGCTGCTCATTGGATGCTCCTTTGATCTCGGCGCGCATTATGGCGTAGCTGCCGTTATACGCACCGTGTGCATTGTTAGCAGATTTTTCCTTCACTGCCAGAAATCCGGCCCTCGCGCTAATGCCTGCGATGCCCCTGAATGATAGAACGCTGGTTATAATGCGCGGCCTTTTGTGTCAGGCAACGTCTGATCATGGCTGCAGGTGGCCGCTTTTTATTTTCATGGCGCCGGCAGTCATTGTTCGATTTCACGGGTCAACGGGATACCTGTTGATCCAGGTAGCGGCGCACGCCAGGCCGCTCAACCAGACTCGCCGAGCCTTTATCCCTGCGCCTGCGAGCCTGCTTTCACAATTTGTCAGGTGGTTTTATGGACAGCATCAACAGCCGCATCGCCGAGGAACTCGGTGTACGCCCACAACAGGTCGAAGCGGCCGTCGCGCTACTCGATGAAGGCTCTACCGTTCCCTTCATCGCCCGTTACCGGAAAGAAGTGACCGGCAGCCTCGATGACATCCAGTTGCGTCATCTGGAAGAGCGTCTGCGCTACCTGCGAGAACTCGACGAACGGCGTATCAGCATCCTTGCCAGCATTCAGGAGCAAGGCAAGCTGACCCCGCAACTCGAACGCGACATCAAACTCGCCGACACCAAGACCCGCCTGGAAGACTTGTACTTGCCGTACAAGCAGAAGCGCCGCACCAAGGGCCAGATCGCCCTGGAAGCCGGCCTCGGCGAGCTGGCCGACGGCCTGTTCAACGACCCGACCCTGACGCCAGACGCCGAAGCCGCACGCTTCGTTGACGCCGAAAAAGGCGTGGCCGATGTGAAGGCGGCCCTCGAAGGCGCCAAATACATCCTGATGGAACGCTTCGCCGAAGACGCCGGCCTCCTGGACAAGCTGCGCAGCTACCTCAAGCAGGAAGCGACCCTCAGTGCCCGCGTCATCGCCGGCAAGGAAGAGGAAGGCGCCAAGTTCCGCGACTACTTCGAACACGACGAACCGCTGAAAAGCATGCCGTCGCACCGCGCGCTGGCGATTTTCCGTGGCCGCAACGAAGGCATCCTGAGTTCGGCGCTGAAAGTCGGCGACGAGCTGCCGGGCACCATGCACCCGTGCGAAGGCATGATCGGCCAGCAATTCGGCATCCAGAACCAGAACCGCGCCGCCGACAAATGGCTGGGCGAAGTGGTGCGCTGGACCTGGAAGGTCAAGCTCTACACCCACCTCGAAACCGATTTGCTCGGCGAGTTGCGCGATGGCGCGGAAACCGAAGCGATCAACGTGTTCGCCCACAACCTGCACGACTTGCTGCTGTCGGCCCCGGCCGGCCCGCGTGCCACCCTGGGCCTCGACCCGGGCCTGCGCACCGGTTGCAAGGTCGCCGTGGTCGATTCCACCGGCAAGCTGCTGGATCACGCCACGGTGTACCCGCACGTGCCGCACAACAAATGGGACCAGACCATCGCGATTCTGGCAGCCCTGTGCGCCAAGCATGCCGTGGACCTGATCGCCATTGGCAACGGCACCGCCAGCCGTGAAACCGACAAGCTCGCCGCTGAGCTGATCAAAAAATACCCAGCGATGAAGATGACCAAGGTCATGGTCTCCGAGGCCGGTGCATCGGTTTACTCGGCGTCGGAACTGGCTTCCAAGGAATTCCCGGACCTCGACGTGTCGATCCGTGGCGCCGTGTCGATTGCCCGCCGCTTGCAGGATCCGCTGGCCGAACTGGTGAAGATCGATCCGAAATCCATCGGCGTCGGCCAGTACCAGCACGACGTGTCGCAGCTGAAACTGGCGCGTGGCCTGGATGCCGTGGTCGAGGACTGCGTGAACGCCGTGGGCGTGGACGTCAACACCGCCTCCGTGGCGCTGCTCGCCCGCATCTCCGGCCTCAACGCGACCCTGGCGCAGAACATCGTCAGCCACCGCGACGAGCACGGCGCGTTCAAAACCCGTGCGGCGTTGAAGAAAGTCGCTCGTCTGGGCGAGAAAACCTTCGAACAGGCGGCCGGTTTCCTGCGCGTCATGAACGGCGACAATCCGCTGGATTCGTCGGCGGTTCACCCGGAAGCCTATCCGCTGGTGCAGCGCATTGCCGCTGAGACCGACCGTGACATTCGCTCGTTGATCGGCGACGCGAGTTTCCTCAAGCGTCTCGACCCGAAGAAGTACACCGACGAAACCTTTGGTCTGCCAACGGTCACCGACATTCTGCAAGAGCTGGAAAAACCGGGCCGTGACCCGCGTCCGGAGTTCAAGACCGCCGAGTTCCAGGAAGGCGTCGAAGACCTCAAGGATCTGCAACTGGGGATGATCCTCGAAGGCGTCGTCACCAACGTGACCAACTTCGGCGCGTTCGTCGACATCGGCGTGCATCAGGACGGTTTGGTGCACATCTCTGCGCTTTCGGAGAAGTTCATCAAGGATCCGCGCGAAGCGGTAAAGGCCGGAGACGTGGTGAAAGTGAAGGTCATGGAAGTCGATATCCCGCGTAAACGCGTGGGTCTGTCGATGCGCATGAGCGACACCCCGGGCGAGAAAATCGACGGCGCTCGTGGTGCACGTCCGGGGTCGGCGCCACGCCAGTCCCAGAACAACGCACCGCGTAAGGAAACCACGGCGGCGGCCCCGGCCAACAACGCCATGGCATCGTTGTTTGCCAACGCCAAGCAGTTGAAGAAACGCTGATGGAGATCCCTGCCGGGCTGACCGAAAGCGCTTTTTTCAAGCTGCTGGGATGTCGCTTGCACAGTCTGGAAGCCGGGGTGGCGCAAGTCGCCCTGGGGCTTGCGCCAGAGCTGCGCAATCGCGGCGGCAAGCTGCACGGCGGGGCCTTGTTCAGTCTGGTGGACATTGCCATGGGGCTGGCCTGTTCCAGCACCCACGGCTTTGACCAGCAGAGCGCGACCATCGAGTGCAAGATCAACTACATTCGCGCCGTTTCCGACGGTGAAGTAATGTGCACGGCGCGGGTGATTCACCCGGGCCGGCGCACGCTGGTGGTCGAAGCCGACGTGATGCAAGGCGACAAACTCGTCGCAAAAGCACAAGGCACGTTCGCTGTCCTGTAGCTAGAAGTCATCGATTTGAGTTAATTTCGGCGCTGTGACTGCAGCGCCGAAGTTTCCTGTGGGAGCGAGCCTGCTCGCGAAGGCGATGTATCAGACAACATCAATGTTGACTGACACGCCCTCTTCGCGAGCAGGCTCGCTCCCACAGGGAATTCCTTGGCTGCTGTCAGCAGCCGTGTACGGTCCAAAAACCAGGCGAAAACGCCAGTTTCAACTTCACCCTTGTAGACCGTCTTGCCCACCCCCATATTGGGGCGACTGACGCGTGAAGGAATCCAACTTGAGCGAACTTCTCAACCGCCGCCTGGCTCTGCTTGGCGAGCGCGCTAACCTCTCTCTGCTCGAACAGTGCCTTCACGGCATCGAACGTGAATGCCTGCGCGTGACCGGCGAAGGTCGCCTGGCGCAAACGCCGCACCCGGAAGCATTGGGTTCCGCGCTGACCAATGAACAAATCACCACCGACTATTCCGAGTCGCTGCTGGAATTCATTACCCCGGCCCTGCCAGACCCAGCCGATACGCTGGCGAGCCTGGACAAGATTCACCGTTTTGCCTACAGCAAGCTCGGCAACGAGTTTCTGTGGAGTCCATCGATGCCGTGCCCGTTGCCGGCCGAGGAAGACATCCCGATCGCCTATTACGGCACGTCCAACATCGGTCAGCTCAAGTACGTCTACCGCAAGGGCCTGGCCCTGCGTTACGGCAAGACCATGCAGTGCATCGCCGGGATTCACTACAACTTTTCCCTGCCGGAAAAGCTCTGGCCACTGCTTAAAGAGGCTGAAGGCTTTGTCGGCACCGACCGCGACTATCAGTCGTCAGCCTACATTGCGCTGATCCGCAACTTCCGCCGCTACAGCTGGCTACTGATGTACCTGTTCGGCGCCTCCCCTGCGCTGGACGCCGGTTTCCTGCGCGGTCGTTCGCACCAGTTGGAGCAACTGGACCCGGACACCTTGTACCTGCCATACGCCACCAGCCTGCGCATGAGTGACCTGGGTTACCAGAGCAACGCCCAGGCCGGCTTGACGCCGTGCTACAACGATCTGGCCAGCTACACCGACAGCCTGCGCAAAGCGGTCGCCACGCCGTATGCACCGTATGTCGAAATCGGTACGCATCAGGACGGTGAGTGGGTTCAGCTCAACACCAACATCCTGCAGATCGAAAACGAGTACTACTCCAACATCCGCCCGAAGCGCGTGACCTACACCGGCGAACGGCCGATCCAGGCGCTGGTGGCCCGCGGCATTCAGTACGTCGAAGTGCGTTGCCTGGACATCAATCCGTTCCTGCCGATGGGCATCGATTTGCCAGAGTCGCGCTTCCTCGACGCGTTCCTGCTGTATTGCGCGCTGAACGACAGCCCGCTGCTGACCAATACTTCGTGCGGCAACGCGACCTCGAACTTCCTCAGCGTGGTCAAGGAAGGTCGTCGTCCGGGCCTGCAACTGCAGCGTGACGGTCAACCGGTCGACCTGAAGGAATGGGCCGGCGAATTGTTGGAAAAAATAGCTCCGCTCGCGGCGCTGCTTGATCAAAGCCATGGCGGCGATGCCCACAGCAAGGCGTTGGACGTGCAGATGGAGAAGGTCAAGGATTCGTCGCGCACACCTTCAGCACAAGTGCTGGCGGCCATGGCAGAACACAAGGAGAGCTTTGCCCAGTTCTCCCTGCGCCAGAGCCAGGCGCATGCGGAGTTTTTCCGCAGCGAGCCGTTGAATAGCGAAGATCAGGCGAAGTTTGAAGAACGCGCACGCTCCTCGCTGGCAGAGCAGGTGGCGCTGGAGCAGAACGAAGTCGGCGATTTCGATGTGTTTGTCGGGTCGTATCAGGCGAGCATTCTGGCGATCAGCAACTAACATCAGAAGGTCCTTCAGACCTTTTCGCGGGCAAGCCTCGCTCCTACAGTTTTGTGTCGGTCCCCATTTGTGACTCGACCCCGAATCTGTAGGAGCGAGGCTTGCCCGCGAAGGCCGCACTGCGGTCTCCCTTAGAATTTTCCGCTCATAAGCTCATTCGAAAAAGTTATTTATTTTCGGATTCTTAGATCATTTAGTCTCCTTTCACGCCGACTCTCGGTCGCCTGACAAGGAGCTTCTCAATGAAACTGAATTTCTCTCTTCGCCTCTTGGCGGCCGCGTCTCTGGCTGCTGCGAGTTTGTTTGCCCAGGCGGCTGACGTGACCGTCGCCTACCAGACCACGGTTGACCCGGCAAAGGTCGCCCAGGCCGACGGCGCTTACGAAAAAGCCACCAACGCCAAGATCGACTGGCGCAAATTCGACAACGGCGCCGACATCATCGCCGCCATCGCTTCCGGCGACGTGCAGATCGGCTACCTCGGTTCCAGCCCCCTGACGGCGGCCATCACCCGCAAAGTCCCGGTAGAAACCTTCCTCATTGCCACCCAGATCGGCGCGGCTGAAGCCCTGGTCGCCCGCGAAGGCTCCGGGATCAAGACTCCGCAAGACCTGATCGGCAAAAAAATCGCCGTGCCGTTCGTTTCCACCGGCCACTACAGCCTGCTGGCGGCGCTCAAGCACTGGAACATCGATCCGTCGAAGGTCACCGTGCTCAACCTCGCTCCGCCCGCCATCATCGCTGCGTGGAAACGCGGTGATATCGACGCCACTTACGTGTGGGACCCAGCCCTCGGAGTCGCCAAGGAAAACGGCAAAGTGCTGATTACCTCCGGCGAGCTGGCCAAGTTCGGCGCTCCGACTTTCGATGCCTGGATCGTGCGTAAGGACTTCGCCGAGAAGCACCCGGAAATCGTCACTGCGTTCGCCAAAGTGACCCTCGACGCCTACGCCGATTACCGCAAAGACCCGAAAGCCTGGCTGGCCAATCAAAGCAACGTGGACAAGCTTGTCAAACTGTCGGGCGCCAAGGCCAGCGACATTCCGTTGTTGCTGCAAGGCAACGTCTTCCCGCTGGCGGCTGACCAAGTGATCACCCTCGGCGCACCGACCACCAAGGCCATTACCGACACCGCCGCCTTCCTCAAGGAACAAGGCAAGGTCGAGGCCGTGCTGCCGGACTACGCCCCTTACGTCAGCGCCAAGTACATCACCAACTGATCGGGAGTTAACTGCGATGGCTTTGCTACAGCTGGAGCGCATCAGCGCACAGTACCCCGGCGCCGCCGAACCGGTACTGGCGGATATTTCCCTGAGCCTGGGCCCCCAGCAGTTGCTGGTAGCCCTCGGCCCGTCCGGCAGTGGCAAGACTTCGCTGTTGAACTTGATTGCCGGTTTCGTCGAACCCAGCGCCGGGCGCATCACCCTTGACGGCGTGCCGGTCAAAGGCCCGAGCGCCGAACGCGGCGTGGTGTTTCAGGACGACGCCTTGCTGCCCTGGCAGAATGTGCTGGCCAACGTCGGTTTTGGCCTGGAGCTGGCCGGCATTGCGCGGGAAAAACGTGAACTGCGCGCTCAGGAAATGCTCGCACTGGTGGACCTTTCCGGCTTCGAAAGTCGCCGCATCTGGCAGCTCTCGGGTGGCCAGAAGCAACGTGTCGGCCTGGCCCGCGCGCTGGCCGCCGACCCGCGCGTTTTGCTGATGGACGAACCCTTCGGCGCCCTCGACGCCTTCACCCGCGAACAGATGCAGGAGCTGCTGCTGCAAGTCTGGCAGCGCACCGCCAAACCGGTTTTCCTGATTACCCACGACATCGAAGAAGCGGTGTTCCTCGCCACGGACCTGATTCTGCTGGCGCCTGATCCGGGACAAATCGTCGAGCGCCTGAGCCTGGATTTCGGTCAGCGGTATGCGGCCGGTGAGTCCGCTCGCTCGATCAAGTCCGACCCGCGCTTCATCGAAACTCGCGAACACGTACTCGCCAAAGTGTTCTCCCAACGCAGCACCGCCCAGCGGCAGGAGCGCGCATGAGCAGCTATCAAATTCCCGCCGTCGCGGTTAAACCGGGTTCCACGGACATCCCGTCACGTCGCAGCCTCAGCACTCGGTGGATCAGCGTGCTGACGCTGGTGGCGCTGGTTGTCATTTGGTGGGCCGTCACCGCCACAGGGATGATCGAACCGCTGTTCCTGCCACCACCGTCCGCCGTGCTGCAAAAGGGCTGGCTGCTGGTGACCAGCGGCTACATGGATTCAACGTTGTGGCAGCACTTGGGGGCCAGTCTCAGCCGTATCGGTCTGGGCCTTGGTTTCGCGGTGCTGACCGCCGTGCCCATCGGCATCGCCATCGGCCATAACCGCATCGCCCGCGGCGTGCTCGATCCGTTGATCGAATTCTACCGGCCGATTCCACCGCTGGCTTACCTGCCGCTGATCGTGATCTGGTGCGGCATCGGTGAGCTGTCGAAAGTCTTGCTGATCTACCTGGCGATTTTCGCCCCGATTGCCATCGCCACTGCAACTGGCGTGCGCACGGTTGACCCGGCCAAACTGCGCGCCGCGCAGTCGCTGGGTGCGACCCGGGCGCAATTGATTCGCCATGTGATTCTGCCGAGCGCCTTGCCGGATATTTTGACTGGCGTGCGCATCGGCCTCGGTGTGGGTTGGTCGACGCTGGTTGCCGCCGAATTGATCGCCGCCACCAGCGGTTTGGGTTTTATGGTGCAGTCGGCCGCGCAATTCCTGGTCACCGATGTGGTGGTGCTGGGAATTCTGGTGATTGCCTTGATCGCGTTTGCCATGGAAATGGGCCTGCGCGCCCTGCAACGCAAACTGGTGCCGTGGCACGGCCAGGCCCACTGAGTTTTTTGGGATCTTAATGTGGGAGCGAGCCTGCTCGCGATGGCGGTGTATCAGCCACCACCCTGTCGTCTGACTCTCCGCTATCGCGAGCAGGCTCACTCCTACAAAAGCTCGGCACCCCGGATTAAAGAGAATCACCATGAGCAACCTGACCATCGTCCCCCTCAGCTCGGCCCTCGGCGCCCAAATCAGCGGCATCGACGTCAGCCAGCCACTGAATCAGGAACAGCGCGACGCCATCGAGCAAGCGCTGCTCAAGCATCAAGTGCTGTTCTTCCGCGACCAGCCGATCACGCCGCAACAGCAGGCGCGATTCGCTGCGAATTTTGGCGATCTGCACATCCATCCGATCTACCCGAATGTGCCGGAACAGCCCGAAGTGCTGATCCTCGATACCGCCGTCACCGACGTGCGCGACAACGCAATCTGGCACACCGACGTGACCTTCCTGCCCACCCCGGCCATGGGCGCGGTGCTGAGTGCCAAGCTGTTGCCTGAATTTGGTGGCGACACGCTGTGGGCCAGTGGCATTGCGGCGTATGAAGCGTTGTCCGCGCCGATGAAAAGTTTGCTCGAAGGCCTGACGGCCACTCACGATTTCACCCGCTCGTTCCCCCAGGAACGTTATGGCAACACGCCTGAAGCACTGGCCCAGTGGGAAGAAGCACGCAGAAAGAATCCGCCGCTGTCGCACCCGGTGATCCGCACACACCCGGTGAGCGGGCGCCGCTCGTTGTTCGTCAATGAAGGCTTCACGTCGAAGATCAATGAGCTGTCGGACGCCGAGAGCGAAGCGATTTTGAAATTTCTGTTTGCTCACGCAACGCGGCCGGAATTTACGATTCGCTGGCGTTGGCAGAAAGATGACGTGGCGTTCTGGGATAACCGCGTGACACAGCATTACGCCGTGGATGACTACCGGCCGGCGCGGCGGGTGATGCAGCGGGCGACGGTGTTGGGGGATGTGCCTTTCTTTCGGTGAGCCCTGAGTTCTTTACTGCCTGTTCTGGCCCCATCGCGAGCAGGCTCGCTCCCACAGCGGATTTGTGTCAGGCACGGCCCCTGTGGGAGCGAGCCTGCTCGCGAAGAGGCACGAACAGGCTCAGGAAGACCCGCCGCCGAACACTTATTCAGCCGTCGAAGGTTTCTCCCAAAGATTGATCCCGCCTTCCTGGGCAAACCGGTCAATTTCCGCCAGTTCTTCCGCGCTGAAACTCAAATTCTCCAACGCTGCGACGTTCTCGATAATCTGCTCCGGCCGGCTCGCACCGATCAGTGCCGAGGTCACGCGCGGATCGCGCAGCGTCCATGCCAACGCCAGTTGTGCCAGGCTCTGACCGCGACGCTTGGCGATTTCGTTGAGCCCGCGCACGTGGGCGATGTTGGCTTCGGACAGATGAGATTCCTGCAAAGAACCACCGCCCGGGCGATTGACCCGCGCATCCTTCGGAATGCCATTGAGGTACTTGTCGGTCAACAAGCCCTGCGCCAATGGCGTGAACGCAATCACGCCAGTGCCGAGTTCGTCGGTGACGTCCAGCAGATCCTTTTCAACCCAGCGATTGAGCAGGTTGTAGGCTGGTTGGTGAATCAGCAACGGTACTTTCCACTCTTTCAGCAGCGCCGCCATCTCACGGGTTTTCACCCCGGAATAGGACGAGATGCCGATGTACAGCGCCTTGCCCTGCTGCACGGCGGTGGCCAACGCACTGGCAGTTTCTTCCAGCGGCGTGTCCGGGTCGAAGCGATGGGAATAGAAGATGTCCACGTAGTCCAGGCCCAGGCGTTGCAGGCTCTGGTCGAGGCTGGCCAGCACGTATTTACGTGAACCGCCGCCCTGGCCATAAGGGCCGGGCCACATGTCCCAACCGGCCTTGCTTGAAATGATCAACTCGTCGCGGTACTGCTTGAAGTCTTCACGCAGCAAACGACCGAAGTTGATCTCGGCGCTGCCATACGGCGGGCCATAGTTGTTGGCCAGGTCGAAGTGGTTGATGCCCAGGTCGAAGGCGGTGCGCAACAGCGAGCGCTGAGTGTCGATCGGCGTGCTGTCACCGAAGTTGTGCCACAGCCCCAGGGACAGCGCCGGCAGCACCAGACCGCTGCGGCCTACGCGGCGGTAAGGGATAGAGTCGTAGCGGTTTTCGGCAGCGGTGTAAGTCATCGAATCCTCTCTTGTCTGTCTTGAAGTTGGTATCGACTGCTTCGCAAGTTGCCCAGCATACGCCCAGACAAACGCCGATAAACCTCGGACTCGAGAAAAAGCTGAAACGTTTCACAGATGATCGTTCCGACGCGGAGCGTGGGAACGATCAAGAACAGCAAGGTCAAACAGCGCCCGTAAACAGCTCCCCCAACCAATCCACAAACACCCGAACCCGTGGGGACATGTGTCGGTTTTGGGGGTACAGCACCGAAACCGGCATTGACGGTGGCGGCGTGTCGATGAGGACTTCTTGCACCAGGCCTTGGGAAATCTGCGCCTCCATACGGTAATGCGGACACTGGATCAGGCCGAGCCCGGCAATTGCCGACGCCGCGTAGATTTCCGCGCCGAACACTGAAACCGCGCCTTCGATAGCGACTTCTTTCAGCTCGCCATCGACCATGAAATCGAAGGGGAACAACTTGGCGGTGGTGCGCGAGACGTAGTTCACCGCGCGATGGTGTTTCAGGTCTTCAAGGCTTTTCGGTTCACCGTATTGACGCAGGTAGGCGGGGCTGGCGCAGGTGATCTGGCGCAGGCTGGCGATACGTTTTCCGATCAGCGCCGAATCACTCAAGGTGCCGGCGCGCAGCACGCAGTCGACGCCTTCAGCGATCAGGTCGACAAAACGGTCGGCTTCGCTGATGGACAACTCGATGTCCGGGTAACGCTCCATGAATTGTGGCAATGCCGGGATCACAAAATGCCTGGCCAGGGTGCCATGCAAGTCGACGCGCAAGCGGCCTTTGGGTGCGCAACCGCGAAACGCCAGTTCGGCTTCTTCAAGTTCCGCCAGCAAGTGCACACAACGCTGATAGTAGGCCTCGCCGTCCAGCGTCGGACGCACTCTGCGGGTGCTGCGTTCCAACAAGCGCGTACCGAGCCACGCTTCAAACTGATTCAGCGTATGGGTCAGCGTCGCCCGTGGCAGATTCAGGTCCTCGGCGGCCAGCGTGAAGCTGCTGCGCTCGTAGATCCGCACGAAAACCTTCATTGCTTTGACTTGATCCACGCTCGGCTCCTGCTCCTCGATTGTTGGCGATTATTGAACAGTCAAGGCAACTCTCGTGCATTTATCGGCTTCGGTAAACATGTGAATCTGGCTTCACCCCAACAAACACCTTCAAAGGTTCGCCATGACTACTCAAACTTCGAAAGTTGCCCTCGTGACCGGCGCCTCCCGTGGCATCGGTGCCGTGATCGCCAGACAACTGGCCAGCGAAGGGTTCGCCGTCGCCATCAACTACGCCAGCAGCGCCATCGAAGCCTCAAAACGGGTGGTGGAGTTGCGTCAGGCTGGCCATCAAGCCATAGCGATCAAGGCCGATGTGGCCAATGCCGACGACGTACGCCGGATGTTCGACGAGACCGAAACGCAGCTGGGCAAGGTCGATGTGCTGATCAACAACGCCGGCATTCTCAAAGTGATGCCGCTGGCGCAACACACAGACGAACTGTTCGACCAGACCTTCAACATCCATGCGCGCGGCACCTTCAACACCTTGCGTGAGGCGGCGACGCGTCTGAACAGCGGCGGGCGGATCGTCAACTTTTCCAGCAGCACCGTCGGGCTCAACCTGCCGGGGTACGCGGTGTACATCGCCAGCAAAGCGGCCGTGGAATCCCTGACCCAGGTATTCGCCAAAGAAATGCGCGGGCGCAACATCACCGTCAACGCAGTCGCCCCCGGGCCGGTAGCGACCGAATTGTTTTTGCACGGCAAGAGCGAAGAGCAGATCCAGACCTTCGCCAAGATGCCTCCGCTGGAGCGTCTCGGTCAGCCGGAGGACATTGCTCGTGTGGTGTCGTTTCTGGTCGGGCCGGATTCGGCTTGGGTCAATGGGCAGATTCTGCGGGTGAATGGTGGATTGGTTTAAGCTGGTTTGCAGGCAGGCCAGACGCCTTCGCGGGCAGCACACATCTAAAGGACGGAATGCATCATGCACACCACGATCATCATCACCTTCGGCCTGATCCTGCTGGCGTTGATGCTGTTCATCGGCGAGAAAATCGGCTTCAGCCGCGAGACCCTGACCTACAGTTTTGTGGTCCTGTGGCTGGCCCTGACACTGATCAACGGCGCGGTCGGCATGGTCAATGCCGGCCAGCCGTTGAGCACGGAACTGGTCGTTGGCAGCGCCGTGTTCGGTGTACCGGTGGCGGCGCTGGTGCTGTTCATGGTGTTGACCACCGAAACGTGAACAGCACCGCCACTACGTTCAACGCACCAAGTGCAAGAACTGCAAATGCCGTTCGTACTGATCAAGGATGTCGTTGATGATCTGCTCCTTGGTGTAACCCACCAGATCGTAGTCCTGGCTGCCCTCGCTCAAATGCACTTCGGCCCGGTAATAACGGCGGTTGTTGAGTTCCTTGGAACCCATGCCACCACGGGCAAACGATGGCGTGAAGTAGCCACGCATCTGCACCTGATAGATAAACGGATGCTCTTCGCCGTGTCCGATTTCCAGGCTGACGTTGTCGTTGGCCGGGTCGGGCTGAGTGACCACGTTCAATCCTTTCTCGACGAACACGGCGCTCACTTCTTCGATCGCCGGGCGCACCGTGGTGTCGAGGAAGCGATAGACCTCATCGCGAGACGGGAAATGCACGGCCTGGGTCAAGCGCTGACGCCAACCGCCCCTCCGCGAGCCGGACACCGGCGCCAGGGAATGCAGCTGCGCGATCTGCTTCTGCGACTCCAGAAAGAACGCCTTGTGCAGCCCCCACATCATCAGCAGCAAGATCATCGAGAACGGCAACGACGTCAGCACCACCGCTGACTTCAGCGCATCGATGCTGCCGGAGAACAGCAACGCACTGGTCACCAGCGCGGTCATCGCGCCCCAGAACACTCGCAGCCATTTCGGTCCGTCTTCATCCGGGTTGCCGCCCTTGGCGGAGAGCGTCGACAGCACCACGGTGCCGGAGTCGGCCGAGGTGACGAAGAACACGAAGCTGATGAACACCGTCACCGCGATGACGGTTTTGCTCCACGGGTAGGTTTCCAGCAGCAGGTAGAGGGTCATCGACGGATTGTCGACGGCCGACATGCCGAGTGCGGTCATGCCGTGGTTCAGGACCTGGTCGATGGCACTGTTGCCGAAGATCGACATCCACGCCAGGGTGAAACCGAGCGGAATCAGCAACACGCCGAAGACGAATTCGCGAATGGTACGGCCACGGGAGATCCGGGCGATGAACAGGCCCACGAACGGCGACCACGCAATCCACCAGGCCCAATAGAACACGGTCCAGCCCCCCAGCCAGTCGCTGGGTTTGTCGTAGGCGTACAGGTCGAAACTCTTCATCGGCAACGCGCCGAGGTAGTCGCCGATGTTCTGGATCAGGGTGTTGAGCAAATGCTGCGTAGGACCGGCGAACAACACGAACAGCAACAGCGCACAGGCCAGCAGCATGTTGATGTCGGACATCACCCGCACGCCTTTATCGACGCCGGACACCGCGACGATGATCGCCGCGCCCATCATCAACGTGATCAGGCCGACCTGAATCCACTGGGTGTGAGCGATGCCGAACAGGTAGTCCAGGCCCGAGTTGAGGTGCAACACGCCAAAGCCCATGTCGGCGCCGAGGCCGAACACCGTGGCGATGATGCCGAAGCCGTCCACGGCGTAACCGATCGGGCCGTTGATGCGCTTGCCAATCAGCGGATAAAGCGCCGAACGCAAGGCCAGCGGCAGGTTGTGGCGGTAGGCGAAGTAGGCCAGCGCCATGCCGACAAAGGCGAACACGCCCCAGCCGTGCAGGCCCCAGTGCAGAAACAGAATCTGCATCGCCTGACGCGCCGCATCCGCCGTGCCGGCCTCGCCTTGCGGTGGTTGGGCCAAGTGAGTGAGCGGTTCGGACACGCAAAAGAAGAACAGCGTGATGCTGATCCCGGCGGCGAACAGCATGCCGGCCCAGGACAGGTAACTGAATTCGGGCTCGTCGTGGTCGGCACCGAGCTTGATCTTGCCGTAGCCAGACAAGGCGGTGACCACCACGAAGACCAGATACAGCGTCATCGCGAGCATGTAATACCAGCCGACCGTATTGGCCGCCCAGTTTTGCGCTTCCAGCAGCCAGGCGCCGGCCTGTTCAGGCATGGCAATGACGACGATGCCGAACAGCAGAATGAAGGTCGCCGCGAAATAAAACACCGGCGGATTCATGCGGACCTGGCCGCTTGGAGGGAGGGACGATGCACTCATGAAAGGTGCACCTCAAGGGGGTGAAACAGGGCAATCAATAACGGACTCGGCAAGGCAAGCCTCCTGTTGTGAACGGGCAGCAAACCGGCGGTTTAACTTGAATGAGCGTTCAAGTTAAACATGAATAGGGTGCTAAGGACTAATCGCAGGGCTCGGCGGTACGTTCTGTACGCTAGCTCAAGGATGGGTATGACGTGGGATTTGGGGGATTCGTTCAGCGGGAAATTAGCTATTTGCCATGATTACCGTTCGCCTTGAAATCCATTCGCGAGCAGGCTCGCTCCCACAGGGAAATGTGTCGTTCAAAAATCTGTGGTCCAACACCTATCCACTGTGGGAGCGAGCCTGCTCGCGATGAGGCCGGTGCAATCAGCTGAAATTTCGAAGCTTACTTCTGCGTCCCGTCATCATGCTGCAAATTCGCCTGCGTCAGGTTGCACCCCGGCGGTACGCTACGGGTCAGCCAGACGTTGCCGCCAATGGTCGAGCCCTTGCCAATGGTGATCCGCCCCAGAATCGTCGCGCCGGCATAGATCACCACATCATCTTCAACGATCGGATGCCGCGGATGGCCCTTTTGCAACTGGCCGTCCTCATCCGACGGGAAGCGCTTGGCGCCCAACGTCACGGCTTGATAAATCCGCACGCGTTCACCAATGATCGCCGTCTCGCCGATCACCACACCCGTCCCGTGATCAATAAAGAAGCTGCGACCGATCTGCGCCCCAGGATGGATGTCGATACCGGTGGCCGAGTGGGCGATTTCTGCGCTGATCCGCGCCAGCAGCGGCAGCCCCGAGCGGTACAAATGGTGCGCCAGGCGATGGTGGATTACCGCCAGAATCCCGGGATAGCACAACAGCACTTCATCGACGCTACGAGCTGCCGGGTCACCGTGATAGGCCGCCAGCACATCGGTGTCCAGCAAGCTGCGCAGCCCCGGCAACGCGAGGGCGAAATCCTGAATGATCGCAATAGTCTTGGCCTCCACTTCGGTGTCAGCTTCGGCGCTGTGACGAGCGGCGTAACGCAGTTCGAGTCGTGCCTGCGCCAGCAACGCGTTCAACGCGACGTCCAGCGTGTGCCCGACGTAGAAGTCTTCACTCTCCTCACGCAAATCCACCGGTCCCAGACGCATCGGAAACAAGGCACCGCACAGCGCTTCCAGTATCTCCGCCATGGCGGCCCGGGAAGGCAATTCGCGACCGCCCTGCTCGCCGCTGACTCGGCCGTTTTGTGCGCGCCACTGGTCCCGCGCAGTACGCAGTTGACTGACGATGGTCTGCAATTGCCAATGGCTGGAACGCTCGCTCACGGTAAAAACTCCTCACGGGCGGCCGGAGTATCTGGCCGCGTTGTCGGCGATTACTTTACGGCAAGGTCTGGAGGCCGAATTAAGAACCAATTGTGCTGTGTTCAGTTCTTTTGGCTATAAGCGATTGACGGTTGCCCATGCATATAGCCGTGCCTATAGTCCTGACATCTTCCTTGGCCAGTACGGACCCATGATCAAACAACAGCTTGCCCGCTTTAACCGCCTCGACCTCCTCGGCCACCCTACCGCGCTTGAAAAACTCGAACGGCTGTCGACCTGGCTCGGCCGTGATCTGTACGTCAAACGCGATGACCTGACACCGCTGGCCATGGGCGGCAACAAGCTGCGCAAACTCGAATACCTGGCGGCCGATGCCTTGGCCCAGGGCGCCGACACGTTGATCACCGCGGGTGCGCTTCAGTCCAACCACGTGCGCCAGACTGCCGCCATTGCGGCCAAGCTTGGCCTGGGCTGCGTCGCGCTGCTGGAAAATCCATTGGGCACCGACGACGCCAACTACCTGGGCAACGGCAATCGGCTGCTGCTCGACCTGTTCGATGCCAAGGTCGAGCTGGTGGAAAACCTCGACAATGCCGACGAGCAACTGCAAGCCTTGGCCGACCGTTTACGCAATAACGGCAAGAAACCGTATCTGGTGCCAATTGGTGGCTCCAATGCGCTGGGCGCTTTGGGTTATGTGCGCGCCGGGCTGGAACTGGCCGCACAGATCAAGGACACCGGCCTGCAATTTGCCGCCGTGGTCCTGGCCTCGGGCAGTGCCGGGACCCACAGTGGTCTGGCGCTGGCACTGAGTGAAGTACTGCCGGATTTGCCAGTGATTGGTGTCACGGTTTCCCGTAGCGATGAAGATCAGCGCCCGAAAGTCCAGGGCCTGGCCGAGCGCACTGCCGAGTTGCTGGGCGTGAGCCTGCCGGCGGGTTTCAAGATCGAACTGTGGGACGAATATTTTGGCCCGCGGTATGGCGAGCCGAATGCCGGGACGCTGGCGGCGGTGAAGCTGGTGGCGAGTCAGGAAGGGTTGCTGCTGGACCCGGTTTACACCGGTAAGGCCATGGCCGGGTTGCTGGATGGCATCGGTCGTCAACGGTTCAACGATGGCCCGATCATTTTCCTGCATACCGGCGGGGCACCAGCGTTGTTTGCCTACAAGGACTCGCTGACCAGTTGAAGTACTCCTGTGGCGAGGGACCAAGCTCCCTCGCCACAGGGAATCGCGTGCATCTCATATGAAATAAAAGAATAACAAACACTATATTTATTATTTTCCTATCTAAAAGCACCATCATATAGTCACGCCGCAGGCGAATTTGCAGCGAGACGCATACGCTGCTTTAGGGCAGGATATTGCAGTCGTCCAAATCCCGATTTTGCCAACATTCCTAAAAGCGTCTTCATAAGAAAACACAGGGGCTTGTCATGAATTTTTCCGCACTACGTCGAAATCTGCTGGTCGGTTCGCTGGGCCTGGCGCTGAGCGCCGGTCTGCTGGGGCAAGCGGTTGCCGGTGAGCAGCTGCAAAAAATCAAGGACGCGGGCGTGATCAACGTCGGTCTGGAAGGCACTTACCCACCGTTCAGCTTCGTTGACGCCGACGGCAAACTGGCCGGTTTCGAAGTCGAGTTCTCCGAAGCCCTGGCCAAAGAACTGGGCGTGAAGGTCAAACTGCAACCGACCAAATGGGACGGCATCCTCGCGGCGCTGGAATCCAAACGTCTGGACGCAGTGATCAACCAGGTGACCATCTCCGAAGAGCGCAAGAAGAAGTATGACTTCTCCGAGCCGTACACCGTTTCCGGGATTCAGGCGCTGGTGCTGACCAAGAAGGCCGCGGAGCTGAACATCAAGTCTGCCGCCGATCTGGCCGGCAAGAAAGTCGGCGTAGGCCTGGGCACCAACTACGAGCAGTGGCTCAAAGACAATCAGCCAAAAGCCATCATCAAGACCTATGACGATGATCCGACCAAGTTCCAGGACCTGCGCGTCGGCCGCATCGACGCCATTCTGATCGACCGTCTGGCCGCCCTGGAATACGCCAAAAAAGCCAAGGACACCACCGCCGCCGGCGAAGCGTTCTCCCGCCAGGAAGCCGGTATTGCCCTGCGCAAAGGCGAGCCTGAGTTGCTGGCTGCGGTGAACAAAGCCATCGACAAGCTGCGTGCCGACGGTACGCTGAAAAAGCTTTCGGAAAAATACTTCAGCGCTGACGTCACTCAATAATGGAAGAAGCTTTTCAACTCGCACTGGACTCCCTGCCTTTCCTGCTCAAGGGGGCCTACTACACGGTCATCTTGAGCCTGGGCGGGATGTTCTTCGGCCTCATGCTGGGCTTCGGCCTGGCACTGATGCGCCTGTCGCGCTTCAAGCTGGTCAGCTGGATCGCCCGCATCTACGTGTCGTTCTTTCGCGGCACGCCGTTGCTGGTGCAACTGTTCGTGATCTATTACGGCTTGCCGCAATTGGGCATGGAACTCGATCCGCTGCCGGCGGCCCTGATCGGCTTCTCGCTGAACATGGCCGCTTACGCCTGTGAAATCCTGCGCTCCGCGATCAGCTCCATCGAGCGCGGTCAGTGGGAAGCTGCCGCCAGCATCGGCATGACCCGTGCGCAAACCCTTCGCCGGGCCATTATCCCGCAAGCGATGCGCACCGCATTACCGCCGCTGGGCAACAGCTTCATTTCGCTGGTCAAGGACACCGCGCTGGCCGCCACCATCCAGGTGCCGGAACTGTTCCGCCAGGCGCAGCTGATCACAGCACGCACCTTCGAAGTGTTCACCATGTACCTTGCCGCCGCGCTGATCTACTGGATTCTGGCCACGGTGCTCTCGCACCTGCAGAACAAGTTGGAAGAGCGGGTCAATCGGCACGACCAGGAGTCCTGACCCAATGATTGTCGTGGAAAAACTGACAAAGCAGTTCAAGGGTCAAGTGGTGCTCAACGGCATCGATCTGGAAGTGAAGGAAGGTGAGGTCGTCGCGATCATCGGGCCTAGCGGCTCGGGTAAAACCACCTTCCTGCGATGCCTGAATTTTCTGGAAGAACCCACCAGCGGCCGGATCAAGGTCGGTGACATCGAGATCGATGGCAGCCGCCCGTTGAACCAGCAGCAGAACCTGGTGCGGCGCTTGCGTCAGCATGTCGGTTTCGTGTTCCAGAACTTCAACCTGTTCCCCCATCGCACCGCCCTGGAAAACGTCATCGAAGGCCCGATCATCGTGAAGAAGATCCCGCACGCCGACGCCGTTGCCCTGGGTAAAAAGCTATTGGCCAGGGTTGGCCTGGCGGGCAAGGAAGACGCTTACCCGCGACGCCTTTCCGGTGGTCAGCAGCAGCGTGTGGCGATTGCCCGTGCACTGGCGATGGAGCCGGAAGTGATCCTGTTCGATGAACCCACCTCAGCGCTTGATCCAGAGCTGGTGGGTGAAGTGCTGGCGACCATCCGCAGCCTGGCCGAAGAGAAGCGCACCATGGTGATCGTTACCCACGAAATGGGCTTTGCCCGGGACGTGGCCAACCGTGTGGTGTTTTTCGACAAGGGTGTGATCGTCGAGCAAGGCGAAGCCAAGGCGTTGTTTGCCAACCCGAAAGAAGAACGGACGAAGCAGTTTCTCAGCAAGTTCCTGAATAACACCAACCCTTAATATCGCTTCACCATTTGTCAACTTCCATGGATGGAAGTGACAACTTACCCCGCCACCCACATCGCTCGATTCTCTCTTCTCGTTCATTCGAACAATAGATCAATTTTTACAACTGCATGCGGTACATATATATGTTCTGCAACAGATTCAACGCGCCTAAAATCCGCCAGATCCAGTGCCATCAATGAGCACACCGTCGCCGCCACCCACGCCCGAAAATCAATAAATACGCGGCGAAATTCGACAGAGCGGTGCGGCATATTAACTTCAAGGCGTAGGATTTTTCTGAATAGCACTGAATACCCTACTTAACTAGTCAGTTCTATTGACACCTATTCAGGCGCACTCTTATCTAGTCCCCAGCAGGCGTCAACCATCGTTAAAAACCATTATTGAAACTTGCAAATAGTGAACAACTTTGTTGCTCGGTAATACACGCCTTTTGATTTTTCAGAAACGGACTTCGCTGCAAGGCGTCAAGGAGAAACCCATGACAAGCAACTCGAATAAATCCGGACTTGCGGCCCCTACCCTGGCGCAATCCCACAAGACTGGCATCAATGTCACTTCGGCGGCCCATCTGCTGATCGATGTGGCGCCCTACCCCGGCATGGACGAAGGCGACCTGATCGAACTGTTCTGGGACAACTGCTACGTCGCCTCCCGCGTCCTCATGGCCGACGATGTCGGCGAAGTCGTCAGTCTGCGTGTGCCGCAAAGCTTCATTGCCAATGGCTCCTCCTGCATTCACTACCGCGTCATGCAAGTCGGACAGGGGCCGGCGCTGTCGCTCGCCACACGGGTACAGATCAAGCTCGATTGCCCGGGCGGTCAGCCACTCACGCTGTGCGGCCACGAAAACGAGCACCTGGCGCCAGTGGGCATCCCCGAAACCATTCGCCGTCAGGGGGTCAATCCGAACCAGATCAAGCGGGGCGTGCCGTTGACCATCGAGCCTTACCTGAACATGGCCGTCGACGATGAAATCACCCTGCGCTGGGGTGATGTGCGCATGGACCTGCCGCAGCTCAAGGCCGACGAGGTGGGCCAGCCGGTTCAGGTCTGGGTGCCGCCGGCGATCATTCTCGAAGCCGGCGAAGACCTTCGGCTGGAGGTGACTTACTGCATCCTCGATCGCGTGGGCAACAACTCCGGGTGGGCACCACCGCGCTGGCTCAAGATCGGTTGCAACAATCCCTATCTGAAAGTGCCGTTCAAAGAGCAATTGAAAGCCGCCGAAACGCGCAAAAAGTAAAAACACCGCCGTCCCTGTAGGAGCGAGGCTTGCCCGCGAAGGCTGTGCGTCAGCCAACATCAAAGGTGCCCGACACTCCGCCTTCGCGGGCAAGCCTCGCTCCTACAGGGGAAGCACCACCCTTCTATGCATATTCCTAAAAGTTAGTTTATTATTTTTTTATACATGTTTAGGGTATATACACCGGACCACCGGACATTCTTGATTTTCGTTCGCCGCAACCCTCGCGGCGACTCCATGAGATGTGAGGTAGGTATGGTCCGGAACACAATCACCCCAGTGCAGATCGCCAGGGCATTGCGTGCAGCCAAGGAGCGGCACTGATGTCCAGACTGGCAGATGCAATCGTTCAGAGTGATCTGGACATCGCCCCCCTGTTGTTGCCCGCGCAGGTCCTGCGCAACGACGCACAAGCCATCAAGGCCGCCCATGAGCTGGCGCAAGTCGCCCGCCTGCAAGCGGCCAAACGTGACCGGCAGCGCAAATTGCCATGGTCGCAAATCGAACAGTTCACCCGCAGCGGCCTGGGCAGCATTTCCATTGCGCGCGAGTACGGTGGCCCGCAGGTTTCGTTCGTCACCCTGGCCGAGGTTTTCGCGATCATTTCTGCGGCGGACCCGGCACTGGGACAGATCCCGCAGAACCAGTTCGGCATCCTGCACCTGGTATTCGGCAGCGCCACCGAGGCGCAAAAAAAACAGCTGTTCAAAAGCGTGCTCGAAGGCTGGCGCATCGGCAATGCCGGGCCGGAGCGCGGCACCAAAAACACCCTCGAACTCAAAGCACGAATCACCGCTGACGGGGATGGTTTTGTCATCAGCGGGCAGAAGTTTTACTCCACCGGCGCACTGTTCGCCCATTGGGTGGCGGTCAAGGCGCTGAACGACGACGGCAAGCAAGTGTTGGCCTTCGTCCGTCGCGGCACACCGGGCCTGCGCATTGTGGATGACTGGTCAGGCTTCGGTCAGCGCACCACCGCCAGCGGCACCATTTTGCTCAACAACGTGCGGGTCGACGCCGAGCTGGTGGTAGACAACTGGAAGATCAACGACAGCCCGAACATCCAGGGTGCCGTGTCGCAACTGATTCAAGCGGCCATTGACGCCGGTATCGCTCGCGGTGCCATCGACGACGCCATCGAGTTCGTGAAAACCCGTGCCCGTCCGTGGATCGACGCCAAGGTCGAGCGGGCCAGCGACGACCTCTACGTCATCGCCGATATCGGCAAGTTGAAAATTGAACTGCACGCCGCCGAGGCACTGCTGCGCAAGGCCGGGCAAGTACTCGATGAGGTCAGCGCCACGCCACTCACTGCCGAGTCCGCCGCGCGCGCGTCGATTGCCGTCGCTGAAGCAAAAGTGCTGACCACCGAGATCTCGCTGCTCGCCAGCGAAAAACTCTTCGAACTGGCCGGCAGCCGCGCGACCCTCGCCGAATTCAACCTCGACCGCCACTGGCGCAACGCCCGCGTGCACACGCTGCACGACCCGGTGCGCTGGAAATACCACGCCATCGGCAGCTATCACCTGAACGGCACGCTGCCCGCTCGCCACTCCTGGATTTAACGACCAGATCTCTGGAGAAACACATGACTCATTCTCACCACGTCGCGGTCATAACCAGCGATGAGCAAGCCCTGATCGTCGCTACCGATCTGGCCGAAGATTTCAAACGCGACAGCGCCCTGCGCGACCGCGAACGCCGTTTGCCGCACCCGGAGCTGGAAGTGTTTTCCCGCTCGGGTCTTTGGGGCATCAGCGTGCCCAAGGAATACGGCGGCGCCGGGGTTTCCAACGTGACCCTGGCCAAGGTCATCGCGCTGATTGCCCAGGCTGACGGCTCGCTCGGACAGATCCCCCAGAACCATTTCTACGCCCTCGAAGTGCTGCGCGTGAACGGCAGCGAAGAGCAGAAAAAACGCCTGTACGCCGAAGTGCTCGCCGGCCAGCGCTTCGGCAATGCCTTGGCGGAACTGGGCACCAAAACCGCCCATGACCGCGTCACCAGCCTGACCCGCGACGCTGACGGTTATCGCATCAACGGGCGCAAGTTCTACGCGACCGGCGCGATCTATGCGCAACGCATTCCGACGTCGGTGGTGGATGAAAACGGCGTGCAGCAACTGGCGTTCGTCCCCCACAACAACAAAGGCCTGACCGTCATCGACGACTGGAGCGGTTTCGGCCAGCGCACCACCGGCAGCGGTTCGGTGGTGTTCGAAGACGTCTACGTCGCCGCCGAAGACGTCATCCCGTTTCAAAGTGCGTTCGAGCGCCCGACCACCGTTGGCCCGCTGGCACAGATTCTTCACGCCGCCATCGACACCGGCATCGCCCGCGCCGCCTATGAAGATGCCCTGCACTTCGTGCGCACCAAAACCCGACCGTGGATCGACGCCACCCATGAAAAAGCCACTGACGACCCGCTCACCCTCAAGAGTTTCGGCCACCTGAGCATTCGCCTGCACGCCGCCGAAGCCTTGCTGGAACGCTCCGGCGAATTCCTCGACAAAGCCCAGGCCAACACCAACGCCGAGACCGTCGCTGCGGCCTCGATTGCCGTTGCCGAAGCCCGCGCCATCAGCACCGACATTTCCCTCGCCGCCGGCAGCACGTTGTTTGAACTGGCCGGCAGTCAGGCAACGCTGATCGAACACGGCCTCGATCGCCACTGGCGCAACGCGCGGGTGCATACCCTGCACGACCCGGTGCGCTGGAAGTATCACGCCGTCGGCAACTACTACCTCAACGATGAAAACCCTCCGTTGCGAGGGACCATCTGATGGCCGAGGCGAAAAAGAAGATCCTGCTCAACGCGTTCAACATGAACTGCATCGGGCACATCAACCACGGCTTGTGGACGCATCCACGGGACACCTCCACCCAGTACAAAACGATTGAATACTGGACCGAACTGGCGCAGTTGCTGGAACGCGGCTTGTTCGACGGTCTGTTCATCGCCGATATCGTCGGCGTGTACGACGTCTACCAGAACTCGGTGGACGTGCCTCTGAAAGAATCGATCCAGCTGCCAGTCAACGACCCGCTGCTGCTGGTTTCAGCCATGGCGGCGGTGACGAAAAACCTCGGTTTCGGCCTCACCGCCAACCTGACTTACGAACCGCCGTACCTGTTCGCCCGCCGCCTGTCGACGCTCGATCACCTGAGTCGCGGCCGGGTCGGCTGGAACATCGTCACCGGTTACCTCGACAGCGCCGCCAAGGCCATGGGCTTGAGCGAGCAAGTCGAGCACGACCGCCGTTACGACCAGGCCGATGAATACCTCGAAGTGCTCTACAAACTCTGGGAAGGCAGCTGGGAAAACGGCGCGGTGTTGAATGACCCGCAACAGCGGATCTACGCCCAACCCGAAAAAGTGCACAAGGTCGAACACAAGGGTGAGTTCTATCAGGTCGAGGGTTATCACCTCTGCGAGCCATCGCCGCAGCGCACGCCGGTGTTGTTCCAGGCCGGCAGTTCCGATCGCGGTTTGCTGTTCGCCGGGCGTCATGCCGAGTGCGTGTTCATCAGCGGGCAGAACAAACCATCGACCAAGGTTCAGGTGGATAAGGTTCGCGCCAGCGCTGTTGAAGCCGGGCGCAATCCCGAAGACATCAAGGTGTTCATGGGCTTGAACGTGATTGTCGGCGCCACCGAGGAGCTGGCCTGGGCCAAGCACGCCGAATACCTGAGTTATGCCAGCGCGGAGGCCGGTGTCGCGCATTTTTCGGCGTCGACCGGCATCGATTTCTCTGAATACGAGATCGACGAGCCGATCCAGTACGTGAAGAGCAATGCGATCCAGTCGGCGACCAAAAACCTGCAAAACAACGACTGGACCCGGCGCAAATTGCTCGAGCAACACGCCCTCGGCGGCCGCTACATCACGGTGGTGGGTTCGCCTGAGCAAGTGGCGGACGAACTGGAATCGTGGATCGCCGAGACCGGGCTGGATGGCTTCAACCTGACACGGATTGTCACGCCGGAAAGCTATGTGGATTTCATTGAGCTAGTGATTCCGGAGCTGCAGCGGCGTGGGTCGTACAAAACGGCTTATGACAACGGCAGCCTGCGGGAAAAGCTGTTTCACGGCGAAGCGCATTTGCCTGAGCAACATACGGGCTCGGCGTTTCGGCGCTAAAAGCTTCGCGGGCAAGCCTCGCTCCTACAGGTATTGGTCGTTCACAAATGTCCGGTACGGCGCTGAACCTGTAGGAGCGAGGCTTGCCCGCGAAGAGGCCCGCCCAAACACCCAAAACTTATGCACTGACTGGAAACCCCATCATGAAAAAGACCTGCCTCTCCCACCCAGTCAAAGCACTGGCCCTGGCCCTCGGCCTCTTCAGTTCTGTCACCTTCGCCGCCGACGCGCCGCTGAAAGTCGGCACCACCGCGGCCTTCGCCATCCCGCTGGAAGCCGCCGTCGAGGAAGCCAAAAAACAAGGCCTGCAAGTCGACCTCGTGGAGTTCAGCGACTGGATCGCCCCCAACGTCAGCCTCGCGGCCGGCGACATCGACGTGAACTATTTCCAGCACGTCCCGTTCCTGGAAAACGCCAAGGCTGCCGCCGGTTTTGACCTGGTGCCGTTTGCGCCGGGGATCATCAACAACGTCGGCCTCTACTCGAAGCAATACAAAAGCTTCGACGAACTGCCGCAAGGCGCCAGCGTCGCCATCGCCAACGACCCGATCAACAGCGGTCGCGGCCTGCAACTGCTGGCCAAAGCTGGCCTGATTACCCTCAAGCCGGGTGTCGGCTACAAGGCCACCGAAGAAGACATCATCGCCAACCCGAAGAACATCAAAATCCTCCAGGTTGAAGCGGTACAGCTGGTGCGCGCCTATGACGATGCCGATCTGGTGCAGGGCTACCCGGCGTATATACGTCTGTCGAAGACTTTCGATGCCGGTTCGGCGTTGCTGTTCGACGGTCTTGATCACAAGGAATACGTGATCCAGTTCGTGATCCAGCCCAAGAGCAAAACCGATCCGCGCCTGATCAAGTTTGTCGATATCTACCAGCACTCGCCGGCTGTTCGTGCGGCCTTGGATAAAGCCCACGGCAAGCTCTATCAAGCCGGCTGGGAAAGCTGAGGATGACGGCCGCGATCCAACGGCGACTGGAGATTCCAGAGCCACATAAAGCCGAACAGACCGAACTGCACCCGGACCTGAACCGCGCCCACGTGCGCTTCATCGGCCTGGGCAAAACCTACACCGGTCAGCAGGGTCCAGTGGCGGCGTTGCACGGCATCGACCTGGCGATCCAGCGCGGTGAAGTGTTCGGCATCATCGGTCGCAGCGGCGCCGGCAAGTCGTCGCTGATCCGCACCATCAACCGTCTCGAACAACCGAGCAGCGGCCGGGTGCTGATCGATCAAGTGGACATCGGCGAGTTCGATGAAGACCGCCTGGTCGCGCTGCGCCGACGGATCGGCATGATCTTCCAGCACTTCAACCTGATGTCGGCCAAGACCGTTTGGCAGAACGTCGAATTGCCACTGAAAGTCGCCGGTGTACCCAAGGAAAAACGCGAACAGAAAGTCCGCGAACTGCTGGAGTTGGTCGGCCTGCAAGGCAAGCACAAGGCCTATCCGGCGCAGCTGTCCGGCGGACAGAAACAGCGTGTCGGCATCGCCCGCGCGTTGGTGCATGACCCGGAGATCCTGCTGTGTGACGAAGCCACATCGGCACTGGACCCGGAGACCACGCAATCGATCCTCGGCCTGCTGCGCGAGATCAATCGGCGGCATGGTTTGACCATCGTACTGATCACCCACGAGATGGCGGTGATCCGCGATATCTGTGATCGGGTGGTGGTGCTGGAGCACGGAAAAATCGTCGAGCAAGGGCCGGTCTGGAAAGTCTTTGGCGACCCGCAGCATGAAGTCAGCAAGACCTTGCTCGCGCCGCTGCAACACGCGCTGCCGGAAGAACTGCAAAGCGGTTTGCGTCCACAACCTCAATCCTCGGACGCGGCGGTTGTGTTGCGTTTGCGCTTCAGCGGCAGCGCCACAGACGAACCAGATCTGGCAGCGCTGTTCAGCGCCCTCGGCGGTCGCGTGAGGTTGCTGCAAGGTGGCGTGGAACGCATTCAGGGCCATGCGCTGGGGCAATTGCTGCTGGCGGTGACGGGGTCGTCCTTGGGCGCCGAGCAACTGCGTCAGCGCGCCGGCCACTGGGCGCAACAGGTGGAGGTGCTCGGTTATGTGGTTTGATCGCTTGCTGCAAGGCTTCATCGACACGTTTCTGATGGTGGGCGTGTCGTCGCTGATTGCGCTGCTGGCGGGGATTCCGCTGGCGGTCATCCTGGTCACCAGCACCCAAGGCGGCATCTACGAAGCACCGGCGCTGAACCGTGCACTGGGCGCCTTCGTGAACCTGTTCCGCTCGATTCCGTTTCTGATTCTGATGGTGGCGCTGATTCCGTTCACCCGGTTGATCGTCGGCACCACTTACGGGGTCTGGGCCGCCGTGGTACCGCTGACGATTGCGGCCACGCCGTTCTTTGCGCGCATAGCCGAAGTCAGTTTGCGCGAGGTGGATCACGGTTTGATCGAAGCGGCCCAAGCGATGGGTTGCCGGCGCTGGCACATCGTCTGGCATGTGCTGTTGCCCGAGGCGCTGCCGGGGATTGTCGGTGGTTTCACCATCACGTTGGTGACCATGATCAACTCGTCGGCCATGGCCGGGGCCATTGGTGCGGGGGGGTTGGGGGACATTGCGTATCGGTATGGGTATCAGCGGTTTGACAGCCAGATCATGCTGACGGTGATTGTGTTGCTGGTGGTGTTGGTGGCGATTATCCAGCTGGGTGGGGATCGCTTGGCTCGGGGGCTCAACAAGCGCTGAACACGGTCAAGGTTGTAGCGCTTTTGTGGCGAGGGAGCTTGCTCCCGCTCGATTGCGCAGCAATCGCAAGATCTTTAGACCGGGTTTATCTGACACACCTTATTGAATGGCAGGGGGCTGCTTCGCAGCCCAGCGGGAGCAAGCTCCCTCGCCACAAAAGTGTCCTCGACACGGGCAATTTCCCTCGCAACAGGGGGAGCATTTCCCACAGGAAAATCAGTGTGCCTACAGGCCTGGTCCCTTTCATTTGCAGGACATTTCCTAGATCATTCCGCTCGCTTGCGCCTGCCAAATTCGGTGGCTAGTCTCGGTCCGTCACTGCTCATCAGTGATCGGGTTTAGTAGCCCGGAACAATAGGCGTATGGCGGTTCCATGCTCATGCCCGGTGTTGCTTGCCGCGTGCAGAAAATGGTGGCTGTACGTGGGGCACTCTCGGGTGCACCGGTTTTCCTATTGACCGGCCTACTACCTGCGTACAGCTGCCACCCACCGCTTAGTAGGCGAAGGTGTCGGCTCCCCTGCAGCAATAGGAGCAACGCCAATGAAAAGATCTGTCCCCGATCCACCTCTCGAAACATCCACCCAAGACAAACCCACCGACGATCCACTCAGAGATCGTTCCGCCCTTTATCGTGCGATCGATTTCTACCTCACCGGAGAACAGCCTTCGGCCCCCGATGAACTGCGGTTCTACAACGTCAGTGAAGACGTGAGCTTTGAAGACACCCAACTCTATGTTGCGGACTTGCTGCGCTGCGCTTCAGTCACCGCGTATCAGTGTGGCGATCACCTCAAGGGGGCGGATCGAGCCATGGTGTTTTCCGTTTGGCATTTGCTGGAGATTGCCAAAGCCATGGTTGATCGCTCCATTGATTGTTTGGGGATGAAGCAGGGCTGACATCGGTCGGCAGTGAAATCGCCTTCGCGGGCAAGCCTCGCTCCTACAGGAGTACGCGTCTGTCGAAACAACTCGATCAACTGTAGGAGCGAGGCTTGCCCGCGAATGGCTGCGAAGCAGCCCCACGTCTGATGGCGTATATTCGGCCATATCCCCATTGCCTGCGCAGCCGACCATGAAGCAAACCCCCGACGACCTCCAGAAGATCACCGCCACCACCCTGGACCATTACAACTCGGTGGCCGAAGGTTTTCGCGAGGGGACTCGCGATCATGATGTCAGCCAGAACATCGATGCCCTGCTGCGGCATATTCAGGGCGAGGCGCCGTTCGACATTCTCGATTTCGGCTGTGGGCCGGGGCGGGATTTGCAGACGTTCACGCGCATGGGCCACAGGGCTGTCGGGCTCGATGGTTCGGAAAAGTTTGCGCAGATGGCGCGTGAGGACAGTGGATGCGAAGTATGGCAGCAGGACTTTCTGAAGCTGGACCTGCCGGATGAACGCTTCGACGGGATTTTTGCCAATGCGGTGTTGTTTCATATCCCGCGCCAGGAATTGCCTCGGGTGTTGAAGGAGTTGCGCAGGGCGTTGAAGCCAGGTGGCGTGTTGTTCAGTTCCAATCCTCGCGGCGAGAATCAGGAAGGGTGGAATGGGCCGCGTTATGGGGCTTACCACGATCTTGCGGCGTGGCAGCAATTACTGACTGAGGCGGGGTTTGTGGAGCTGGAGCATTACTACCGGCCGGCGGGGCTGCCGCGGGAGCAGCAGCCTTGGTTGGCGAGTGTGTGGCGCAAGCCGGTGTAGCCTGACAGGACGCCATCGCGAGCAGGCTCGCTCCTACAGTTGACCGAGTTGTCCAGACGGACGCGGTCCCCCTGTAGGAGCGAGCCTGCTCGCGATAAGCGCGTAGCGCTCGCCTTACTGCACCTCTTTCTGCGGCTCGCGGATTTTGTACCAGGCGACATAAAGCGCTGGCAAAAACAGCAGCGTCAGCAACGTCGCAATAATGATCCCGCCAATCATGGCGTAAGCCATCGGCCCCCAGAACACTTCCCGGGCAATCGGGATCATCCCCAGGCTGGCCGCCGCAGCGGTCAACAGAATCGGTCGGCGTCGATGCTCCGTGGCCTGCGCCACGGCATCCCAAGGTGAAACGCCCTCTTTCTCCAAGGCATCGATCTGGGTCACCAGGATCACCGAGTTGCGGATGATGATGCCGATCAGCGCCAGAATCCCCAGGATCGCCACAAAGCCCATTGGCGTGCCCGTCGGGATCAGCGCCAGCACCACGCCGATCAGCCCGAGCGGCGCGACACTCGCCACCAGGAACAGCTTCTGCACGCTGTGCAGCTGGATCATCAGGAAGGTCGCCATCAGAAACAGCATCAGCGGCACCACCTTGGCTATCGGCCCTTGGGCCTTGCCGCTTTCCTCCACCGTGCCGCCCGTGGCGACCGAATAACCCACCGGCAAACCGGCGGCGAATTTATCGATGGCGGGGTTGAGCTGTTTCACCAGGTCAGTCGGCTGAATCTCATCACGCACTGCCGCCTTGATGGTGATGGTCGGTTTACGGTCACGGCGCCAGACCAGCGGTTGCTCGAGTTCATAGCGCACCGTGGCGAACGCCAGCAGCGGAATCGACGTGCCGCTCGGGGTCACGATCTGCAAGTTTTGCAGGGTTTCCGGCGTGCCACGTTCCGCGTCCACCGCGCGCCCCACGACGTTGATCAGGTAGATATCGTCATCGACCTGAGTCACCGGCGAACCAACCACAATGCTGTTCATCAGGTTGGCCACGTCTTCCGACGACAGTCCCAGTTGTCGCGCCTTGTCCTGGGCGATCTCGATGCGCAGGACTTTGCCCGGTTCGTTCCAGTCGTAAATGATCTCGCCGATGTGCGAGTTCTTGTCCAGCTCGGTGGCCAGGGCGATGGCGTGCTTGCGCACCTGATCGATGTCCTTGCCGCTGACCCGGTATTGAATCGGGCGACCCACCGGCGGGCCCATTTCCAGCGCCTGGACGTAGCTGCCGATCCCGACGAAATCCTTGCGCAGCCGTTCGCGCAAACGCTGGCTGAGGGCGTTGCGCGATTCCAGGCCTTTGCTGACGATCACCAGTTGCGCGTAGTACGGGTTCTGTAATTGCTGGTCGAGGGGCAGGTAGAAACGGATCGCTCCCTCGCCGATGTAAGTGCTCCAGCGCACGATGTCCGGGTCATCCTTGAGCGTCGCTTCGAGCTTGTCCACCGCCTTGCGGGTTTCGGCCATCGAGGCGTTTTGCGGCAGGTTGAGGTCGACGAGGATTTCCGGGCGGTCCGACGACGGGAAGAACTGGTTCTGCACAAACTGCATGGAAAACACCGAGGCCACAAACAGCGCAATGGTGATACCGATCGCCCACCAGCGATTGCGCATGGCCCAAAACATCCCGTAATTGAATGCACGGCCGATGCGCCCGGGCTCGGCGTCATGGGGTTTCACCTTGGCGCTGAGAATGTGCACGCCGATCACCGGGGCAAACAACACAGCGACAATCCACGACACCAGCATCGCCACCGCGATAACGGCAAACAGGGTGAAGGTGTACTCGCCCGCCGAGCTGGCGTTGAGGCCAATCGGCACGAAACCGGCGACGGTCACCAACGTACCGGTGAGCATCGGGAACGCCGTGGAGGTGTAGGCAAACGTCGCCGCCTGCTCCTTGGTCTCGCCCATTTCCAGGCGTGTGACCATCATTTCGACCGTGATCATTGCGTCGTCCACCAGCAGGCCGAGGGCGATGATCAATGCGCCGAGGGAAATCCGCTGCATGGTGATGCCGCTGTATTCCATGAAGATGAACACCATGGCCAGCACCAGCGGGATCGAGCACGCCACCACCAGCCCGGCGCGCACACCGAGGCTGACGAAGCTGACGATCAGCACGATCACCACCGCTTCGAACAAGGCACTGGTGAAGCCGCCGACGGCTTTTTCCACCACTTCGGCCTGATCGGACACAGTGTGCACACCAACGCCCACCGGCAAGTCTGCGGTCAGGTCAGTCATGCGTTGGTGCAACGCCTTGCCGAACTCCTGGATGTTGCCGCCCTTCTTCATGGCGATGGCAAGGCCGATGGCCGGGTGGCCGTTGAAGCGGAACTCCGGGGTCGCCGGGTCAACGTAGCCACGGCTGATGTCGGCAATGTCGGCCAGGCGGTAGAAGCGGTCATTGAGCCGCAGGTTGACGTTGGCCAGGTCTTTCTCGGAAGCGAACTGCCCGGAGGTGCGCACCGAGATGCGCTCCGGGCCGGACTCGATCACACCGGCCGGGGTCACTGAGTTCTGGGTTTGCAGGCTTTGCACCACCTGGCGTTGATCGATACCCAGCGCCGCCAGTTTACGGGTGGAGAAATTCAGGTAGAGGACTTCGTCCTGCTCACCGACCATCTCGACCTTGCCCAGCCCCGGCACTTCACGAATTTCAGCGCGAACCTGTTCCACGTAATCGCGCAACTGGCGCATCGACAAGCCGTCGGCGGTAAAGGCGTAGACCGAACCGAACACATCACCGAATTCGTCGTTGAATCCCGGCCCTTGCAGGCCTTGGGGGAAGTCACCGCGAATGTCGTTGATCTTCTTGCGCACCTGGTACCAGATTTCCGGGATGTCCTTGGCACTGGTGGTGTCGCGCAGGTTGACGAACACCGTGGACTCGCCGGGCCGCGTATAGCTTTTGACGTAATCGAGGGAGTCGAGCTCTTCGAGTTTTTTCTCGATGCGATCCGTGACCTGCTTGAGGGTTTCTTCCTGGGTCGCGCCCGGCCAGCGGGTCTGGATGACCATGGTTTTGATGGTGAACGACGGGTCTTCCTCGCGCCCCAGGTTCATGTACGAGAACACGCCCATCAGCAGCGCGACGAACATCAAATACCAGACAAACGACTGATGCTTGAGGGCCCATTCGGATAAGTTGAAACTCCCTTTCATTGGGGGCTGTCCTCGTCGATTTTCACTTTCTGTCCCGGTTTCAGGCTGTTCACACCCGCGCTGACCACCCGCTCACCCGACTTCACACCGTTGGCCAGGACCATGGTCGAATCGGTGCGGCTGAGAAGGTTGACGTCCCGTGGGGCAACGGTCTGGGTCTGCGTATCGACGACCCAGATGCGCGATTGCCCACCGACCTCCTGTAGCGCACTCAAGGGCAGTTCGATGCGGGGTTTGATCGCGGAGCTGAGGGTGACGCTGATCGCTGTGCCCAGGCGAAAACCGGGCGGTGTGTCTGTCAGGGTCAGGCGGGCTCGACGGGTACGGGTCGCACTCTGGGCCTGGGGCTCGATTTCACGAACAGTGGCCGTCGTGTTGATACTCGGGTCCAGTTGCGCCGCAACTTGAAAGACGACGTCGCTCGGGAGTTGGTCGACCAGGGTGTCCGGCAGGTCGATCACCGCTTCCTTGATGTCCGGCTGCGCCAGGGTCACCACTTGCTGGCCGGCGGTGACGACTTGCCCGGCTTCGGCATTCCACGCGGTGACGATGGCTTTGTGGTCCGAGCGCAATTCGACATAGTTGAGCTGATCCTTGGCCTGATCGACCGCCGCCTTCGCTTGATCGAGAGAGGCCTGGGTGGTCTTCAGGTCGGTCTGCGCGACATCGAGTTGCGCCTGGGCGCCGACGCCGCGATCGAACAATTCCTGCTGCCGCCGGGCGCTGGCCTGGGCGTTGATGTATTGCGCCTGGACGCTGGCCAGATCGCCCTGGGCGGAACGCAGCTGATTCTGCTGATCGGTGGGGTCCAGGGTGGCGAGCAGCGCGCCCTTTTCCACTTCGGCACCGACATCGACGTTACGGCTGGCGATGCGCCCCGGCACGCGGAACCCGACATTGCTTTCATAGCGGGCCTGGATGCTGCCGGCGAAGCGGCCGAGATGTTCCTCGTCCAGCGATTCGACCTTGACCGACAGCACCGGACGTATCGGCTCCGGCGGCGGTTCCTCTTTCGAGCAAGCCGCCAGCATCATCGCCGTGCACACCAGTAACAGACGCTTCATGGCTGAGCTTCCACAGCAAGATCCTTGTAGGTGTTTTCGGCGATTTCAACTTTCACGCCGGGGTGCAGCAACTGACCGCCCGCGATGACGACTTTCTCGCCGCTCTGCAGGCCGGCGCTGATGATCACTTTGCCGGTCAGGTAACGACCGACCGTAACATTGTGCAGTTGCGCCTTGCCCTCGCCATCCACCAGCCATACCGCCGGATCGCTGAGGTTTTTGGTCAGGGCCGACCACGGCAATTCCACGGCGGACTTGCCCGGAGTCTTGGCCGTAGCGCTTACCACCGAGCCCAGTTGCATGCCCTCGGGCAGGCTGTCGAGGGTGACTTTGACTTGCACGGTGCCGGTCTGCGCGGACACCGCCGGGGTGATCTCCCGCACGGTGCCAGTGGTTTTGATCGACGGGTTGTCGAGCAGGCTGACCACGATGGTTTTATCCTCCGGCGCCTCGGCCAGCAGCGATTCGTAGACGTTGAACACCGCGTCACGCTCACCATCGCGCGCCAGGCTGAAAATCGGCACCGTCGCCTGCACCACCTGGCCGACCTCGGCCTGACGCGCCGTAATCACGCCTGGCGCCTCGGCAATCAGCGCGGTGTAGCCGAGTTGTTCGCGAGCGTTGGCAAGCTGCGCCTGAGCAGCGGTCAGCGCGCTCTGACTGCTGCGCAAGGCGGCTTGCGCGGAATCGTATTCGCTTTGGCTGGTGTAGCCCTTGGGCAGGAGTTTTTGCTGGCGGACAAACGCGGCGGCGGTCTGCTTGACCCGGGCCTGCTCGGCGGTGACTTGGGCCTGGGCCGAATTGACGCTGGTCTGCAGGTCTTTGGGATCGAGTCTGGCCAGCACTTGTTTGGCCGACACTCGGTCACCGACATCGACCATGCGCTGAATGATCTTGCCGCCCACGCGGAACGACAACTCAGTCTGGACCCGGGCCTGAACATCGCCGGTGAGCGTCACCGACGCGGCGTAATCCAAGGGTTTGACCTCCTGGACGAAGACCCGTGGACGGTCCTTCTCGACCGGTTTTTTATCGCCACACGCGGTCAGTAGTGCAAGGAGGCTCAGACCAACCGCTATTTTCAATCCGGGACCAGCCATGCAGACTCCTTTGCGTTGTACGGACGTGCCAATGGCGATACGACTGTGAGCTTAGAACAGGGTTCCATGGGTGCACCTGACGCCCTCAAATAAAGCCATCAAGTCACAAATCTTGTAGCACCTGGCGGAGTCCACTGAGAGCCAGCTTGAGGTTCGGATGACGGTCGTGTTGGCCAGCTTCACGTCGACCTTGTCGCATCACGCAAAAAACTATCCCGCGGATTTGTCGCGGCGAAAGAAGACGACTATTTTCCTTGCAGCTGTAGGAGGGATCTTTTTTTCAAAAAGCCCCTCCAAGGACGCACAGCTTTTGGCCAGACTCCCTGGCTGAACCCTCACAAGGAAGAGAAAAATGGCTGAGATGAAAGTGCCACAGCGGTTGGATCCGCAAGAAATCGTGAAGTTATTGGTGGCATTGCGCCGGGCGCTGGAGGCCAGGGTAGCCTGAATGCGCGGGCGCTTTTGTGACGAGGGAGCTTGTCGGACCGCCGCACCGTCCCGCTCGACTGCGCAGCAGTCGCAAAATCAGTCGAAACGGTGTGCCTGAAGAAGCGCATGTGCAGGATTTAGGGTCGCAACCCAGCGGGAGCAAGCGCCCTCGCCACAGGTTTCTCGCAGGCAAAAAAAACGCCGACGCTTTACCAGCCGTCGGCGTTCGAAACCTTGAAGGGGTTTACCTCGCGAATCAGAACGCCGGCAGTACCGCGCCGCTGTACTTCTTCTCGATGAATGCTTTGACTTCCGGGCTGGTCAGGGCTTTGGCCAGTTTCTGGATGGCAACGCTGTCCTTGTTGTCCGGACGAGCCACCAGGAAGTTCACGTAAGGCGAATCGGCACCTTCAATCACCAGCGCATCTTTAGCCGGGTTCAGACCTGCTTCCAGCGCGTAGTTGGTGTTGATCATGTCCAGGTCGACCTGATCCAGCACACGCGGCAGCATGGCCGATTCCAATTCCTTGAACTTGAAGTTGTGCGGGTTCTTGGCGATGTCTTTCGGCGTAGCCAGAGCGTTTTTCGGGTCTTTCAACTCGATCAGGCCAGCCTTCTGCAGCAGGATCAGGGCACGGCCGCTGTTGCTGCCTTCGTTCGGGATGGCGATGGTCGCGCCGTCTTTCAGCTCAGCCAGGGTTTTGACTTTCTTCGAGTAGCCGCCGAATGGTTCGACGTGCACGCCGATCACGGTTACCAGATTAGTGCCTTTGCCTTCGTTGAAGCTTTTCAGGTACGGCAGGGTCTGGAAGTAGTTGGCGTCCAGACGCTTCTGATCGACCTGTACGTTCGGCTGAACGTAGTCGGTGAACACTTTGATTTCCAGGTCCACGCCTTCTTTGGCGAGGGTTGGCTTGATCAGTTCCAGAATCTCGGCGTGTGGAACCGGGGTCGCCGCCACCACCAGTTTCTCGCCAGCCTGGGCCAGGCCCGCGGTCAGGGCAGCCGCCAGTGCGGTGAACAACAGAACCTTTTTCATGCAGTGTCCTTATCGAAAATCACGGTCGTCAGCGACGACGGCTAAATAGTACGTGTGCCAGTGAAGTGCTATCGCTGGCGTGAGGCGGACAATACCGGGATTTTTTATTCCCGAACAATATCTTTTATTCACTCTCATATTCCATTTTGTTCATACAGCTCTAACCCACACGGGTTAAAGCATTCGGCTAAAGCTTTCGAGCAGATCCTTTAGCGCCGAACGCTCGTCAGCCGTGCCGTTTTTGCTCACTTGCGCGATCTGCTGCTCAATCTGCACCAACGACACAGGCACTTCAGGCAAATTCAAATGCTCCGGCAAAATCTCGTCGCCGGTACTGACCAGCAGCGCAAAGTGAATGACATTCTCCAGCTCCCGGGTATTGCCCGGCCAACTGTGCCGCTCCAGCACCAACTGCGCGGCCTCACTGATCAGCGGCACCGGCAGGTCGAGGCGCTGACTGTAGATGCCGAGGAAATATTCTGACAGTGACAAAATATCCCCGACCCTGTCACGCAATGCCGGCAGTTCGAGTTGACCTTCGCTGAGGTAGTGATAAAGACGCTCATGGAATTTCCCGGCCGCCACCGCCTGGGCCAGATCGATACTGGTGGCCGCCACCAGGCGCACGTCCACCGGGCTCGGTTGCTGAGCGCCAACGCGGGTGACTTCGTGGTTTTCCAGGGCGGCGAGCAATTTGATCTGGATCGGCAGCGGCAAGTCGCCGATCTCATCCAGATAGAGCGTGCCGCCATTGGCCGAACCGAACCACCCCGCGCGGCTGCTGGCCGATCCGCTGTAACTGCCGGCGGCATAGCCGAACAGTTCGGCGTCAGCATAGGTCGGGCTGATGGCGCCGCAGTTGACCGAGACGAATAACCCGCCGCGATCACTGGCACGATGGATGTGCCGCGCAAGCAATTCCTTGCCGCTGCCGGTTTCACCACGGATCAACACCGAGATCGAGCGCGGCGCCAGTTGTTCCAGCTCCAGGCGCAACTGCCGGGAACGTGGATCGACAAACACCAGCGCCTTGGCGCGAATACTCAGGGGACTTTTTTCTGCGTCGGGAAAGGTCAGCAGTGGCTGACCGAAGGCTTCAAAACTCATGGCAGACTCCCGCCCTAAACCGCCGGGAGACGGGTTGGCGTTCTAAAAAAGAAAAAGGCTCAAGCGCGTCGCAAGGCGTGGTGTTCCATTCGATTTTGCAGGCGATAGAGATAGGCAAATCCCTGCTCCCAGCGCTGGTGACCGGACTTCACGTTGATGTGTCCGGCACCCGGCAGAATCCCCGCCTCGGCGCCCCAGTTGCGAGCCAGCTCCAGGGCTCGCGGCGCACTCACGGCGCTGTCGTTGTCGGAGCTGACGACCTGGCTCGGGAAGGGCAAAAGGGTTGTGGGAATCGGTGCGAAGTTGCGCAAGGCCGGAGCACATGCCGGACGTTCAACGTCCGCCGGCGCGACCAGCAAGGCACCGCGAACCTGTCGCAAAAAATGCAGCGATGCCGTGGCCGCCCAATGGGCGACCGTAATGCAACCCAGACTGTGCGCAATCAAGATCACCGGCGTGCTGTCGGCAGCAATCGCTTCTGCCAGCGCGGCAACCCAGTCTTCACGGCGCGGCGTCAGCCAGTCGGCCTGCTCCACCCGAGCGCTATTGGGCAGGCTGTTCTGCCAGTGACTTTGCCAATGATCTTCCGGCGATCCTTGCCAGCCCGGCACAATCAGGTAGCGAATTGATTCGTTGCGCATGGGGGAGCTCTCCTGCTGCGTGTCTGTTCCCGGTCGAGTATAGGGAGGAGAGCTATATCCGTTAAGGAATAAGAAGCTATTTATTAAGACCTATAAGGAATATGCGGTGGTTTTGAAAAGACAAAAAAAAGGGACCGCACCCTGCCAAGGAGACGGCCCCGGAAACTCAAAATCTGCTAGCGCTAATCAACATCACTGGATGCGATGATTGACTTAAATACTTATCCAATAAAGGAATATTTAATTACTTTGTTAGATCCGAAACGCATAAGTGGATCGCGATACAGCAACTACCAAGTCATCCTGTTTGGGTCATAACGTACCGACCCTTTGGGTCAGATTGATGACGGGCGCCTTTGCCGTATTGAGTTTCCGATAACATCGATCACGCCTGAGCGGCACGCACCTCCTGCGCCTCTGCTGTTTCCTCGCGTACAAACCGGTTCGCCCGCCCAAACGTCCCGAAATCATTGAACCGCACGCCCATCTCGCGCATCACCTTGTGCGCCACCGGCACGGTCATCTGGCGGATGTAAAACGGTTCCTTCACCACGAAGTGATGAATCCCGTGGCTGCTGCCGAAGTTGAAGCAGAACGCTTGCATAGGCCACATCCACCAAGGGTTCAGCACCTGGGTTTGCTGAATCACATTCCCCGGCTCCACATCCCCGTAGTAATGCATGTTGGAGCTGACAAAATGCAGGCAAAACGTGCGCAACACGTTCGGGCCGATGATCACCACCGCCGCGATGTCGATGACCGTCATCACCGACAGCGTGGTCGCCGACCATTCGATGGGTGACCCCATCAGGTAGGCAATGCCATTCGCCGCATGGAAACCGAGGAACATGTACCAGGCGCCCCAATGCACCAGCGCCAGCGGCGCGTAGACCTTCAACGTGCGTGTGATGATGCTGAATTTATGCGCCCAGGTCCTGGCGCGCAGCATGCGAATGAACGCCGACATCACGTTGTCGCCGACCATCAAAAGCCGCGCGATTCCCCAAGGCTCGCCGTTGGTGATCGCGCGCTCTTCCATGTCGGCTTCCGTACCGGACACCTTGTGGTGATTGAGGTGCAGATGCCGGCGAATCCATGGATTGATCGTGCTCGGGCGCGCCAGCCAGACCAGGCCCATCATCAGGTTGTGCGGCACCCGTTGTTTGCGAAAGTACATGCTATGAATCAGGTCGTGTTCCAGCTCGTGGGTCAACGAGGCGAAAAACGCGTTGAGCAACAGGCACGCCCACCAGGCCAGGTGCCCGGTCAGGTAGAGCGCCGCGCAACCGATCATTCCGGCGAGCGCGAAGGCCAGAATGCCCGCACCCAAGGCGTCCTGATGGTTGAGAATCGGGTAGCGTTTGCGCAGTTCGACCCCTCTGGCCAGCACCACTTCGCGAATATGCGCTGATCGTTGGGCTGCATTCAGTCGCTGGGGACTTGCAGAAGTACCGTCCATGCTTCCATCCTCTGGTTATTGATGTTCGCATCCTGCCTTGTGAACCCTCACACCGTGGTAGCCGTGAACGCCAACCTGTTGACCGGAAGCGCCAATCAGCATGACTGAACCGACCTCCCTCGCCAGCTGGACCCGCGCCCTGCGCAAGCAACTCGATGCGCTGGGCCTCGACAGCACCGCTCTGTGCCAGCAGGCGGGGCTCGACCCGCAATTGATGGACGACCCGAACGCCCGTTACCCGTTGTCGGGCACCACGCGCCTGTGGGAAATCGCGGTGCAGGTCAGCGGCGACCCGGCGATTGGCTTGCGGGTGTCGCGTTTTGTCAGCCCGACCACGTTCCATGCGCTCGGTTATGCGCTGGTGGCCAGTGGCAGCCTGCGCGAAGTGTTCGAGCGCATCGTGCGTTATCACCAGGTGGTCAGCGATGCGCTGGAACTGGAACTGACCCGCGCTGAAGATCGCTACCGCTTCCGTCTGAAAATTCCGCAAGGCAATCCCGCACCGGCGCTGGAGGCCATCGACGCGTTTGCCGCGATTTACGTGCGCACCTGCCGCAATCGCCTGGGCCGCCAATATGCACCGCTGGCGGTGTATCTGCGCCGCCCGGAACCGGCCGACCCGCATCAATGGCACAAAGTCTTTCGTTCGCCGGTGCACTTCGCCGCCGACGAGGACCGACTGGAATTTGCCCTCGTGGACTTCGACAGTCACCTGGACGATGCCAACCCGGAACTGGCTGAACACAACGAAGCAGTGCTCAAGCGTACTTTGGCGCAACTCAAGCCGCTGACGTGGGAACGCAAGGTCCGCGATGCCATTGAAGAACAATTGCCCGAAGGCGAACCAAGCGCCGAACACATCGCCAAGGCCCTGCACCTGAGCTTGCGCAGCCTGCAACGGCATCTGGCGGACGAAGGTTGTCGATTCGACGCGTTGCTCAATGAAAGCCGCGAAAACCTTGCGCTGCTGCACCTGCGTGACCCGCAATGCTCGTTGAGTGAAGTCAGCTATATGCTGGGGTTCGCCGATACCAGCAGCTTCAGCCGCGCGTTCAAGCGCTGGACCGGGATGACACCGGGGCAGTTTCGGGATGGGTTGCGGTGAAACATCGGAAAGATGGTTTGCCAGAACCGACCTCTTCGCGGGCAAGCCTCGCTCCTACAGTGGTTCCATATGGACCACAATATCGCGGCAAATCGAAAAACCTGCAGGAGCAAGGCTTGCCCGCGAAGGGGCCAGGCCAGACACCGCAGTAACGCCCTAACGCCCCCGATCCCGCCGCAACAACTTGCGCACCCGCGTCACCAGTTCGCTCACAGCAAACGGCTTGAGCAGGTAATCATCTTCATGCAGCTCCAGACCGCGCAGGCGATCTTCGATGCCGTCCTTGGTGGTCAGCAACAGCACCGGCGTGTCGCCGAGCTTGCGGATCTGTTGCAGCAACTGCCAGCCGTTGAGCCCCGGCAGCATCACGTCGAGGATGATGAGTTCGTATTCGCCGGACTCGATAAAGCGACGCCCGTCCATACCGTTGAGCGCCACATCGACTGAATAACTCGCCTCGTTCAGGCCGTTGGCCAGGCGTTTGGCGATCTCCGATTCGTCTTCTACTAGCAGCACACGCATGGCACACCTCGATTGTCGTCATCACAGGCTAGGCGCGTTCGCGGGCAAAGCCCATCAAAAACGCTGAGTTTCAGAAAATCGCCAATGCCCGCAAGCCCTCGGCGTTGAGGATTTCGATCTCGCCATACTTCAAATTCAGAATGCCCTGCCCCTGCAAGTCCTTGAGGATCTGGTTGGTGGTCTGGCGCGACAGCGACAGCATTGACGCCAGTTGCTCCTGCGGCAGTTGCAGCACTCGGCGCGGCGGATCGTATTCGCCGTAGCCCTCGGCGATCATCAGCAGGCGGTGAGCCAGGCGTGCCGGGGCGGGCATCAGGCTCAGCTGTTCGAGGTTGATGAAGGTCAGGCGCAGTTTGTGGCTCATCAGCAATGCCAGCTGCCGCCAATACACCGGTTGTTCGTCGAGCAACGCCAGCAATGCCGCCTGCGGGATGTGCAACAGGGTGCACTGGCCAACGCCGAACGCATCGTGGGTGCGTGGCTGGCCGTCGAACAGGCAGATTTCGCCGAACCAATGGGGCGACTCCACCAGGCTCAACAACGCTTCCTTGCCCTGCTCGCTGACCGCGCCGATGCGTACCGCGCCTTCGATCACCGCATACAACCCGCACGGCGGGTCACCGCGTTTGAACAACAGCTGCCCGGTCGACAACCGTCGCACCCGGGCCGCAGCCAGCAGACTATCCTGTAAGGGAACCGGTAAATGACTGAACCACTGCCCCGACTCCAGGCGCGAACGCCAAACCTGCATGTTCATGAAAACTCCTGGAGATTGTCGCCTGCCTGACAGAGCGAAAGGTGAACCCGAGGCATGATCAATCACCCTACAGGAGGAATAACAATGAAAAGCCTCGTTGACCATCTCAGTCAATACGCCGCTTACCACCGTGACCCGCGCAATATCGCCAGCCACTTTATCGGGATTCCGCTGATTGTGGTGGCGGTGGCGGTGCTGCTGTCGCGGCCGCAATGGGTCGGGGGCTGGGTGTCGCCGGCGGTGCTGCTGGCACTGGCCTCGGCATGGTTTTACCTGCGCCTGGAGGTACGCCTCGGGGTGTTGATGACGGTGCTGCTGGGGCTGTGCGTCTGGGCGGGTCAGGTTCTCGCGCAGCAAAGTACGCTGGTGTGGCTCTCGAGCGGGATCGGGATGTTTGTGGTGGGCTGGGCGATTCAGTTTGTCGGTCATCACTATGAAGGACGCAAACCGGCGTTTGTCGATGATGTGACGGGGTTGATTGTCGGGCCACTGTTTGTGGTGGTTGAACTGGCGTTTTTGCTAGGGATGCGGCGGGATTTGAAAGAGCAGATCGAGGCGCGAGTGGGTGGGGTGCGGGTCAATCCGAAGCGCGCTGCTGCGTAGATTGCTTTCGCGGGCAAGCCTCGCTTCTACAGGGGATCTATGTACGCCATAGATCCCCTGTAGAAGCGAGGCTTGCCCGCGAAGCTTTTGCCTTAGATGTTGGCGAGTTTCTGCCAGACCTTGGGCTTGAAGAACAGCGTATCGCCCTTCGCCAGGTCGATCAGGCTGTCGTGATCCTTCACCACTTCAGCTTCGATCAACTCGCTCTGGCCTTCGACCTTCAACGTCACCCGAGTGGTCGCGCCCAGCGGACGGATATCCCGCACTTGCGCCGCGTGATGGTCTTCCAGCTCATGCCGCGACAGCGACACTTCATGCGGGCGGAACAGCACATGGTTGTCTTCGCCCAGATGCAGGCGGTTCGAATCGCCGAGGAAGTGATAAACGAAATCGCTGGCCGGGTTTTCGTAGACGTCGCCCGGTGAGCCGATCTGTTCGATCACGCCTTTGTTCATCACAACGATACGGTCGGCGACTTCCATGGCCTCTTCCTGGTCGTGGGTCACGAATACCGAGGTCAGGTTGATGTCTTCGTGCAGCCGTGCGAGCCAGCGACGCAGCTCCTTGCGGACCTTGGCGTCGAGCGCCCCGAACGGTTCATCGAGCAGCAGGACTTTCGGCTCCACCGCCAAGGCACGGGCCAACGCGATACGCTGACGCTGGCCGCCGGAGAGTTGCTCCGGGTAGCGATCCGACAGCCAATCCAGTTGCACCATGTTCAGCAGTTCATGAACCTTCACCGCGATCTGGCTTTCGCGTGGGCGCTGGTTTTTCGGTTTCATGCGCAGGCCGAACGCGACGTTGTCAAACACCGTCATGTGACGGAACAGCGCGTAGTGCTGGAACACGAAGCCGACATTGCGATCACGCACGTCGTGGCCGGAGACGTCTTCACCGTGGAACACGATGTTGCCCTGATCCGGGGTTTCCAGGCCGGCGATGATCCGCAGCAGCGTGGTCTTGCCGCAACCCGAAGGGCCGAGCAGGGCCACGAGTTCGCCGCTTTGAATGTCCAGGCTGATGTTGTCCAGCGCCTTGAACGCATTGAAATTCTTGCTGACGTTACGCACTTCGATCGACATGACTTATTCCTCCGCGGCGCTGGCGCGCAGGCGGTTAATACGGTTTTCGCTCCACTGCTTGAGCAGCAGGATGCAGAGCGCCAGGATCAGCAACAGGCTCGCCACAGCGAACGCGGCCACGTGGTTGTATTCGTTGTAGAGGATCTCGACGTGCAGCGGCAGGGTGTTGGTCACCCCGCGAATGTGCCCGGAAACCACCGACACCGCACCGAATTCACCCATGGCCCGCGCGGTACACAACACCACGCCGTAGATCAGACCCCATTTAATGTTGGGAACGGTGACGTGCCAGAACATCTGCCAGCCATTGGCCCCGAGCAAGCGCGCAGCCTCTTCTTCCTGGGTGCCTTGTTCCTGCATCAGCGGGATCAGTTCACGCGCCACGAACGGCACGGTGACGAAAATCGTCGCCAACACGATGCCCGGCAAGGCGAAGACGATCTGGATGTCGTGATCCTGCAACCACGGCCCGAACAGGCCCTGGGCGCCAAACATCAGCACGTAGACCAGACCGGCGATGACCGGCGATACCGAGAACGGCAGGTCGATCAGCGTGACCAGCATACTTTTGCCACGGAACGAGTATTTGCTCACGCACCATGCAGCGCTGACACCGAACACCAGGTTCAGCGGCACTGATATCAGCACGGCGATCACCGTGAGTTTCAGGGCCGACAACGCGTCGGGTTCGAAGATCGCGGTGAAGAACGCACCGATTCCGAGCTTTAGGCCCTGAGATACCACGATCACCAGCGGCAGCAACAGGAACAGGACGAACACCAGCCAGCCAAGGCCGATCAGGATTCGCCGCGACGAAGCACTGCCACGGCGGGCGGCGTTCGAGGAAGCAGCAGCAATAGACGATTGGGACATTTCTGCGCCTCCTTATGGGGTTTCGATGCGCCGCTGCAGCAGGTTGATCAGCAGCAACAGGACGAAGGAAACCACCAGCATCAGTACACCAATGGACGTGGCGCCGGTGTAATCGTACTGGTCGAGTTTGACCATGATCAGCAGCGGCAGGATCTCGGTTTTCATCGGCATATTGCCGGCGATGAAAATCACCGAACCGTACTCTCCGACCCCGCGGGCAAAGGCCAACGCGAAACCGGTCAGCCAGGCTGGCAGCAGCGCGGGCACCAGAATATGGCGGAAAACCTGTAGCGGTTTTGCACCCAGGCACGCTGCCGCTTCTTCCACTTCACGCGGGATATCAGCCAATACTGGCTGTACGGTACGTACTACGAATGGAAGTGTCACAAAAGTGAGGGCGAGGGTGATGCCGAGGGGGGTATACGCGATCTTGAAACCCAGGTCCGCTGCAAACTGACCCACCCAACCATTGGGCGCGTATAGCGCAGTCAGCGCGATACCGGCCACGGCGGTGGGCAAAGCGAAGGGTAGGTCGATCATCGCATCGATGACTTTGCGTCCTGGGAAGGTATAGCGCACCAGCACCCAGGCCAGCAGCGTGCCGATAATGCCGTTGATGATCGCGGCATAGAGCGCGGTGCCGAAGCTCAGCTTCAACGCCGCCAGCACCCGTGGCGCCGAGATAATCGCCCAGAACTGATCCCAGGTAAGTTGGGCGGCATGCACAAACATCGCCGCCAGTGGAATGAGCACAATCAGGCTGAGGTACACCAAGGTGTAGCCCAGCGTCAGCCCGAAGCCGGGTATGACGGGGGAGATACGACGCGACATAAAAGTCCTTGGTTGAGAACGCGCAAAGCCCCGAACTTAAATCCGGGACTCGTTGATGGCTATTTAAAACTACTGCGCCTGGTAGATCTGGTCGAACACACCGCCATCATTGAAGAATTTCGGCTGAGCGCTTTTCCAGCCGCCGAAATCCTTGTCGATGGTCACCAGGTCCAGGGTCGGGAACTGCTTGCTGTACTTGGCGGCCACATCCTTGTCACGTGGACGATAGAAGTTTTTCGCCGCAATTTCCTGGCCGGCCGGGCTGTACAGGTGCTTGAGGTACGCCTCGGCGATCTCGGCGTTGCCCTTTTTCTCGGCGTTCTTGTCGACCACAGCCACCGGTGGTTCGGCGAGGATCGACAGCGAAGGCACAACGATTTCGAACTTGTCCGCGCCGCCGTCTTCTTTCAAAGCCAGGAACGCTTCGTTTTCCCAGGCCAGCAATACGTCACCCTGACCGTTGTTGACGAAGGTAATGGTCGAACCGCGAGCGCCGGTGTCCAGGACCGGCACATGCTTGAACAGGGTCTGCACGTATTCCTTGGCCTTGGCTTCGTCACCACCGTTGGCTTTCAGGCCGTAGGCCCAGGCCGCGAGGAAGTTCCAGCGCGCACCGCCGGAGGTTTTCGGATTAGGAGTGATGACCGACACGTCGTTTTTGACCAGGTCGCCCCAGTCCTTGATGCCTTTAGGGTTGCCCTTGCGTACCAGGAACACGATGGTCGAGGTGTAAGGCGTGCTCGCCTCGGGAAGACGCTTCTGCCAGTCGACCGGCAGGGTCTTGCCGAGTTTTGCGATTTCGTCGATGTCACCGGCCAGGGCCAGGGTCACCACGTCGGCGCGCAGGCCATCGATCACGGCACGGCCTTGTTTGCCGGAACCACCGTGGGACTGCTGGATTTTCACGTTATCGCCAGCGTGGTCCTTCTTCCAGAAGTTGACGAACTCGGCGTTGTAATCCTGATACAGCTCGCGAGTCGGGTCATACGACACGTTGAGCAACTCGTAATCCTTGGCAACCGCAGAACCAGCAAAAAATGCACTGGCCAGGGCGGCCAAAGCGAAATGACGAATCGACGACATGGTGAAAGCTCCTGGAATTCTTGGATGTGTTGGCTTTTTTTATGGAGTGCTGGAAGCGCGGGCTGCCGGTTTTTTTCAGCTCGGTTTGTTGCTCGGGCTTTGCAGACGGAATTTTTCTTTGCGTTCGATCTGGACCACCTGGGCGTTGTGCACGGTGATCTCGACTGCGCCAAAACGCAGGTCGCGCAGTGCGCTCTGGATCTCACGCAAGATGGTGGCTTCGTCTTGACCCTCAACGCTACGTAGGGATGCGCTCATGGTGCTGCTCCTTCAACTGAGAGATTGCCTGGCAGTGGCGGCACTGCTTGCGGCGTGAGAGCAATACTAGAGACGCGTAGATATTCTTAAAAAGACTATTTAAGAATGTTTATATAACCAGAAAGCAGATCGCTTCGGCGCTATGCGCGAAGGGGGGAAGTATCCGGTGACGCTTTGCGTCACGGATTAAGGGGGGACCTGCGCTTAGCGAATTTCCGGCGCATGCGCCCAATCGAGCTGCTCGGCCGGAACCGGTCGCCCAAACCAGTAGCCCTGGCCCAGATCGCAATCGTGTTCGAGCAGGAAACGCGCCTGCTCGACCTGCTCGATCCCTTCGGCGTGCACCTGCATCCCCATGCTTTGCGCCAGCGCGATAATCACCCGCACGATCGCCACGTCGTCCTCATCCCACGGCAATCCTGCGACGAAGCCCTGATCGATCTTGAGCTTCTGCACCGGCAAACGCTTGAGCCGCAGCAGCGACGAATAGCCGGTGCCGAAATCATCGATGGCCAGCCGCACACCCAACTCGCGCAGTCGATGCATCTGCTCCAAGGCCACTTCCGGGTCTTCCATGACCGCGCTCTCGGTGACTTCCAGTTCCAGAAACGCTGGATCGAGCCCGGTTTCGTGAAGCACTTTCGCCACTTGCTGAAACAGCTCACGGCGAGCGAACAGTCGAGACGAGACGTTTACCGCGATAAACGACAACGCCACACCGGCCTGCTGCCACGAGCACATTTGCTGACAAGCCTGGCGCATCACCCACGCATCGATCTCCGCGATCAACCCGGTGCGTTCGGCGATGGGAATGAATTCTGCCGGCGGCACCAGCCCCCGTTGCGGATGCTCCCAGCGCACCAACGCCTCGGCGCCCACCAGGCGACGGGTCCTGAGGTCGTGAACCGGCTGGTAATAAACGCGCAGCTCCTGCTGCTCCAGCGCTCGGCGCAGCTCAACAGCCGTTTCGACCCGATTCTGGGCATGGGCGGTCAGCTCTTCGGTGTACAAGGCGTAGCCATCGCGACCGGCGCTTTTGGCCTTGAACAGCGCCGAGTCAGCGTTACGCAATAATTGTTCGGCGCTCAATGCATCGCCGGGGAACAGACTGATACCGATGCTGGTATTGATGAACAGTTGATGCCCGCCGATCAGGAACGGCTCTTTGAGAGCATCAATGATCCGTTGCGCAAGCGCCGCCGCCTGCATCAACTGCGGACAGCTTTCGGCGAGCACCGCGAACTCATCGCCACCGAGCCGCGCCAGCGTGAGCTCCGGCCCGAGCATGGCCTGCAATCGCTCGGCCACGGCCTTGAGCAGTTCGTCACCGATGGTGTGCCCAAGGCTGTCGTTGATCATTTTGAAATGATCCAGGTCGATCATCAGTAATGCACAGCCACGCTTGTGCAGTTGCGCCGACGTCAGCGCCTGCTCGGTACGGTCGGTGAACAGCAAACGGTTAGGCAGATCCGTCAGCGGATCGTGATGAGCCAGATGCTTGAGCTCATGTTCGGAATTCTTGATTGCGCTAATGTCGGAAAACACCGCGACGTAATGGCTGAGCTGGCCCTGATCGTCGCGAATGACGCGGATCGTCTGCCATTGCGGGTAGATCTCACCGCTTTTGCGGCGGTTCCAGATCTCCCCGCTCCACTCGCCGAGGCTCTTGAGTGTCACGAACATCGTCTGGTAAAAATCCGCGGGGTGATGGCCCGACTTGAACAGGCTCGGTCGCTGACCCAGCACTTCCGCCTGCGAGTAGCCGGTGATTTCCATGAACGCCCGGTTAACGTGGACGATCAGCCCATTGCTATCGGTGACCAGCACACCTTCACGTGTGCAATCGAACACCGCGGCCGCCTGGCGCAAACGCTCGCGCTCTTCATGACGCTCACTCAATGTGTTGCCGATCCCCAGGCAACGGAGCAATCGCGCTCTGGCAACGAAGATCAGGCCGGTGCTCAGCAGGATCCAGGCATAACCGTTGATCAGTTGCCAACGTACCAGCTCGTCGGAGCCATCGAAGAAACTGTTCAATAAATAGCCGCTGAGCTGCAGCCAGACGATGGAAATCAATAGATAGAGCAGCGCTGCTCGCGACGCGTCGCGATAGGTGGCAGACATTAGCCGTCCTTGTCCCTGCGAAAAGGATGGGATTATAGGTTAAAGAAACATCCAGCCACTCTTATCTGAAAGGGTGACTGGTTTTATCTGTGGGCTTAGTGATAATGCAACGGCTGTTTTTTTCTTTATCGAGGGCCCTATAGCCTATGTGGTACGAAGGTTTTCTCGGCTTGTCGCCCTGGTCACTGGTGGCAGTCACCCTGCTGATGACCCACGTGACGATCGTCGGCGTCACGGTCTATCTGCACCGTTATTCAGCCCATCGCTCGCTTGAGCTCAATGCTGGCCTGAAACATTTCTTCCGCTTCTGGCTGTGGCTGACCACGGCGCAGAACACCCGCGAGTGGACCGCTATCCACCGCAAGCATCACGCCAAATGCGAAACCGTCGATGACCCGCACAGCCCGGTCATCAAGGGCCTGTCCACCGTTCTGCGCAAAGGTGCCGAGCTGTACCGCGCCGAAGCGGAGAACCCGGAGACCCTGCGCATCTACGGCAAGAACTGCCCTGAAGACTGGATCGAGCGCAACCTCTACAGCCGTTTCCCGCTGCTGGGTGTGGCGATCATGGGCGTCATCGACCTGCTGCTGTTTGGCACCATCGGCATCACCATCTGGGCGATCCAGATGATGTGGATCCCGGTGTGGGCCGCCGGGGTGGTCAATGGCCTGGGTCATGCCATCGGCTACCGCAACTTCGAATGCCGCGACGCGGCGACCAACCTGGTGCCTTGGGGCATCCTGATCGGCGGCGAAGAACTGCACAACAACCATCACACCTACCCTAACTCGGCAAAATTGTCGGTGAAGAAGTGGGAGTTCGACCTCGGCTGGGCCTGGATCCAGGTCTTCAGTTTCTTCCGCCTGGCCAAGGTCCAGCGGGTTGCACCGATCGCCCACCGCGTCGAAGGCAAAGGCAGCCTGGACATGGACACCGCCATGGCGATCCTGAACAACCGCTTCCAGATCATGGCCCAATACCGCAAATTGGTTATCGCGCCGCTGGTCAAGCAAGAGCTGGAAAAGGTCGATCACTCGGTCCGTCACCAGTTCCACCGGGCCAAGCGTCTGCTTTCGCGGGAAACCAGTCTGCTGGACGATAAGCACCACCTGCGCATCCAGACCATGCTCGAGCACAGCCAGGCGCTGAAGGTAATTTACGAGAAACGCCTGGCCTTGCAGCAGATCTGGGTCAAGACCAGCTCAAATGGTCACGACATGCTGGCTGCCATCAAGGATTGGGTACACGAAGCGGAAGCCAGCGGGATTCAATCCCTGCGCGACTTCGCCGACCAGCTGAAAACCTACTCCCTGCGCCCTGCCGCTGCCTGACCCTGCCGAAGCTCTTCCCTGTGGCGAGGGGGCTTGCCCCCGTGCGGCGACGACGTCGCCGCACAATCTGACGACGCGTTTTAACTGAAGAAACGCGCCTCAGATACCGCCCGGCGGGAGCAAGCCTCCTCGCCACGTAGTGCGGGAACCAATCTCCAAATCCCCTATCTCAAAGACACTTCGCCATACCCCGGCGGGCTTCGTTGTTGCTGCTTTCGAACCTCAAGCGGCGCACGCCCTTTGAGAGTTGTCCCAATGGTCCCAAAAAACCTGCAAGACGCATCCTTCACTCAATCGCCCGACACTGCTCAAACCCTGATGGCGCTGATGCACGCCCAGAGCGAAGTCGCGCGCCTGAGCGAACGCGAACAGCTGTTCAGCTCCCTGCTGGTGAGCGTCAACGCGGTGCTTTGGGCCTTCAACTGGGAAACCCGTCAGGTGCTCTACGTCAGTCCGGCGTATGAACGGATTTTTGGCCGATCGGCTGGCAGCTTGCTGTCCGACTACAATGAATGGCGCGACAGCATTTACCCCGATGACCTCGACTACGCCGAGCGCAGCCTCGCCGAAGTGCTGGTCAAAGGCGCCGTTGAAGACCGCGAATACCGCATCATCGCCGCCGACGGCCAGGTGCGCTGGCTCAGCGACAAATGCTTCATCAACCGCCAGGCCGAGCCGGGCCAACCGGTGATCATCGTCGGCATTGCCGAAGACATCACCGAAAAGAAACGGATGGAAGCCGAGTTGCAGCGCCTGGCGACCACCGATGTGCTGACGCAAAGCAGCAATCGCCGACACTTCTTCGAATGCGCCCAGCGCGAGTTTGCTCAGGCGCGCAAGCAAGGCGCACCGATGGCGTTCCTGTTGCTGGACATCGATGACTTCAAAGGGGTCAACGACACTTACGGTCATCAAGCGGGCGACAACGTACTGCAACGAATCGCCGAGAGCGGTCGAGCCGCATTACGCCGGGGAGATGTATTCGGGCGGATCGGAGGCGAGGAATTCGCAGCGGTGTTTCCCGGCTGTGCACCCGACATGGCCATGCAAGTCGCCGAGCGCCTGCAATGGCAGATTCAGCAACTGAGCTTCAGCCATGATGACCAGACGTTCGGCATCACCGTCAGCCAGGGCTTGACCAGCCTGACGCCGGAGGACGACTCCCTCGACAGCGTGTTCGCCCGCGCGGATGCCGCCATGTATGAAGCCAAGCGCCAGGGAAAAAACCGCATTATTTCCGGGTGACACCCATCCAAAATCCAACACAACTCCTGTGCGAGCGAGCAGGCTCGCTCCCACAGGTTTTTGTGTGAAGTTTACTTTTTGCGCAGCCGCATCAACTCCGGCAAGCCGATCTTGAGCAACCGCGCAGTCCGGCTCTTCGCCAAGGCCTCAATGCCCTCGTGCTCGGTCAGGCGCGCCAGTTGCGCGGCCATGTTCATCACCAACGCTTCGCGAGAATAAACGCCGCCACCGAGCTGATAGGCCGCTGCAATCAACTCCCGCAACTCCAGCGGCAGCCGCCAGCGAGTCCGCAGCGACGAACCGTAGGCTGCGCCGAACTCGGCCAAGGCATTGCCGACCTCCTCCCGTTCATCCAGCTCGCCACCGGCCTGCTTCCATTCCTGCAAACACCTCAGCAACGCAAGGTCGCCGAGGCAATGCAGAATGCCTGCGCAATAACAACGCTCTTGATCCAGATCCAGCAACCGCGCCAGCGTGCGGGCGTATTCGGCAGTGTGCAGAGACAAGTCCCAGAAGCGCTCGGCATAGTCCGCCAGGAACGGATCGCTGAGCCGGGCACTGTGCTTGAGTGCCAACCCGAGGATCAGGTTCATGCTTTGCGCGGAGCCCAAGCGGTGCAGCGCCTGAGACAAGGTCTGGACCGCATCGCCAACGTGCAGCGCCGCGCTGTTAGCCGCCGCGATCAAAACGGCGGTGATGTGCGGGTCGGTGCGGATTTCCTCTTCCAGCCGCACCAGGTCAAGACCGCGGGTGTTCAGGCTGGCGTTGACCGCCATCTGCACATCGGCCATCAATGGCGCACCCTCCGCCAGTTCGCGACGGCGCTGCAGATACACCGACAAGGTCATGCCGGCCGCCAGTGTCGGCATTTCACAGAAAACCTCTTCACCGGCGTTCAGCAGCAGATCCTGCAGACGCTGGGTCAGGCTTTCCATGTTCAGGGGCTTGGTCAGGTACGCCGTAGGCGCCAGGGGCAAGGCTTCGCGCACACTGGCGCTGTCGTTGCGGCTGCTCATCAGGATGAAAGGCAGTGGCGGATTGCGTTTGCGCTGACGGACGTTGCGCAAGACATTCAGACCGTCGACGCCGGGCAGCTCCCCGTCGACGATCACCAGGTCATACGGATTTTCCGCCAACAGCCGCAACGCTTCCTGACCATCGGCACACAGATCCAGCCGTGCGTCACAGCGCACGCTCAACAGCACTTGTTTGATCAGGTCACGAGACCAAGGGTCAGCCTCGGCAACCAACACACGCGGTACAGCCGGTAAAACCACAGCGGTCATCTGCACGCTCCCTTTGCGATGCTTGTACCTTAGTCAATGCTGATCATGGACGGTGCAGTTTGTCTCGGGGACAAAAAAACCCGCCGAAGCGGGTTTTTTGTCGATCAGCTCACACATTCATATGAACATTTTAGATCAGAGTTCCGAGAAGCACTCTTCGATAATTGCCAGACCTTTGTCCAATTGCTCATCCGGCGCGGTCAGCGGAACCAGGACGCGCAGAACGTTGCCGTAAGTGCCGCAGGACAGCAGGATCAGCCCTTTGTCGCGAGCCTTGGCCACCACCGATGCCACCGCGGCAGCGTTCGGCTTGTGGCTGTCACCGTCGACAAACAGCTCGACCGCGATCATCGCGCCCAGGGCACGGACTTCGCCGATGACCGGGTATTTGGCCTGGATGGCTTTCAGGCCAGTGACCAGACGCTCGCCGACTGCCTTGCAGCGATCCAGCAGGTGCTCTTCTTCGAACACTTCCATCACGGCCAGGGCCGCAGCGCAAGCAATCGGGCTACCGGCGTAAGTACCGCCCAGGCCGCCTGGAGCAATGGCGTCCATGTATTCGGCCTTGCCGCACACACCGGCCAACGGGAAACCGCCAGCGATGGATTTGGCGAAAGTGGTCAGGTCGGCGCAAACGCCCATCTGTTCCATGGCGAAGAACGTGCCGGTACGGCCAGCGCCGGTTTGCACTTCGTCAGCGATCAGCAGGATGCCGTGCTGGTCGCACAGGGCACGCAGACGCTTCATGAACTCTTTAGGCGCGACGTAGAAACCGCCTTCGCCCTGAACCGGCTCAATGATGATGGCAGCGATGTCACGCGGCTCGGCGTCATTCTTGAAGATGCGTTCGATGCTGGCGATCGAGTCGTCGACGCTCACACCGTGCAGTTCGTTCGGGTACAGCGCGCGGAAGATGCCGCCTGGCATCAGGCCCATGCCGGCCGAGTAAGGCACGACTTTACCGGTCAGGCCCAGGGTCATCATGGTGCGACCGTGGTAAGCGCCGGTGAACGCGATCACGCCGGCACGGCCAGTGGCGGCACGGGCGATCTTCACAGCGTTTTCAACGGCTTCGGAACCGGTGGTGACCAGCAGGGTTTTCTTGGCGAAATCACCTGGCACCTTGGCGTTGATTTTTTCGCACAGCTCTACGTACGGTTCGTAGGCCAGCACCTGAAAGCAGGTGTGGGTCAGCTTGTTCAGCTGCTCGGTCACCGCGGCGATGATTTTCGGGTGCACGTGACCGGTGTTCAGCACGGCAATACCGCCGGCGAAGTCGATGAACTCGCGACCTTCAACGTCGGTCACGGTGGCGTTCTTCGCGTGGTCGGCGAAGATCGGGTGAATCTGGCCAACACCGCGCGGTACAGCGGCTTCGCGGCGTTTCATCAGGGATGCGTTAGTCTTGCTCATAAAGTCCTCATTCACCGCTCATCGGGCGGCGTGGTTCAAGGAAAATGCGGCGGGGAGGCAACTACGGCAGCATGCGATGATCGACTGCCACAGCTTTCCCGGCCACAGAGAAAATTCCGTTTGAAGCGCAGAAAGGGACAGCGCTCTCGTGCCCTTTCCGCTTGTTGCATTCCCGTCTGCCGAGCTTAGATGCCCAGGCAGAGGTATTTGATTTCCAGGTAATCTTCGATGCCGTACTTGGAGCCTTCACGGCCCAGGCCCGACGCCTTGATGCCGCCGAACGGCGCGACTTCGTTGGAGATCAACCCGGTGTTGACGCCGACCATGCCGTATTCCAGGGCTTCGGCCACACGGAACACACGACCCAGGTCGCGAGCATAGAAATACGAGGCCAGGCCGAACTCGGTGTCGTTGGACATCGCGATCACTTCGGCTTCGTCTTTAAAGCGGAACAGTGGCGCCAATGGACCGAAGGTTTCTTCCTTGGCCACGGCAGCGTTTTTCGGCACGTTGGTCAGGATAGTCGGCTCGAAGAAGTTGCCTTCCATGACCTTGCCACCCGCCAGAACGGTTGCGCCTTTGCTGATTGCGTCAGCAATGTGCTCTTGAACCTTGGCCACGGCTTTTTCGTCGATCAGCGGGCCAGTGGTGGTGCCTTCTTCCAGACCGTTGCCGATCTTGAGTTTGGCTACGGCCACTTTCAGCTTCTCGGCAAACGCGTCGTAGACCGAATCCTGAATGTACAGACGGTTGGCGCAGACGCAGGTCTGGCCGTTGTTGCGGTACTTGGAAATGATTGCGCCTTCGACGGCCTTATCCAGGTCCGCGTCGTCGAACACGATGAACGGCGCGTTGCCGCCCAGTTCCAGGGACACTTTCTTGATGTCCTTGGCGCATTCAGCCATCAACTGACGACCGATTTCGGTCGAGCCAGTGAAGGACAATTTACGCACGATCGGGTTGCTGGTCAGCTCGCTGCCGATGTCGCCGGCACTGCCGGTGACCACGCTGAACACACCGGCAGGGATGCCGGCACGCTGGGCCAGTTCAGCCAACGCGAATGCGGAGAAAGGGGTTTGCGAAGCAGGCTTGAGCACCATGGTGCAACCGGCGGCCAGGGCCGGGCCGGCTTTACGGGTGATCATCGCGGCCGGGAAGTTCCACGGGGTGATGGCTGCGGTCACGCCGATCGGCTGCTTGATCACGATCAGGCGCTTATCTGGCTGGTGGCCCGGAATCACGTCACCGTAGATGCGCTTGGCTTCTTCGGCGAACCACTCGATGAAGGAAGCGGCGTAAACGATTTCGCCCTTGGCTTCAGCCAATGGCTTGCCCTGTTCCAGGGTCATCAATCGAGCCAGGTCGTCCTGGTTTTCGATGATCAGTTCGAACCAGCGACGCAGCTTGTTCGCGCGGTCCTTGGCGGTCAGTGCACGCCAGGCCGGCAGCGCCTTGTCAGCGGCTTCGATGGCACGGCGGGTTTCGGCAGCGCCCATTTTCGGCACAGTGCCCAGAATTTCGCCCGTTGCCGGGTTGTTGACCTTGATCGTCAGACCATTGTCCGCATCAACCCAAGCGCCATCGATAAAGGCTTGCTGGCGGAACAACTGGGTATCTTTAAGCTGCATGTCGGCTTTCCTTAACAGCACCGCGACCAGCGCGGAGCGAATTATGATTGTAGAAAGGCGCCTTGTAGGCTGCCGTCAGGGAAATCATTCACCGGGCTGAAGCACATAAATAGCGCACTGTTCGAAACTCGTGCGGTTCAGCACCCAGACAAGAGCGTTTGAAATCTCAAACGAATCCTAGGATCAAAGGGGGTAAAGGACAATAGTCTGTTCGAAAAAAAGAACGAAAACGCCGCATTTGCCTACTTTTTCTGATCAACGTAGCAAACGGTTGTTACGCTTGCGAAAACCGCAGTCGATTCAGCAGCATGGACGCCCGCAGTGCATATGAGTATCATGGCGCCCGCTTGCACCAGTAGCTCAGCTGGATAGAGTACTGCCCTCCGAAGGCAGGGGTCGTGGGTTCGAATCCCGCCTGGTGCACCATACTAGTAGAAACGAGAAAGCCTCAGGCCTTAAGGACTGGGGCTTTTTTGTGGGCGGTGTCCCGTCCTGCTTTGCTTAGCCTCAATGTCATCAATGAGCACATAAAACTCCGCAAACACTGTTTCGGCGGCGATATTTGGACGCGGATCATTACAGCTAGCTTCAATAGCCTTAGCTTGTAACCGAACTGCCATCTGCTGTGATTCCGTGTAGGACGAGCGCTGAGCAACCAAGGTGTCAGATTCACAAACGAGCATAATGTGGTCTTTCATTCCGTCGTCCAATCAAACTCGTCATACTCATCATCCTCTTCGTCCTCAACCTCTTCATCGTCAAGAACGTCTTCCTCCAGCGCTTCCTCTGCCTGCTTCGCCAGCAGAAACTCCTTACGACTCTCCGTCACAGCGCGCCGCAATACCTCACCCTTTTCCGGGCAGTTGAGCATTTGGGCGATGCGGTCGATTTTTTTTGCCACGGCATCCTCCAACGCATCGGCTATAGGCCGATAGTGCGCGCTTTCGGGGCTCGTTGCCAAATGGACGACCGCCCTGCTGCTCAGTTTTTCTGCAATTCCTTGAGCCGAGCCGCGAGATTTTCCTTGGGAAAGCGTTTGTGCAAGTTCGCCATCAGCTCATCAGCCGCCTTTGTCTGACCGGCATTTTGCAAGCGAATCACTTCACGTAACTGGTCGTCGATAAACTTCGCCGGAGCCTCCCCTGGGCGTTTGCTCACTTTTGCTTCTTCCACCATGTCAGCGCTGATCGATTCGCTCTGCGCGGGCGCAGCCAACTCGGCCATTGGCGCTACGGGTGCGGGCGCAGGCGCGGACATCGCGCCGGCCGGGGCCGCCATTGAGCGGGCAACCGATGCCGGCGCTTCTGCAGCTTCTTTCTTGGCCGCAAAAGACGAGGTTTTGGGTGCAGGGCTGGAATCCAAAGTTGGCACTTGCTCAGGCGTACGCTGCACCAGCGCCAACATGAAGGCGACGCCAACGAGGCTGGCGAATGCGACTTGCCAACGAGGTTTTTGGCAAGCCTGGACCCAGCGTTGCCACAGGTTCGGTTTGTGCGCAGGTGTTTCACGGTGTGCAGCAGCCAGGATGAATGCATCCAGATGAGCCGGTGGTTCGCCAGCCACGTGTTCACGGTAATGCTGAAGCACTTGGTCTTCCGGTGTTTTACGGGCGTCAGTCATGTCAGTACCTCCTCGGCCAGCAGCCGACGCAGTTTTTGCTGGGCATAGCGCAAGCGACTCTTGACGGTTTCCAGGGGTGTTTCGGTGAGGACGGCGATCTGCGGCAGGTCGAGATCGCCGTGGGCGCGGAGCAGGAACACTTCGCGCTGGTCGGCGGGCAGGTCGTGCAACGCGGTTTCGAGACGTTGGCTGTCGCGGCTCAGGCTCAGCAGTTGTTCGGGATCGGTCGCCTCATCAATCACGGCGTGGGTTTGTTCGTCGTAGCTGTCGTGCAAAGGGTTGTGAATGCCATGTTTGCGCCAGTGATCGATCAATCGGTTGCGGGCAATCTGATAGAGCCATGTACGAAAATTCGCCCGGCCTTGTGGCTGACTGGTGCTGCGGATCAGGCTCAGCCAGGTGTCCTGGTAAACCTCTTCGGCCAGTTCAGGCCTGCCGCTCAAACCGAAGAGGAATCGGTAGAGGCCCTGGCGATGACGGGCGTACAAGATCTCGAACGCTGGCCCGTCGCCTGCGCGGTACCGGGCCAGTAGCGATTCGTCGCTCGGTTCAGGCGCGGACATGTCAGTTATAAGCTCCTTTATGCGACTCAGTGTTGGAGGCGGTGGTAGTGGTTCGCAGGCTCTGCGCCAACTCAACCAATTGCACGAACTCTGCGCGCAGACCGAATGGGTCGTCGCCCCGTGCACCGCGCGCCAAGGCTTCGGTGTCTTTCAGGCTGAAATCACCGGTGTAACGCCCGTCCTTGAGCTGCTGGGAAAACGCTGCCACAGCCGACGCAAAGCGCAGGTCATCACTGGCGTTGCCGACCGAATTACCCGCAATCGGCCGTTCGATCAAGCGACTTTTCCCACCTTCCGGCAGCTGATATCGCACACGCAGCATCGCCAACTCCCCAGTTGTACCGGAAGCCCCCGGCTCAGCCTTGCCATACCGCAGCGGCTCCAGCCAGCCCTTCTCGCCCTTGGGCACGATTTCGTACAACGCTGTCACCGTGTGTCCTGCACCGATTTCACCGGCATCGACTTTGTCATTGCTGAAATCCTCACGCTTCAGCGCCCGGTTCTCATACCCCAGCAGCCGATATTCGCTGACCTGCGCCGGGTTGAACTCCACTTGCAGCTTCACGTTTTTCGCCACCACCGCGAGGGTTGAACCGAGTTGATCCACCAGCACTTTGCGCGCCTCGCGCAGGTTGTCGATGTAGGCGTAGTTGCCATCGCCGGCGTCGGCCAGTTGTTCCATCAGGTGTTCATTGTAGTTATCCACACCAAAACCCAAGGTGGTCAGGGAAACGCCCGTCTTGCGTTTATCCACAGCCATTTGCTTGAGGCTGTCGAAGTCGCTGATGCCGACGTTGAAGTCACCGTCCGTGGCCAGCAGGATGCGGTTGATGCCTTTGGGAATGAAGGCTTGTTGCGCCATCTGATAGGCCAGTTCGATACCCGAGGCACCCGCCGTCGAGCCACCGGCGGTCAATTGATCAATCGCTGTACGAATCTTCGCTTTTTCCCGTCCAGAAGTCGGCTCTAGAACCACACGCGAATCGCCGGCGTAGACCACCAAAGACACCCGGTCCTGCTCGCGCAGTTGATCGACCAGCAATTTCAGGGTGCTTTTGACCAGTGGCAAACCTTCGCGACGGTCCATCGAGCCGGAGACGTCCACCAAAAACACCAGGTTGGCCGGGGCCAGTTCCGCGACTGCGCGGTCCGAGGCTTTGATACCGATGCGCAGCAAACGGGTATGCGGATTCCATGGCGATGACGCCAGTTCAGTGGTCACGCCAAAAGGCGAGCCGTCCGTGGGCAGCGCGTAGTCGTAGGGGAAGTAATTGACCAGTTCTTCCAGCCGCACAGCGCCTTCGGGCGGCAGGCGTCCCTGATTCAGCAAGCGGCGGACATTGGCGTAAGCGCCGGTATCGACGTCGGCGCTGAAAGTCGAGACCGGCGCCTCGGCCACACTGTGAATCGGGTTATCCGCCAATGCCTGATATTGCTCGCGCTGCTCATCCCGATAACCCGGCGCAGCCACCTCAGGCGCAAAGCTCGCCATGGGGGCTGGACGGGTGCTGCGTTTGGCCATCGAGGCATCCGCGGCAACGGACTCGCTGCGCACCAGCGCCTCAGTCTTCAGTGCACCTTGAGCCGGTGGCGACACAGCGGTGGACTCAGGTTTAGAGGAAGCGCCGCAACCGGCAACGGCCAACAGCAACCCGACGGTGAAACCCTGGGCGGCCGGGCGGAGGAAATGCAGAGGGAGGGACATGGGGGCTGACCTCAGGAGGAAATTGATCCATTCATCCTCTGAGACGAGCCCCCGTTCAGATTCGGGTTAACCCGGCTGAAAAATTAATCTCAGCGGTGATAACGCCGCACCACACTGCTGTTTTTCAGCACATGGCCTTTGATTTTCTCCAGCAGCTGCGCACGCGTCAGGCCGGCGGGCAAGGCGTCTGGAGCGAGGTCCAGGGCGTAGAGCTGGATAATGTAGTGGTGGGAGCTGTCGCCGACGGGTGGACAAGGACCGATGTAGCCGGTGGTGCCTTTGCTGTTGCTGCCGCCCATACCTTCTAGCGCGGATTTGGCGCCCACACCGGCCGGGATCTGACGGGTCGTGGCCTTGATGCCGTAGTGAATCCAGTGATCGACCCCAAGGCCTTTCTGGCCGTCCGGGTCGTGCATGACGATGGCGTAACTCAAGGTGCCCTGGGGGCCGGCGTTCCAGCTCAGGGCCGGGGACTGATTCTTGCCGCCGCAGCCGCTGGCGTCGCTGGCCGCCGCCGAGGTGAACAGGCGGTTATCCGAAACACCGGGAATGCTGACGGTGAAACGCTCCTGGGCCTGCGCCGGAAATTGCACGCAAAGGGCGACTGCAACGGCCGCCAGCCAAGGGTTCAGAGAGGTCAATCGGGTCATTCCGGAGCACCTTGTGCGGATGGGGCCTTCGTCGGCCTGCGAACTATAGCCGTACCGTTGGTGCGGTGGCAGTGGGAATTGGCTGAACCTCGGGACTAAGGCCAAACTCTTAAGTGAAACGCCCGCCTGGAGAATGATCATGGCCCTGCACCGCGTCGCCCGTTTTGCCGATGTGCCCGAAAACCGAGGCCTGGAAGTACGGATCGCGGACACCAAGATAGTTTTGCTAAGGGTCGGCGATCAATTGCGCGCCTATCAAGGTGAATGCCCCCACGCCGGGGCGCCGCTGGCCGAGGGTGCGCTGTGCCATGGGCGTCTGATCTGTCCGTGGCACAAAGCCGCGTATCGGATCGAGGATGGCGGGCTGTGTGATCCGCCGTCTCTGGACAGCCTCAAGCGCTATCCCCTGGAGATGCGTGATGACGAGGTCTGGGTCGACGATCAGCCGCTATCGGATCCCCACACCCCGCCAGCCGATGATGAGCGCACGTTTGTGATCATCGGAGCCGGGGCCGCCGGCACGGCGGGAGCAGCGGCATTGCGCGAAAAAGGCTTCGGCGGCCGCGTCGTGCTGATCGACCGTGAAGCCGACGCCGGTTACGACCGCACAGTGCTGAGCAAATTCGTGATTGCCGGGGAAATGCCGCCCGAAGAAGTCCCGCCGCTACGGGATGAACGCTTTTACCGCGAGCAGCGCATCGAGCGAATAAACGGTGAAGTGGCGAGCCTGGATACAGCCAACAAAACACTGCGACTGGCCGACGGTCAGTCACTGACCTATGACGCTGCGCTGCTCGCGACCGGCGGCACACCCAACCCCCTCACGTTGCCAGGTGCTGACTTGCCGCAAGTCTTCCTGCTGCGCTCCAAGGATCAGGCGACGCGGATTCTGAACGCGGCAAAACCCGGCCAACGGGTGGTGATCATCGGCGATAGCTTCATTGCCTTGGAGTCCGCGTCGGCCCTGCGCCAATACGGTCTGGAGGTCACCGTGCTGGCGCGCCACGCAGTGCCGTTCGTCAAGCAGTTTGGCGAAGCGGTCGGCAAGGCGATTCGTGCCCGGCACGTGGCCAACGGCGTGGTGTTTCATAGCGACAGCGAAGCCGCGCAGATCGAAGGCACGGGCAAGGTCGAAGCGGTGAAACTGGAAAACGGTCAACGTTTGCCTGCGGATCTGGTGCTCGTCGGCATCGGCGTCAGCCCGGCGACGGATCCGTTTGCCGACCTGCCCAAGGAAAAAGACCGTTCACTGCAGGCCGACGGCGGCATGCGCGTGGCCGACGGGCTCTGGGCGGCGGGTGATATCGCGACCTTCCCGCTCAACGGCCAGCCCCAGCGCATCGAACACTGGCGCCTGGCCCAGCAACAGGCGCGGATCGCGGCGGCGAACATGCTGGGCGGCGACGAGCACTACCTCGACGTGCCGTATTTCTGGACCTGGCACTTCGGCAAAAATTACGACTACCTCGGCCACGCCGAAAGCTGGGACGAAGTCGAGTTCAAAGGCAACCCTGACCATCCACCCTTTATCGGCCTGTTCAGCAAGAACGGCGTGGTGGTGGCGGCTGTTGCCTGCGACAAAGAGCGGGCGATGGCGATGCTCGCTGAACGGATGAAGCAACCGCTGCCGGTGGATGAGGCGTGGCTGTTGATTCGGGATGTGGATTAGGTTTAAACAGCGGACAGCAAAACGCCCGGTGCCTGCGTTCGCAGAGACCGGGCGTTGCCATGAAGCGAGCGGTATTACTGAATCGGTGCAACGCCGCCGAGTTTGCTCATCACGAAGCCGACAAATTGTTCAACGGTCATTTTCTGGCCATTGAATTCCACCTGGTTGTTGGCGTAATGCAATTTGGTGACGACATCGTTGCCCTCCAGCTTGGCCAGTTGCGTACCGACCGCCATGCTGCTGAACATGTCAGCAGTCGCCGTTGCCTGATCGGCGATGAGCTTGGCGTCGGTCTGACCGTCAATCTGCGATTGCACAGTGAACAGGTCAACGAGCATTGGCTTGGACACTTTCAGATTGAAATCCAGCAGCGCAATCAGTTGTTGGGTCAACTGGTCTGGCGGCAGGTCCATGGACTGCGGTTTGGTCAGGTCGAGCACCAGGTTGGCGCGGCTTTCACCGTTGGTGGATTTGAACGACAGATTCTCCAGGGCTACCTGCGGGCCAGCCGCGAGCAGTTTTTCCAGACCGATTTTGACCTGTGCTTCTTCTTCCGGGGTCAACACCAGTTCTGGCGCCGGTTCACCGGCGGCAGCGGCTTCGGCGGCGGCCTTCTCGTAGGGCTGCAATTTGGTCTGGTAGATCTGCATCAGCGACATGGTCGCCGGGATGTCGAGGTTTTTCAGGCTCATGGCCATCTGCGCAGAACCGAACGTTTTGCCATTCAACGACACCTCGCCCACCTTGTAATCGGCGCGCCCCGAAGCGCTGGTGCCCGACTCTTCGGTGTGGTTTTTCATTTCAAATTTCTTGAAGCCCAGTACCGACTGTTTGGCGCCGAAGGTGGTTTTGCTGTCGGTCACCTCCAGGGTGTTGTCGCCGACGTAATAACCGTAGGTGCTTTTGGTCAGGTTGCTGGCCACGGTCAGGCCGTTCAGCTCGACCTTCACGGGTGTCTGGTCTTCAGCCACCGTGGTCAGCGTCAGGCTGTCCATGTAGCCGTCAGCCTTGACCTTTTGGGCTTGGGCGCTGGCGGCGACGTCGAGGTTCAGACCGGAAAACTTCAGGTGGGAGGTGGCGTCCAGCGCCACGTCCAGCGGCAGCAATTCGAGCGTGCCGTTGGTGGAATTGTCGTACCCGATATTGACCAGGCCCTTGAGAGGCGACTGGTCCTTGGCAGCGGCGAACCATTTCTCGGTGGTTGGCGTTCTTTCCAGTTCGTAGTGACTGGTGGCCATGACCGGCAGCCATTTCAGCGACATCAGACGCGAGAACGGCAGCGGTCCGTGTTCGATGTGGTCGACGAACAGCAACTCGACCGGCGCTTCGCCAAACATTTCACCTTCACCCTTGAGGCGATAGTGCGCGGTGCTGCTGAACACGTGGCGCTCCAGCGAGACCAGTTCCAGCGATGCCGTGCCGTTGGAACCCACCAGCGCGGCTTTCAGCTCTTTGTTGGCGTCAGCGATCGAGGTATTCAGCACGCCTTCGATTTTGGTGCCGGTGTACCAGGCACCACCGGCGCTGATTGCACCGATGGCAACGACGATTCCAAGAAGCACGCCTGCTGATTTATTCATGAATTACCCGATCAATGTCCGTTGTTGAAAATGTGGTCGTCTTCCCTGAACCCTTGACGGGTTGCGGTCACGACTGCGCTGAAAGTGCGAGGGAGATTAGCATCAGGCGCACCGGGTGGCCCAATGTTTAAAGGTTAAAGAGTGTCTATGGACCGCGTGCACGGGCCGAGAGTTTCGGCGGTCATGAAATCGCGTTCGCGGGCAAGCCTCGCTCCTACAGGTATCGCATGATCCTTGTAGGAGCGAGGCTTGCCCGCGAAGGCGTCAATACCGACAACATCAATTCAGGAATACTGAACTTCCATCTCATCCAGCTGGTGATCAAAGCTTTTGAGCCGCGCCGTCCACGTATACACCAGCACTTCAAAATCGCGATTGATTACCGCCCCGCCCGCCACGTCCGCACGGGGATCGCAGAAGTCCAGCTGATAGCGTTCGCGGGCCATGGCGGCGGCGACATCGGAGAGTTCGCGGGCGTTGTTCAGCCAGTGCCTGCCGTCTTCGGAGACTTGCTTGTCCAGTTCAAGGCATTGTTTCTTCAACGTATCGAGGCTTTTTTCCAGTGGCGTGCCGGTGAGTTCGCCCATGACTTCCTGGAACGTGCGCCCCGGTTGCCAGTAACTGCCCCAGAAATAGCGGTCAAACACCGTTTCGACCCGACGCAAAGCCACCTTGGTGTCCCAGATCAGCACCCGGGTCTTGCCTTGTTCGAGTTGTCTTTTCTTGATGCGCTGGCCCTGGACTGAGGCCCAGGCCACTACGACGATTGCCATCACGGCAATCAGCGCGGCTGCGCTGTCGAGGAACACCAGAGCCTTGTCGATCTGGTGGGCCAGCATGATGCCGTAGAAATAGGTGGCCGACAGCAGAACCAATGCCGCAATAGCGCACCAGAAGCCGGGAGCATAAGGGTTTTTCATTATTAGATCCCCATGACCAACGCGAGCCTTGATCGATGAAATCGACGCGCGACTTCATCAAATCAAAGCATAGCAACGGCCTCAGGGTTTGCCGGGTTGTGACGCTTGCGTTCGTCCGCTTTCCCAGCCACCGCCCAACGCGAGGAACAGATCGATCTGGCTCATGGCAACTTGCGTGTTCGCGGAGGCCAATTGCGCCCGTACATCGGTGTAGGTGCGGGTCGCTTGCAGATCCGCCAGGAACGATGCGCGGCCAGCCTGGAAGAAGCGGTGGGTCTGGTCGGCGGCCAGTTGTGCCGATTGTTCGGCATCGGCCAACGCATCGCGGCGTTGCAGCAGCGCGGAGTATTGCGCCAGGCTGGTCTGGGTTTCGCGGATGGCGTTGAGCACCACGCCGTCGAAATGCGCAAGCGTACCTTGGGTCGCCGCTTCTGCCTCACGGATTCGCGCCCGGGAACCATTGGACGGCACAGTCCAGGTCAACAACGGACCAAAGCCCCAGCGGTTGGTCGCCGGTTTGCCGAGGTTTTCCAGGATGCCGACGGTGCCGACGGTCGCGCCGATGCTGATGTCCGGGTACAACTCGCCGGTGGCGATGCCGATGCCAGCGGTCGCGGCGGCCAATCGGCGCTCGGCCTGGCGCACATCGGGCCGGCGCTTGAGCAAAGTGGCGCCGTCACCGACCGGCAATAATTGAGTGATTTTCGGCAGTTCGTTGCAGGTGGCGGTCCCGGCCGGCAACTGATCGACCGGTTTGGCCAACAGCATCGACAAACGGAACAAACCCGCCTGGCGCGCCGCTTCATAGCGCGGCATGTCGGCGCGCAAGGATTTGAATTGAGTTTGCGAGCGCGTGACCTGGGTTTCATCGCCGCGCCCGGCGTCGCGCAGACGCTGGATCAGGGTCGTGCCTTGGGCTTGCAGGTCGAGGGAATGCTGAGCGATTTCCTGCTCTTCATTGGCCGCACACACTTGGGTGTAGGCCCGAACCACATCGGCCACCAAGGTGATGCGTGCGGTATCGGCGGCAGCCTGGGTCGCGTCGGCATTGGCCTTGGCCGCTTCGATGCCGCGCTGCAAGGTGCCAAACAGGTCGAACTGATACGAGGTCGTAATGCCGATGTCGCCAACGTTGGCCACGGGTACTTTATCCGCCAGCAAGAAGGCTTCGCCGGACTCCTGCAAACGCTGGGCGCCCATTTTCACGCCGCCGCTCCAGCCGCCCGCCGCCTGCGCTTCGTCAACCTGAGCACGGGCCCGGGAAAGGCTCGCCGCCGCCACGCGCAAATCGGTATTGGTGACCATGGCCTGCTGCACCAATTGGTCCAGGCGCGGATCCTGATACAGGCGCCACCAATCGGCGGGCACCGGGGCGGAAACGACATTTTTACCGTTCACCGCCAATTCACCCTGCAAGTCTTCACGGTGGATGGCCGCGTCGTCCGGCAGGTGATAATCCGGCCCGACCACCTGACAGGCCGACAGCAACACGCCTAATCCGACGACAGCCAAACCCGCGGCCCTGCTCATTTCGCGGGCTCCTGCGGCTGGTCTTCCATGATCGATACCGTGGCGGTGCGCCCGGCGATCATGCGGAAATCCGCCGGTACGTCGTCGAAGGCAATCCGCACCGGAATCCGCTGGGCCAGGCGCACCCAGCTGAAGGCCGGATTGACGTTGGGCAGCAGGTTGCTGCCGCTGCTGCGGTCGCGGTCCTCGATGCCGGCGACGATGCTTTCCACGTGGCCACGCAAACGCGCGCGGTCGCCGACCACGCGGATGTCGACCGACTGGCCGACATGAATGCCGTCGAGTTTGGTTTCTTCGAAATAACCGTCGATGTGGAACGAATTACTGTCCACCACCGACAACACCGGACGCCCGGCGGTGACGAATTCCTGCGCACGCGGCGCACGGTCGTTGACGTAGCCGTCCACCGGGCTGCGGATGGTCGAGCGGTCCAGGTTGAGCTGGGCGCTGTCCACCGCCACTTGGGCTTCCATCAACGCCACTTCGGCGCGAGCGACCCGCGACTGGCTTTCTTCCAGTTGCTCGCCCGGCACCAGATTGCCCAGGCCACGGTTACGCTTGGCTTCCCGTTGCGCCTGGGCCAGGGTTTCCTGACGGTCGGCGACCGCCGCTTTCGCCTGACGCAAGGCCAGTTTGAATCGGTCCTGGTCGACGCTGAACAGCACCTGGCCGCGTTTCACCAATTGGTTGTCACGCACCTGCACTTGCTGGATCAGCCCGGAAACGTCCGGCGCGATCTGCACGATGTCGGCACGGATGTGCCCGTCCCGGGTCCAGGGCGCGAACATGTAATACATCACCATGCGCCAGACCACGACGACGGCGAAGGTCACGATCAGCAAGGTCAGGACAACGCGACCGAGGGTCAAAAAAGGTTTTTTCATGTCATCAGGTATCGACTGAGTGAGTCCACGGCGCCAAGCAGCAAGGCGTAGAGAGCCACGTTAAACAATGCCCGGTGCCAGACCAGACGGAAAAAGTGCAGGCGTGTCAGCAGCCCGTGCACCAACAGGAACAACAGATACGTAATGCCCATCAGCACCAGCAACGTGGGCAGGAACACCCCGCTGATATCCAGATCACCGATCATAAAGGCGCTCCATCGATGCCATGGGGAAGCGGTTCTTCGAGTTCGCCCAAGGCGACGAATTCCACCCCTGGCAGCAGCGACAGGCGCAGGCCGCTCAGGGCATGCAACAGGTGCAGACGCGCGCCGTCATCGCACTCGGTGTTGAGGGCGCGGCGGGTGCGGTCGAGGGTCATCAGCAGCGGGCTCGGTGCCGGCAATCGCTCGCCCGCCTTCAGGCACGCCTTGAAATACTCGCCAACCTCGGCCACTACTTGATGCAGCAGCACTTGCGGGGCGCCGAGCACTCGCGGCGTGTAAGCCAGCAAGTCGAGCAGGTTCAGCGCTACGCGCACTTCCCGCAGCGCGATGCCGGTGTCTTGCCCGGTCATGGCCAGGCGCGGCAGATGCTGCATCAGGCGATCGAGCATCTGCACGCCCAAGTGCCGGTGTTCGGCCAGCGTGGCCGGCTCGGTCAGGCTGACGATGTCGCGCCAGCTGAAACGGGTCAGGCGCTTGGCCGCCAGTTCCGCACCGAATGGCCGGGCGATCAGCGTCCAGACAAAGGCAAACAGCAAGCCGACGGGGCCGGCGAGGTTGGAGTTGGCGAAGCTGAGGAAATCCGCGTCGTAAGCGCCCTGAATGCTGATGAACGACGAGGTGTTGACCAGCGTCAGCAGCATGCCCAGGTAAAACTGCGGCTTGACCGTCAGGGTGCCGATGCAAATGAACGGCACAGAAAACGCCAGCACCAGCATCGGAAAATCATGCAGGTTGGGCAGGACCAGGAACAGATAAAGACTGGCGAACAACACCGACATCGCGGTCCAGAAAAAGAACCGGAAAATCTGCGGCGCCGGGTCGTCCATCGAGGCGAAGAAGCTGCACGCCACCGCCGCCAGAATCACCGCAGCGCCGCCATCGGTCCAGCCGAGCAGGATCCATAGCACCGAGGCGACAATAATCGCGGTCACCGTGGACGCCGCCGAATAAAGCATCAGCCCCCGGTCGAGAAACGGCGACAGGCGGCCCAGGCGCCAGTGCCGATACACCGCGCGCCAGCTGTCCTGGCTTTCGCATTGAATGGCGTATTGCAGGCTGCGGCAGTCTTGCCACAAGTCGATCCACTCGCCGAGGCGATACAGGGCGTTGGAAAACAGCAGTTGCTTGCGGTCATTCAGCGCTTCGGCGGACGGTTGCAAGGCCTCAAGTTGATCTTTCAGCGCCTGCCAGCGGCCGAGGTCGGCATCCTTGTGATTCAGCCATTCGGTGGTCGCCGTCAGCAGCGGCGCGAACTTATCCACAAGCTCGGGCGTTCTGCGTTCGAGGGCATAGAGCGCGTCGTCGAGGGCATCGATCACGGGCAGCAGGTGAATCATGCGGCCGCGCAGTTCCTTGGTATTACGCACCGTCTGCGGCCGCGCGCCTTCGTGGGGCAGCTGGCCGATCATCAATTCCAGGCTGTTGAACGTCGCCACCATCGCCGAGCGCAAGGCGCTGACTTCATCAGGTTGCACGTCGCGGCTGAGGAAACGCAGGCTGTAAGTCGAGGCATCGGCGAACCATTTGTTCACCGAATCGTTGAACACCGGCGCCAGCCGCCGGGGCCAGAACATGGCACCGACCACGGCCGCCACCGCGATGCCGAGAAAGATTTCTTCGGTTCGCGCTTCCGCGACATCCCACACCGCCAACGGGTTATCCACAACCGGCAGGGCGATCAGCGGCAGGGTGTAACCGGCAAGCATCAGCGCATAACTGTTGGCCGTGCGCAGATGCAAAGACAGGAACAGCAACGTCCCGGTCCACAACGCGATCACGACCACCAGCACATACGGGCTCTGGACAAACATCGGCACGAAAAAAACCGCGGCCGCCGCACCGAGCAAGGTGCCGACCGCCCGGTACAACGCCTTGGAACTGGTGGGGCCGACAAAAGGGCTGGAAACGATATACACCGTGGCCATCGCCCAATACGGACGCGGCATTTGCATGAGCATGGCGATGTACAGCGCAATCATCGACGCCGCGAACGTGCGCACTCCGTAGAACCAGTCCCGCGCCGGAGGAACGCCGGTGAAAAATCCGCTCAAGGGTTGGCCACCGATGGCGCGTTCGCGGCTTCAAAGGCTCTCAACACCCGCAGTGTTGCTTCCAGATCACTGCGGTCGATCCCTTCGAGCACTTCATGGCGCAAACGCACCAGCTCGATTTCGACAGCCTGCACCAGCTCCCGACCGGTTTCGGTGAGGCTCAGGCATTTGGCGCGGCGGTCATGGACGTCTTCAGTGCGACAGACGTAACCGGCGTGACACAGCTGATCGAGCAGACGCACCAGCGACGGACTCTCCATCCCAGCCGCCTGCGCCACCGTCACCTGTCGCACACCCTCGCCCAGGCGCCCGATCATCAACAACGGGACGGCGCAGGCTTCGGAAATCCCATAGTTGACCAGCGTGGTCTGGCAGATCTTCCGCCAATGCCGCGCGGCCACCACCATGGAGCTGCTGATGTTCATCTGGAGAGCGTCGAGGTTTTTCGGCACGAGGGGAAATGCACACTGTTAGTTTGCTAACTATCAATATGGCATTGGAGGGGAAAGTTGGTCAAGTTTTGAAACAATTCTGTAGCCGGACGGACCGTTTTACGACATTCAACCGGACCCCTGGTTGAAATCGCCCAGACGCACCAGCATCGTTTCGAAAAGCTCTGCCGAAACCAGAGAGGCCTTGATCTGATTTTTTTCAATCACCGCCACAGGCCTGTCTTGCGCCTCACGCACTATAGTTCCTGCGTTTTTCGCGAGTTCAGAGATGCTGATGACTCTTTCTGCCAAAACACGCTGCATGACTCGGTCTCATGGTTGGACTCAACGCCATGAAAGCTACTTCAGCTCAGGTAACACCTTTCAGAAAAGCTGTGACAAGGTCTTGCGCTCAGATGGTTACACCCCCCGCCCCTTCCTCATCAGCACATCCAGTTGATCCACCACCTCCGCCCAATCCGCATCATCCAGAATCTCCTCCCGCAATAACTGAGCCTGGCTCTCGTTCCAGAAAAACGCATCGGCCAAATGCAATTCGGGCTTGAGCGGTGAGTGAGTGGCGATGAATTTATCGATGCTTTCGGCGTCGTCCGGCAGGCCGAGTTGCTTGAACAGCGAGGGGAGGTTGTGGGTTGGGGATTCCATGTCGGGCTCCTTTTTATGGCAAATGATGGGGTGACTGCTGCGCAGTCATTCGCGGGCAAGCCTCGCTCCTACAGGTGACAGCGTGATCCTGTAGGAGCGAGGCTTGCCCGCGAAGGCGATGTCACTGACTCCACAAAACTCATTGGCTCAATTCACGCACCTCGGCGTGCGGCACCATTTTCAGAAACTGCGGCATTTCCATGCGCAACAGATTGGTGTGGTTGCCAGCTTCCAGATAGATGTCTTTCTGCCGGGTCAGTAGCGGGTCGATGACCACGTCCAGGCCATAGGCTTCGCCCAGGGCGGGCACAGCGCCGCGTTCGCAATCATCGAACAGGTGCGGCAGGTTGCTTTCCCGGGAGATCTGCCATTCGCCGCTGCTGCGAACTTTGCTCAGGTCCAGATGACGGCTGGCGGGCAGCACAGCCATCAGGAAATGCCCGTGTTGGTCGTCGAGGATAACTGACTTGGCCACCCGTTCGGCAGGAATGCCCGCGAGTCGCGCGGTTTCAAGGCTGCTGGCCGAGTGCGGGTGGGACACGATGTCATATTCGCAGTGCGCCTTGTCCAGGCTGCTCTGCAGGGTTCTTGCCATACGCATGATGCACCTCGGTGTCCGCAAACACTGTTTGGCGGACGATGGTTAACACTTTTCTTCGTACTGAAAGTCTAGGCCCGCTGGCGCATTCCGGAGTGAAATCCGCCCGCCGGGCCAAGGTCAACAACTGGTCAAAATTCGTACAACCCACAGCTCAGCTAGACTGTATAAAGAACCATCAATGACTCTCCCGGAGGGTCGCGTGAACATTCGTTGCTGTGCAGTTGCGCTGCTGTTGGCCTTGAGCGGATCGGTCTTCGCGTCGGACACCATTGTCTTGCTGGCCCCCAACCCCATGGGGATCTGGCTGATCACGTTCGGCATCGCCTTTTTGATCGCCGAGGCGGCGCTGCCCAATTACGGCGTGATCGGGCTCGGCGGCATTGTGATGTTCGTCATCGGCGCGGTGATTCTGACCAACACCGAGGTGCCGGTGCCGTTGATGATCGGCCTGGGACTGATCAGTGCGCTTTTGTTGATCTTCCTGCTGATCCGCGCCCTGAAAACCCGACCGCGGCACAACGTCAGTGGCGATGCCGGACTTGTGGGCAGCGTAACGCCGGTGATTTCGTTGAACGCCGACAACGCCTGTAACGGCTGGGTGCACCTGCAAGGCGAACAGTGGCAAGTGCTCAGCAGCACGCCGCTGCAACCGGGGCAAAAGGTCCGGGTGGTGGCACGCAAGGGATTACTGCTGAAAGTGGCCGCGGCTGACGCGGCGTCGAAGGGAGAATAGCCATGGGCCTGCAACTGGGTTTTGCCGCGCTGCTGTTACTGCTGATCGCGCTGGCGGGGTCGACCTTCCGCATCCTGCGCGAATACGAGCGCGGGGTGGTGTTCCAGCTCGGGCGCTTCTGGCAAGTCAAGGGGCCAGGCCTGATCCTGCTGATTCCGGTGGTCCAGCAAATGGTTCGCGTCGACCTGCGCACCGTGGTGCTCGACGTGCCGACACAAGACGTGATCACCCGCGACAATGTCTCGGTCAAGGTCAACGCCGTGCTGTATTTCCGCGTGCTCGATCCGCAGAAAGCCATCATCCAGGTCGAAGACTTCCTCATGGCCACCAGCCAACTGGCCCAGACCACGTTGCGGGCGGTGCTGGGTAAACATGAACTCGATGAGCTGCTGGCCGAACGGGAGCGGCTGAACATCGACATCCAGCAAGTGCTTGACGCCCAGACCGATGCCTGGGGCATCAAGGTGGCGAATGTCGAGATCAAGCACGTGGACCTCAACGAATCGATGGTCCGCGCCATCGCCAAACAGGCCGAAGCCGAGCGGGAACGCCGGGCCAAGGTGATTCACGCCGAAGGCGAATTGCAGGCCTCGGAAAAACTCATGCAAGCCGCCGAGATGTTGGGGCGTCAGCCGGGGGCCATGCAGTTGCGCTACATGCAGACGCTGAGCTCGATTGCCGGGGACAAGACAGCGACCATCGTCTTCCCGCTGCCGATCGAATTGCTCAAGGGGATGGCGGATTTGTCGTCCAAATCCTGACCTTCCGCGAAAACACCAACGTCTGGTAATGCCTCCGGAGATTTCCGAGCAGGCTCGCTCCTACATTGGATCTGCGTCGTACACATAATTTGTGTTCACTGAAGATCAACTGTAGGAGTGAGCCTGCTCGCGATGGCGTCAGTGCTGTCAATGCATGACTTGGCAACCAGCGCCTCATAAGGCCCCCGCGCCCAACGCTCCACCCGCTCATGCAACAACGTCGACGCCTCACGCCGCTTTTCATCACAGTCCCCGACAAACACCGATGAAGGCTGTTTGGCATGCCGCCCCACCGCCGCAAACACTTGCTCCCTCTGCACGTCATCCAACCCGAAAAACCCAGCCAACCGCCCCGCCATTGCGCCCGGCAACTCGCTGTAATTCACCGCCACCCCACCAAACGCCTGGCATTGCGCCAACCCCGATGCCAGCAACCGCCCCAACCGTCGCGCAATAAAATCCTCACGACTGTCGAACGGCAATTCATCATCCAGCCCACTCGCCCCGATCATTCCCGGCACCATGTGCATGCCCGGGCGGCGTATATGGGAAACAGCGATTTCCAGCGGATCGCGGTACACAAACAACCAGGGCGTGTCGGGAAAGCACTCGCGCAGCAGGGGCAATTCGGTGATGTTCCAGGCATCGAGCTTGATCACCAACCGTTGCTCCGTTCCGAGCCGACGCTGACCATAGGCGGACACCAACCCTTTGATCGCGGCGCACCGTTCGACGGCTGGCAAACCACTGCGCAACAACGCATCCAGCGGCGGCGGTTCGCTGATGACGATGTGGTTGGCGAGTTGCGCGAGCATCTGACTGATCAGAGTCGAGCCGCATCGCGAAGCGTGAAAAATGAATGCACTCGGCGCCAACCCGGGACTCTGCGCCTGCCAGTCGCCGAGAACAGCCAACGGCGTCTGCCGACGAAACGCCTGATTGAACGGTAACCTCAGCGCAGCTTCCACGGCATCGCGAAAAAACGGCTGATGCAACGGCGTGTCCCCGAACCAGCACCAATCGACCTGCCACTCGCCAGCCGGCTGCCAGATCCGAATCGGCAACCAGCCTTCGAGATTCAGGCGCTCCATTGTTCATTCCATCGGCGGCGACCGCTGCGCATCCCGGCACGCAGTTCTTCCCGAGAAAATTCCAGGCCTCGCTCCGCCGCCAGCTCCAAGGTGCGGGTGATAAACACCTCGGTGTCCGGCAAGCCCTGCAAGGTCTTCGAAAGCTGCAAATCACTGGCCACCAGACTCTGGAATTGCAGCAAGGCGCCGTCACCCGAACCCGGCTGCGGCGTGGTCGATACACCGTCGACAATCGCCTGCTCCAGCCAGTCACCCGGCCGGCAATCGAGCACCAAATGAACCCGCGCCTGAGTATCCCGATTGTCCACACGGTGCGGTCGCGACAGGTCGAGGAACCAGCACTCGCCTGCCGTCATCGGCATGCGTTGACCGTCCAGCATGAAGTCCACTTTCGGCGGGCTGAGTAGCGGAATGTGCAGGCGCAGATCGGCGGCTGGTCCGCCAAGATCGTAGTCACGATGCTCATGAATCTGCCCGCCCGGCCCCAGTCGCAACAGGCGCGCCGACACGATCTCCACCGGCAGATCCCGCAAGCCCTGCTGCCATCGCGGATCCCTCAACCACGGCGCACGCAACAGCGATTCGCCACGCCCCGGGGACAGTTCCGTCAGGGCATCCGCCGCCGACACCAGCGCCACACCACTCCAGTCCCCGGCGTAGTAATCGCTGTTGAAATGCGCATGCCACGCGTCCTCGCCAATCGCCGCCAGCGCCTGCAACAACAGCGGCAAATCCACCGCCACCGGCAAGCGGGAAAATACCGGTCGGCTCATCGTTTCGGCAGCACCGCACACTCGCCGAGCCAGGTCAGCAAGCGGTCGAGGCAGGCTTCGACTGACTGCACGCCGGTGTCGAGCACCAGGGAGGCGGACGGCGGCGGTTCATAGGGCGCGGAAATCCCGGTAAATCCCGCCAGGTCACCACGACGCGCCCGCGCATAATGACCTTTGGGATCACGCTGCTCGCACACCGCCAACGAAGCGCTGCACCAGACTTCGCGATAATCCTCACCCAGACGGCGAGCGAACACCTCACGCAACTCCACCAGCGGCGCGATCATCGCGAGGATGACGATCTGCCCGTTCTCCACCAACAGCGCCGCGAGTTCGCTGGCGCGGCGGATGTTCTCCAGACGATCGCTGTCGGAAAAGCCCAGGTCACGATTGAGCCCGACCCGCAAGCCGTCGCCATCGAGCACCACGCTCTGCACGCCGCGCTCGAACAACTCAGCGTGCAGGGCCTGGGCCAGCGTCGATTTACCCGCCGCCGGCAAACCGGTCAGCAGGATCGCGGTGCCGTGATGACCATTGCGGGTCTCCCGTTGTTCGCGATTGATGCTCGCGGTCGGCGCCAGCAGGTTATTGGACCGGAGCATGGGTCACCGGCACACTGATATTGCCCGACGCCCACGCCGCTTCGCGGTTGGCTAAGGCGGTGGCGATGGATTGGACTTCGGTGGATTGCACCTCGTCCGGCATCGGGTCGAGGCCGGCGCTGGCGAAGATCTGGCCGTAGGCGTTACGCAGATCGGCATAGGACAGGTCCCGGCGCAAATCCGCCTGCAACGTGTTCAGTTCACCCTGGATCAGGTCCAGTTCACCAAGTCCCGCCGCCTGATGACGGTTGCGCAATTGCCCCAGAATCTCCCCGTCGATGCTCGAGAGTTCCTGGTTGGTCTGGAACTGATTCAGCGCTTCCTGGTAGTTGGCGTTCGCCACATAGAGCTGGGCCAGCACCGCGATGGACATGGCCTGGCGCCGTGCCTTGGCGACCTCTTCGCCGGCCTTGGCCACGTTGATCGCGGCCGGTGCGGAAATCACGTTAAACAGGTTCCAGGTCAGCTTCACACCGTAGTCGGCCCACTTGTCATTGACCAGAAACGAGTTGCTGTCGTAATGCCCACCTGCCGAAAACTCCAGCCCCGGCAACAGCCGCAGCATGGCTTTACGGGTTTCGGCAGTGCTGATGCGGGTCTGGTAATCCTGTTCGCGCAGCTCCGGACGGCTGGCCAGGGCTTCATGCTCCAGGCTGGCCATGCCGACCTTCAACTGCGGAATCGAGTAGTCGTCCGGGGTCGCCAATTTCAGATCGGTGCCCATCGGCAGGTTGATCAGGGTCGCCAGTTCGGTTTTGGCCAGGGACAGCGCCCGGCGTTGCTCTTGCAACTGGCGGGTCGCCTCGATCAGCGAACGCTGGTAACCCAGCGCCTGGATCGGATCGCCGATGCGTTGGGTGCTCATGCTTTGGCTGTTGCCGCGTGCCGTATCGACCCGCGCCATCAGGCTGTCGATCTGCGTGAGCAAACGTTCGGCAGCCACCGCTCGCCAATAGGCCGAGCGCACGTCCTGGACGATGGTGTTGATGACCTTGCGCCGACGTTCCTGAACGATCAGGCGCTGGTCGCCCTGCTGTTTGGCACTGATGTAGCTGACGCCGAAGTCGAGGACATTCCACACCATGGTCAGGTCGGCCACTCGGCGGTCGCGGTCCTGGGAGGTCGACGGTTCCAAAGACTGGGTGCCGGTCAGTACGCTCTGGCTGCTGGAGGCGCCAACGTTGCTACGCCCGACGTAGCCCGCATCCAGGGCCATGCGCGGCAGCATGTCGAAACTGGCGAGGTCGAGTTGGCGCTTGGCCAATGCCTCTTCCATGATCTTGAGCCGGCCTTCAAGGTTGTACTTCACCGCACGGGCCATGGCCTGGTGCAAGGTCAGCGGACCACTGAGCGGCTCCTGGCCGGTGTACATGTTCTGCAGATCGCTCTTGGCACGCTGTTCGCTGACGCTGCGTTCGATCGGTTCACTTTTGACGGCACATCCGCTTATCGCAAGCGCCAGCAGGCTGACGCACAACAACGAGTGACTTCTATTCATCCTTGACTGCCCCTGAGTGCTGCACTGATTTTATGGTTTTTTCAGGCCTGCATTTCGCTGATGCCGACCTGCTTCAACGCTGCGGCCAGGCTGTCGACCTGCCGTTGCTCGGTGTCTTTGAGTTGTTGCAATTGCTGGTTCAGCGTCAGCGCGCCAAACACGCCGCGCAGTCCTTGGGAAACATCCCCGCCCCTGATGGAATGACTGCCGAACGAGTTCAGTGAGTCGCGTTCACTGCTGGTGTCCTGATTGAACAGACTCGACAGCGTACTGGTGCTGAATACCCCGCCATCGCCACCCCCAAAGCCAAGGAAACCGTGACCTGACCCATCGCCGCCACTGTCGCTGCTGCTGAATACCTGGGCGATGAAGCTGCGGGTCAGCGCGCCACGGTTGATGAAAATGTCCCCCAGCGGCCGGATGCCGTTGCCGATCACCCGGTCTTCGAACAGCGGGGTAAAGGTCAGCGGCGAGCCCAGCGCGCCCGTTGGCGCGGCGAAAATGATCGGTTGCAGCGGCGCGTTCGGTTGCTCAGCAACGGTTACGGGTTGCGAGACGGGGATCACCGGATCGACCGGCACCAACACACTTGGGGTCGATACGGTGTTGATCGCGAAGTTATTCGACTGGCTGGCGCCGCTGCCGGCATTGCCCGAACCGTCACTGACGCCCGCGATGTTCAGGCTGATCACGTTGCTGCCGTTGCTGACATTGTTGGTAGGCGTCAGCATCGCGGTCCAGGTTGTGCCGCCGTCGCTGCTGGACAGGTCGGACAACGTGCCGTTGGCCACATTGATGTCGGACAGGTCGAAACCGCTCACTGCTTCGTTGAACGTGATTGTCACCAGCGACGTCTGTCCGACGCCAATGTTGGGGTTGGCGACCACGACGGTGACGGTCGGCCGTTCACCGTCGATGGCGTAATTGTTGGACACGGCGAAGCTGCTGCCGATGTTGCCTGCCAGGTCGGCGACATTGCTGGTGTCGAGGGCGATGAAGTTGCTCGGGTCGGACATATTTGCTGTGGGCGTGAAGGTCGCGGTCCAGGTCTTGCCGCCGTCACTGCTGGCCAGGTTGCTCAACTCGCCGTTGGTCACGCTCAAATCCGACAAGTCGAAGTCGCTGACCACCTCGCTGAAGGTGAAGGTCACGAGCGTGGTCTGGCCAATGCCCAAATGCGAATTGGCGACCACGATGGTGGCGGTCGGGCGCGTGGCATCGAGGGCGTAGTTGTTGGAAATGGCAATCGCGGCACCGGCATTGCCTGCCGCGTCAGCCACGTTGCCGGTGTCGAGCAGGATCAGGTTGGTGGTGTCGTTGATGTTCGCCGTCGGCGTCAGGGTCGCGGTCCAGGTCACGCCGCCGTCGCTGCTGGCCAGGTTGGACAGCACACCGTTGGCCACGCTGAGGTCCGACAAGTCGAAACCGGACACCGTTTCGCTGAAGGTGATGGTCACCGTGGTGGTCTCGCCGATACCGAGGCGATTGTCCGCGACCACGATGGTGGCGGTCGGCCGCGCCGTGTCGACGGCGTAATTATTGGAATCGGTCACGCCCACGCCGCTGTTGCCTGACGCATTGATCACACCGCTGTTGTCGAGGCTGATCAGGTTGCTGCTGTCCGTCACGTCGACCGTTGGCGTGAAGGTCGCCGTCCAGGTGACGCCGCCGTCGCTGGACGAGACATTGCTCAGCGTGCCGTTGGCGATGGTCAGGTCAGCGTTGCTGAAACCACTCACCGCTTCGCTGAAGGTGATGGTCACGCCTGAAGTTTCGCCGGCCTTGAGGGCGTTGTCGGCGATCACGATGGTCGCGGTCGGCACTTGGGTTTCCACCACGTAGTTGGCGGAGTTGGTGGTGCCCGTACCGGCGTTACCGGCCTGGTCTGCGATGCCGGTGTTGTTCAGGGTGATGAGGTTGGTCGCATCGGTCACGCCGAGGGTCGGGGTGAAAGTCGCGGTCCAGGTGATCCCGCCATCGCTGCTGCTGACGACGCTCAACGTGCCGTTGGCAATGCTCAGATCACTGTTGTCGAATCCGTTGACGGCCTCGGAGAAAGTGATGGTCACCAGCGCGGTTTCGCCCGGTTTCAGAGTCGTATCACTCAAGACGATGGTGGCGGTCGGGCGCAGGCTGTCGATCACGTAGTTGTTGGAGTCGGTGGTGCCGCTGCCCGCGTTACCGGCCTGGTCGACGATGCCGGTGTTGTCCAGCGTGATGAGGTTAGTCGCATCGTTGACGCTGACGGTCGGCGTGAAGGTTGCCGTCCAGGTGATGCCGCCGTCGCTGCTGCTCACCGCACTCAATGTGCCGTTGGCGATTGTCAGGTCGGCATTGGAGAAACCGCTGACCGCCTCGCTGAACGTGATGGTGACCAACGAGGTTTGGCCCAGCGCCAGCGTGGTGTCCGCCACCACGATGGTGGCCGTCGGGCGCACGGTGTCGATGGCGAAGTTGTTCGAATCAGTGGTGCCGCTGCCCACGTTGCCCGAGGCATTTTGCACACCGCTGTTGTCCAGCGTGATCAGGTTGGTGGCATCGGTGATGCTGGTGGTCGGCGTGAAAGTCGCCGTCCAGGTGATGCCGCCGTCGCTGCTGCTCACTGCGCTCAACGTGCCGTTGGCAATCGTCAGGTCGGCGTTGCTGAAACCGCTCACGGCTTCGCTGAAGGTGATGGTCACCAGGGAGGTTTCACCGATGTTCAGGGCGTTGTCGGCGACCACGATAGTCGCCGTCGGCAGCACGGTATCGATCGTGTAATTGCCGGAATTGGTGGTGCCGCTGCCGGTATTGCCAGCAAGGTCAGCCACGCCGGTATTGGCCAAGGTGATGACGTTGGTCAGGTCATTCACTCCGACGGTGGGCGTGAAGGTCGCGGTCCAGGTGATGCCACCGTCGCTGCTGCTCACGGCGGTTAACGTGCCGTTGGCAATCGTCAGGTCAGCGTTGGTGAAACCACTGACGGCCTCGGAGAACGTAATCGTCACCAGCGAAGTTTCGCCGGCACTCAGGGTCGGGTCTGCCAGGACGATGGTCGCGGTAGGGCGGAGCGTATCGATGGCGTAGTTGTTGGAATCGGTGGTGCCGCTGCCGGCGTTGCCCGCCAGATCCGCGATGCCGGTGTTGTTCAGGGTGACCAGGTTGGTCGTGTCGTTGATGCTGGCGCTCGGGGTAAAGGTCGCGGTCCAGGTGATGCCGCCATCGCTGCTGCTCACGGCCGTCAACGTGCCGTTGGCAATCGTCAGGTCGGCGTTGGTGAAGCCGCTGACCGCCTCAGAGAAGGTGATGGTGACCAGCGAGGTTTCGCCGATGCTCAGTGCAGTGTCCGCCACCACGATGGTGGCCGTCGGGCGCACGGTATCGATGGCGTAGTTGTTGGAGTTGGTGGTGCCGCTGCCGGCATTGCCCGAACCGTTTTGCACTCCGCTGTTGTCCAGCGTGATCAGGTTGGTGGCATCGGTAATGGTGGTGGTCGGCGTGAATGTGGCCGTCCAGGTGATGCCGCCGTCACTGCTGCTCACCGCGCTGAGCGTGCCGTTCGCGATGGTTAGGTCGGCGTTGCTGAAACCGGTCACCGCTTCGGAGAAGGTGATGGTCACCAGCGAGGTTTCGCCGATTCTCAGCGCATTGTCGGCGACCACGATAGTCGCCGTCGGCAGCACGGTATCGATCGTGTAATTGCCGGAGTTGGTGGTGCCGCTGCCGGTGTTGCCGGCAAGGTCGGCCACGCCGGTATTGGCCAGGGTGATGACGTTGGTCAGGTCATTCACGCCAACGGTAGGCGTGAAGGTCGCAGTCCAGGTGATGCCGCCGTCGCTGCTGCTCACGGCCGTCAACGTGCCGTTGGCAATCGTCAGGTCAGCGTTAGTGAAACCACTGACTGCCTCGGAGAACGTAATCGTCACCAGCGAAGTTTCGCCGGCACTCAGGGTCGGGTCTGCCAGGACGATGGTCGCGGTAGGGCGGAGCGTATCGATGGCGTAGTTGTTGGAATCGGTGGTGCCGCTGCCGGCGTTGCCCGCCAGATCCGCGATCCCGGTGTTGTCCAGGGTGATCAGGTTAGTCGTGTCATTGACGCTGGCACTCGGGGTGAAGGTCGCCGTCCAGGTGATGCCGCCATCGCTGCTGCTCACGGCCGTCAACGTGCCGTTGGCAAGGGTCAGGTCGGCGTTGGTGAAACCGCTGACCGCTTCCGAGAAGGTAATCGTGACCAGCGAGGTTTCGCCGATGCTCAGTGCAGTGTCCGCCACCACGATGGTTGCCGTCGGGCGCACGGTATCGATGGCGTAGTTGTTGGAGTTGGTGGTGCCGCTGCCGGCATTGCCCGAACCGTTTTGCACACCGCTGTTGTCCAGCGTGATCAGGTTGGTGGCATCGGTAATGGTGGTGGTCGGCGTGAAAGTCGCCGTCCAGGTGATCCCGCCGTCACTGCTGCTCACCGCGCTCAACGTGCCGTTGGCAATCGTCAGGTCGGCGTTGCTGAAACCGGTCACCGCCTCGGAGAAGGTGATGGTCACCAGCGAGGTTTCGCCGATTTTCAGCGCATTGTCGGCGACCACGATGGTGGCGGTCGGCAGCACGGTATCGATCGTGTAATTGCCGGAATTGGTGGTGCCGCTGCCGGTGTTACCGGCAAGGTCGGCCACGCCGGTATTGGCCAAGGTGATGACGTTGGTCAGGTCATTCACGCCAACGGTAGGCGTGAAGGTCGCTGTCCAGGTGATGCCACCGTCGCTGCTGCTCACAGCCGTCAACGTGCCATTGGCAATCGTCAGGTCAGCGTTGGTGAAACCACTGACGGCCTCGGAGAAGGTGATGGTCACCAGCGAGGTTTCGCCCGCGGTCAGGGTGGTATCGGTCAGCACAATCGTGGCCGTCGGACGCACCGTGTCGATGGCGTAGTTGTTGGAATCGGTAGTGCCGCTGCCGGCGTTGCCCGCCAGATCCGCGATGCCGGTGTTGTTCAGGGTGACCAGGTTGGTCGTGTCGTTGATGCTGGCGCTCGGGGTAAAGGTCGCGGTCCAGGTGATGCCGCCATCGCTGCTGCTCACGGCCGTCAACGTGCCGTTGGCAATCGTCAGGTCGGCGTTGGTGAAGCCGCTGACCGCCTCAGAGAAGGTGATGGTGACCAGCGAGGTTTCGCCGATTCTCAATGCGGTGTCCGCCACCACGATGGTTGCCGTTGGCCGCACGGTGTCGATGGCGTAGTTGTTCGAATCGGTAGTGCCGCTGCCGGCGTTGCCCGCCAGGTCGCTGACCCCGGTGTTGTTCAGGGTGATCAGGTTGGTTGTGTCGTTGATGCTGGCGGTCGGCGTGAAGGTCGCCGTCCAGGTAATTCCGCCGTCGCTGCTGCTCACGGCCGTCAATGTGCCGTTGGCGATAGTCAGGTCGGCGTTGGTGAAACCGCTCACCGCCTCGGAGAAAGTGATGGTCACCAGCGAGGTCTCACCGATTCTCAGTGCGGTGTCCGCCACCACGATGGTTGCCGTTGGACGCAATGTATCGATGGCGTAGTTGTTGGAATCGGTGGTGCCGCTGCCGGCGTTGCCCGCCAGGTCGCTGACCCCTGTGTTGTTCAGGGTGATCAGGTTGGTTGTGTCATTGACGCTGGCAGTCGGTGTGAAGGTCGCCGTCCAGGTGATGCCGCCGTCGCTGCTGCTCACCGCGCTCAGGGTGCCGTTGGCGAGGGTCAGGTCGGCGTTGGTGAAACCGCTGACGGCTTCGCTGAAGGTGATGGTCACCAGCGAGGTTTCGCCGATTTTCAGTGCCGTGTCGGCCACCACGATGGTCGCGGTCGGGCGCACGGTATCGATGGCGTAATTGTTGGAATCGGTGGTGCCGCTGCCGGCGTTGCCGACCAGGTCGCTGACCCCGGTGTTATCGAGGGTGATCAGGTTGGTCGCGTCAGTGATGCTGGCGGTTGGCGTGAAGGTGCCCGTCCAGGTGATGCCGCCATCGCTGCTGCTCACGGCCGACAAGGTGCCGTTGGCAATCGTCAGGTCCGCGTTGGTGAAACCTGTCACGGCCTCGCTGAAGGTGAAGGTCACCAGCGACGTTTCGCCGACCTTCAGCGCGGTGTCGGTAAACACGATGCCGACGGTGGGGCGCAAGGTGTCGACCACGTAGTTATTGGAGTTCGTGGTACCGACGCCGGCCGTGCCCAGGCCGTTGTTCACCCCGGTGTTGTCCAGGGTGATGAGGTTGGTCGTATCGGAAATGCTTGCGGTCGGCGTGAAGGTGGCCGTCCAGGTGATGCCGCCATCGGCGCTGCTGACGGCGCTCAGGGTGCCATTTGCAATGGTCAGGTCGGCGTTGGTGAAACCGGTCACAGCCTCGGAAAAGGTGATCGTCACCAAGGACGTTTCGCCGATGCTCAGAGTGGTGTCAGCGACCACAATGGTTGCGGTCGGCGGCGGCGCATACGCGGTGTTGAGTACACCTCCGTCGTTGAAGATAGTCGCGACGGAGGTCGGCGAAGTGCCGGTTGTACCTCCACCCTGCGCGGTACCGCCTGCTCCACTGGCCGCGGCATTACCAGCCAGGGCCGCGAAGTTGGAGGCCGTGATCAGCAGCGTGCCTTTGTTCCAGATCGCGCCGACGCCCCGACCGCCGATGCCGCCATTGCTGGCATTGCTGCCTTGGCCACCGCCACCGCCACCGCCACCACCGGCGCCGATGTTGTTGCTGATGGTCGAAGTGCCGATGATGGTAATGGTGCCGCTGCTTGCGTTGTAGATCCCGCCCGCCGCGTTGCCGCCAGCGCCACCGACTTTGTCCCAACCGGCGCCACCGCCCCCGCCGCCAATGGAAATCGTGCCATTGGTGGCCGTCGAGCCGTTACCGCCGTTACTGTAATAGGACACGCCCAGCCCGCCCGCGCCGCCAGTATTGGTGCCACCGCGACCGCCCATGTGGGTCGCGTCATAACCGCCACCGTAGCCGCCGGCATTGGCGCTGCCAGCCTGTCCGCCCAACGTGCCGGTGCCCGGCCCGGCCGAGCCACCATGCCCACCGTTCTGACCGCCCAAACCGCCGCCACCACCACCGCCACCGCCGTAAAAAGCACCCGTGACACCGCCGCCGCCACCGCCGCCGGAAGCGGCATTGGAGGTCACGCTGACGTTGTTAAGGGTCAGGATGCCGGCGTTGAAAATCCCCCCGGCCATTGCCCCTGAGGCACCGTAGCCCCCGTTGCCGCCCGTTCCCGCCACCAGGCCACGGGTAATCACCAGGCCATCAAGGGTCACGGTTCTGCCCGCGGCAATTTCAATCACCCGCGTCCGGTACTGACCGTCGAGAATTACGTCAGCCACGCCGTCGTTGTTCAAGTCGCCATCGACGGTGATGTTCTGGCTGATCAGCAGTTCGGACGTCAGCTGCACCGTCATGCTGGCGTTGAAGGTGACGATATCGCCGTTCTGCGCCGAAGCGATGGCGGCACGCAACGAGCCGATACCGGTGTTGCCGTTGTTGGTAGCAGTCCAGGTCGCCAGGCCCCACTGATATTCACTCATGGCCGTGGTCGACAGCACGTTGGCGCTTTCGATGTTGCCGGTGACAATTTCCAGGTCCCAGTCGCCGCCAATCCCGGTGCGGTTGCTGGAAGCGGCTACATCACGGCCGGTCAGCTGCGCGAGGGAATCGACAAAACTCAAGCCTCGCTCACCTTCGGCGGTGTAGCAGCCGTAGATCATGATGTCGCCGCCGGCATTCATGTCCTTGCCGATTTCCGCCAGCACCGCACTGCGGGCCGCGACGTTGTCGGCCGACAGATAGCTGTCGCCCAGCCACAGGTCGCCCGCGTTGCCGTGAGCAATGATTTGCACGGAACTGATGCCCTGATGGGTATCCAGATAATCGGCAATCTGTTGCAGACCGTCCCGACTCGCGTCCAGCTGAACCACTTGAGTGCCGGGTGCCACGCCCTTGAGCAGGCTGTCGGCGTCCTTGACCCGGGAATCGACGAACACCACGCTCTGCCCCGGTACGGCAACAGGTGTTGAAGCCGGCGTGGCATCGGCCTGGCCGTGGGTGTCTTGGCTGGCGACCGGCTGATCATTCGCCGGCGCTTTCGCCGCGTCGGCCGTGGGATGGCTTTCAGGCTGGGCGGCATCCGCCACGGTGGCCGCGACCGCGCCGTCGAACAACATCCGCGGCTCCAGGGACATGATCATGGGCGAGACCAGCGCCCGTGCACCTTCGGTAACCCGCGACTTGCCTTTGCTCCACCACATGCTGCTCACCCGGACTCGAACTTTCGTGACGCGAAAATGAAAATGCCGCGATCAACTGATCGCGGCATCGGCTTTCATGCGAATGACATTGGCGGCGCTGGCTGAGCCATCGAGCCAGAAGGACAATTCTGCGTACTGCTTGAACAAGTCCGGCGGCAAAATCGTTCGCCGCGATTGCAGTTCGACCCTCGGCTTGACCTTGTGCAGGCCCGAAACCCCCAGGGCCTGGTCGAACGCTGGCGCGTCGTAAGCGAGGTGATCAAAGTCATGCTCGAACCAGGGTTCGCCGACGAAGTCGTAGACCAGCCGCATCACCCGATCCGGCGCCTGAGTCAGCAGGTCGTAGTCGACGATCAGCAGCGACTCGGCGTGTTCGCCGTAATAGGCTTCCTTGAGCGCAGCCCAGGCAAATCCCACCAGGCGATTGCGCTGGGCCAGGGTTTCGCAACGGCTGTAGACGGTGTTGCGCTCGATCGCGTCGCCGAACAGTTTGGTGTTTTCAAAGGGGTTGGCGCGGTACAAACGCTCGATGCTGTCCATGACCCAGGCGACATTGCGCACACAGGCAATGACCTTGGCTTGCGGGAACAGGTCGCTGATGGCCGGCAAGCGCGAACTCCATAGCCGGTTGGTGTCGAACACCACCGGTTTGTCGGCCTTGTCGGCGTAGAAGGAGTCGAACAGACCGCGCAATAAGCGTCGGCGCAGATCGGTATCGATCACCGCGCCAAACTCACTGCCGGCGCTGCACTGTTCCAGAACACCTGAAAACAGCGCGCCAACGGGGCTGGTCATGCCGGCGTGGAAACGCGGGTTCTGCAACAGGATTGCAGAAAGCAGGGTCGAGCCTGAACGCGGCAAGCCGGAGATAAAGTGGTACTGCTGCATCCCTTCACCTGATCATCAGTCCTTTATGTATGACGGAGCGTAGACTATGAATGGCCGCACAGCAGTAGTGTTTTGATATCAAATCGAAGCTAAATCATCTGAAAACGATGATTTTTGTTGCGGATTCAATACATCACGAATAAGCGCGCATTGGCGCCTCCTGCCTGCGTTTGGCCAACGCTCCGCCAGCCGGCGGGCAACGGGGCGAACTCGTCCGGCACACCGACAGTGCCGATCAACCACACGCGCCCCGTGCCTTTGGGCAAGGTGCCAAGGCTATCGAGGTAAATGTCCGGGGTCACCAACGTGCCGAAACCATAAGCACTCGGCCGGCTCGAGGCACCGCCTGATAACGGTGGCGTGTACAGCAACGGCTTGGCGTCGGTGCGGTTGTAATAGACGTAGCTGAGGTACCAAAGCATGTCGCTGGTGACGATGCGGTCACCGGCAACGAAGTGCTGGTTGACGTAATTGACCATGACGTTGAACTGGTCGTTGCTATCGACCGTGGCGTTGTTATTCAGGCCCACCAGTTCGACACCGGCAAACAACACCAGCACCGTCATGGCCAATACCCGGGCCCCTGAGTACAGACGATCAATGGCCAGTGCGGCAATCATTGGCAGGCCGAGGGCGTAGGCAGTGAGGTAACGCTCGATGAACACCGGCGAGACAAACGACACCCCAAACACTACCAGCAACGGCACAACGGTGTAGATCACCACCAGCGCACTGCCCCGAATCACGCTGCGATCCCGCGCCAGCGCCACCCACATCAAGGCCAGCAACGCCAAAGGTAACGTGCTGAAAATCAGGGTCGGCAGGTTCTCGCCATCGTCCTGAATCAGAAACGACCAGATCATCGACGGCAACGAGCCGAACGTGACCGGTGCCTCCCATCCCACATCGCCATTGGCCTTGAGCTGATCCATGTGCTGGACCAGATCGATCAGGCTCGGCACCCAAGGCAAGTACAACAACACAATCGCCACGTTCGCCAGCCACCAGCCGGGGCGTTGAATATGCCGCAAGCGGTAACCTGGTTGCAGGCGGATCACCCCCAGATACAGCCAATGGCAAAGCACGCACAGGGCGGTGAAGTAATGGGTGTAGAACGCCGCTGTCATGAGCAGCACATACGCCACCAGATAACGCGTGCGCCGGGGGTATCGGATCCAGTAGACCAGCGCAATCGTCGCACCGATCAGCCACAGGCCCAGCAGTGAGTACATCCGCACTTCCTGGCTGTATCGCACCGCCGTTGGCAGCAGCGCCAACAGCAAACCGGCCAGCAGCGCGGCACGCCGGGTGGCGAGCAAGTCCATCAGCCAGACGCCGAGCCACACCGTGGCGATCCCGGGCAGCGCGCTGAAACTGCGGATCGAAAATATACCGTCGCCGAACAGCTCGACCCAGCCGTGCAGCAGCATGAAATACAGCGGCGGGTGGACATCGTACGCGGCGTGCAGCCAGATCCCGCCGAGCGAAAACTGGCTCATCAGCAGGCTGGAACCTTCGTCGCCCCAGATAGCCGCCGCCGTCAGGTCGTAGAAACGCACCAGCGCGGCCAACGCGAGGATCGGCAACAGCCAATGTTCGCGCACCCACCGAAGCAAGCGCTTGACGCTCGCCCAGGCACCGGGTGTCGCTTGCGGGCCTTGGGTGCCCTCAAGTGGCAATTCTCTGTACGCCTCCATTGCTCCCCTCGGGACTGCCAGTGAAAAAGCGTGAAGCGTGTCATCACTGTAGGTCAGCGTCAGCGCCGTCGTCGATGCTGGCTTTACGACCAACGACATTCGGCAATCATCCGGATCTACTACGCTCTGGCTTGGCGTGACCCAGCCACGGAGATGAATGGAGTCGGCTGATCAGCGCGATCCGCCCGGATAACCGGGCCTTACGTGACGCTTCAGACACTAACCTGAGGGATAAGGAACTATGGAAGTATTCATGGGCACTATTCAGCCTTTCGCCTTTAACTTTGCTCCCAACGGCTGGGCCCTGTGCAACGGCCAGACGCTGGCGGTCCAGCAATACAACGCGCTATTTGCCCTGCTCGGCGTCAACTTCGGCGGCAATGGCTCCACCAACTTCATGCTACCCAACCTGCAAGGCCGAATGCCGGTGTGCATGGGCAACGGGCTGAACCTGACACCACGGGTCATTGGCGAAATCTCCGGGACCGAGAACGTCACCGCGACCATCACCAACCTGCCGAATCACACCCATGCCTTGTCCGGGCTGACGGCCACCACCACCCTGCAACTGGCCAGCCCGGCGAGCAACCCGGTCACCGCTCCAACCGCGACCAACTCGTACATCGGTGCTTCGGGCGGCGGCCCGGGTTCGGCGAGCATCTTCTCTGATGCGCAAGGCGCTGCGGCGGTACCGCTGAAGGGCGTGGCCACTGCCGTGACGGGGGAAATCTCGTCGGCCGGTAACGGTTTGCCGATGGAAACGATGAACCCATTCCTGGTGCTCAACTTCAGCATCGCCTTGAACGGGTTGTTCCCTTCTCGCAATTAAGGTCTGGCCGGGGGATACCCATCCCCCGGCCGTTTTTCGGGAGTGACGCCATGTTGCAACAGGTTCAAAGCCAACACTTTCAGACCCTGCTGGGCAAGACAGGCTCGCTGCGGCTGCCGGATGGCAGTGAGTTGTCGATCCATATCGACACGCTTGAAGAAACGCCCCATTCGCGGATGCCAAACAGCGAGCGCGTGCCGTTCAGTGTCGAGTTCAACAGTCTGGAACCCACAGCGTTTGTGGATGGGTTATGCACGCTGGAGTTACCGATGCTGGGTCAGGTGCAGGGCATTTTTGTCTCTCGTGTGCCGGCCATGGGCCGTGATCCGGACATGGGGTATTTCTATATCGCCTTCAACTGAACACACCGAAATCCCATTGTAGGAGTGAGCCTGCTCGCGATGGCGGTGGTTCATTCACATCTATGGTGACTGATACACCGCCATCGCAAGCAGGCTCGCTCCTACAGGGGGCGGGGGTGGATTCAGCCTTGTGGATACCACACCAACCGCTCCGCCGCCGGGCTGCACTCTTCAACCTGAAACCCCAGCGCCAGGTAATGCTGGCGCGCATGGGGATTGTTGGCCCAGACCACCGTGGCCACCGGGCAGCGGATCTGTTGGGCGGCTTGTTGCACACCTTGCAGCACCTTGCGGCCAAAACCCTGGCCGCGGGCCTGTGGAATGAATGCCAGGTACAACACGCGAATTTCATTGGGGCCAAAATCGGTGGTCAGCGCGCCGATGGCTGTGTCGAGCTTTTCAATCACGTAATGCATCGCGTTGGGGAATCGCTCCCCCAATCCCTGTTCCTGCACCTGAAATTGCTGGGCGACCACCTGCTCCACCACATCTCGCTCACCGTCGATCCATTGCAAATCCGGCCGCGCCGCCTGGTAAAGACTGTGCAAAAAAGGCCCATCGTTGGTCCGCGAGGGCCGAACCACCAAGCCATCGGCCGCTACTGATTCGGTATTCGCCATCACCTGCTCTCCTTAGAAACCGCTTTCCCTGACACCCAGCGCCGCCATGCGGCGCCAGGCCACGCCCAACAACGACTCGCCGCTGCCCTGCAACACCACCACGCCGCGCAAGGGTTGCATCGGCGTCGGCGCGGCTTCGAGGGTGCTCAACCGCGCCCCGTATTGTCCCTGCACCGGCTCAGCCCGTTGATGTGCATCCCGGCGCACGGCAATCGGCCCGTGATGATCGGACGTCAGCGCTTCCTGATCGACATAGGCCGCGCCATTGGTGTCGATTTCGGTCAATCGCACGGCGATCGCCGGGTGCATCGGATCATCGGCAATGAACCGCCCGGTGGCCCCCGGCGCCACGCGCCACAGTTCGGCTTCGGCCAGATAGCCACGCAACCGTGCACCGTCTTCAACGACCCGCGCCAGGGGATCTTTGGTCGACAGCCAGCGACCTGCCACCAGTTGCGGCAACAGATCGCGCACGGTGCCGGCGTGGGGCGCGCGCAGCAGCAGACGTTCACGCTGGGCGGCCAGCCCGCGATAGTCGGCCACCGCCTCCGCCAGGCGTTGCTCGATAATCCCGGCGTCGGCGGCGGTTTCGCTGCGACTGGCCTGACGGCGCATCTGCAACTGCTGGATCTGGATTTCACGCCGGACGATGGCCTGGCGCGAGTCCAGGTCCGGCGATTCCAGTTCGATCAGCACCTCGCCCTGAGCAACCACCTGACCGTCATGCACGTTCACCGTTTTGACCCGCGCCGCGACGGGCGCGTGCAACGCACTGGCGCGTCCCGCTTCCAGCATCGTCGGCAGCTCCACCGCACTGCGCCACGGCAAAACCAGCACCAGCACCAGTCCGAGCAAGGCCAGACCGCTGAGCAACACGCGGGGGACATAGGCCTGCTCCCGTCGGCTCCACCATTGCCGCCACTCACTCAAGATCGGCAGGAAGATGAACCAAACCAGCTCCACCAGCATCAGGAAAATCCCCAACACCTTGAAGAACAGGTGATAGACCGCCAGCGCGATCCCGAGAAACAACGCCGCACGCCACAGCCACGCACCATAGCCCCAGATCAGCAATCGCCGCTGCATCTTCGGCGACCAGGGCTCCGGCGCCGCAGCCCCATAGCCGAACAAAAACTCGCGCAACCGCCAACGACACAAGGCAAAGGCTCGCCCTTGAAGGTTGTCCACTTCCCAGAAGTCACTGAGCAAAAAGTAACCATCAAAGCGCATGAACGGGTTGAGGTTGATCACCAGCGTGGTGATCCAGGTGGCACTGGCGAGCATGAATGCAGCGGTGCGCCCGGGACCGTCCGGCAGCAATGACCAGACCAGCAGTGCAATGCTCGCCAGCAGCAATTCCGCCAGCACACCACCGGCGCCGATCAACAGTCGCGCACGACGATCATTGACCCGCCAGGCATCACTGACGTCGGTGTAAAACATCGGCAGCAACACCATGAACGCCACGCCCATGCTCTGCACCCGACAACCCGCGCGCTTGGCCATGAAGGCGTGGCCGAACTCGTGACAGAGCTTGGCGAAAAACAGCGCCACACCGAACGCCAGAGCGCCACCGAGACTGAACAGATGCGGGAAGGTGGCGATAAACCGCTGCCAGTCCCGCGACACCAGAAACACCCCGAGCCCCAACGTCACGGGCAACCCGTAGCGCAGCGCCCGCGGGCCGAAGCGCTCGATCCATGGCCAGGCACGATTGAGAAAAGCGTCGGGGCGCCACAGGGGAATGCGAAAAAACAGGTATTGGTGCAGCAGGATCTGCCACAGCGTCTGACGCTGGGCGGCCGCCTTCAGGCTGTAACTGGCGCGCTGTTGCGGGTCGAGTGCGCTGATCAGGTCGTGGCCACGCAAAAAGCCCAGCAACTGCTCAAGCTCCGCGCCATCGAGTGGCAACCCGGGCTCGCGGTTGGCGGCGCGTAACACCTGCTCGGGATCCCCCAACGACCAATGACGCAGCAACCGCATCGCGGCGGCACCGAGTTTGAAATAGCGCCCTCGCACTGGGTCGGCGAGGGTCCAGCGCGGCGAGCCATCGAGGGCCGGAGTCGCCACGGACAGTTGCAAGTCGGCCCGCAGGCTCGGCAGGCTCATCTAAAGCCCCACACTCTGGCGCAACCCGGCCAGAGGTCGACGCAGCAGGTACAACGCCAACGGAGCACGGTCGCCGAAAATTTTAGCGGTGCCGCGCAGGCCAATGCGCGGCGGTGCGCCCTCGAAATTCGCATCCAGGCGATAAGCCAGTTGTCCGGCAGCGGTGGGTTGCGCCTCATAAGCCGAGCGTTCGAGTTTCGCCAAGTGCCGCTGTAACGGATCGCTGTCGAGAAACAGCGCGACTTGCGCGCCGGGCTCAAGGGATATCGCGTCGCCCACCGCCAGTTCGATGCGCAACTCGGCCTGGGTCGGGTCAGCAATTTCCATCAGCCGCTCGCCGGTCTGCACCGGCTTGCCGGTCCAGCGTTCCGCATCGGCGAACACCGCGATACCGCCGCGCTCGGCGCGGACTTCACTGCGTTTGAGCAATTCGCGGGCGTAATCCCGTTCGGCGCGTTTTTGCTCGACTCGCGCAGCCAGCAGATCAATCTTCGAGCTGGACTCGGCATCGGCGAACGAGCGTTGGGAATTGGCCTTCAGTTCAGCTTCGGCCACCCCCAAGGCGCGTTCGGCCACATCGGCCTGGGCCTTGAGCGTGGTGCTTTCGAAGCGCAGCAACAGGTCGCCGTCTTTGACCGTCTGATTGGGTTTGACCAGGAATTCGGCAATCACGCCGTCCAAGGGCGCAGCCACCACGCGGCCGCCCAATGGAACCACTTCTGCCGGCGCCAGCACCGATTGGCGCACCGGGATCAGCAACCCGAGCAACAGCACGGCGACCAGTGCCACCCGACGTTTTCGGGTCCAGCGTAGCCGCCACGGTTTGCGCGGTTGCAGCGCCAACCAGGCATGGCTGTAAGTGTCGCCCAGTTGCGACAGCAGCACTTGCTCGGAAGGGTTCCACGGCAGGTCCCGCGCCAGCCACAGCCCACCGAATACCTCGCCCTGGTGATCGATCAGCGGCAGCCAAAACACCTGAGCCGCCGAAAGACTTTGCCAATCGGCCTGAATCGATTCGCTGAGGACATTCGCCGGTATCACCCTTGCCTGCTTCAGCACACCGGCCTTGAACAACTGCGCCACGGCCTGCTCGACGAACGCCACGAATGGCGCATTCGGGTCGACGGCACTGACACCCGTCACCGCCTGCACCTTGCCGGCAATCAATAGCGCCGCATGACGAAAACCAAACAGCGCCTGCCCGTCATTGACCAGGCTGTAGGCCAGTTGCGCAGGCGTGCGTGCAGCGCGGGTCAGGCGTTCGAGATCAAGAAACCTGGCGAAGACCTGTTCGGCACCGCTCGCAGCGGGCGCGTTCATTTAAGCTCCGCGAAACGCGCCGTACCGCTCATGCCGGCCAGCAAACCGTTGGCATTGGGCAGTGTTGCAACCAGCAACAAGGTCTGGCTGCCTTCATCAATTCGAGCGCCGAGGCGTTTGACTGTGGCATCCAGCGCTTGACCGGTTTCATCGGGGACAAAGCTGAAGGTCTGACCGGGCTTGAGCCGGGCCATCCAGCGTGACGGCACCAGCAGATGGATCTCCAGCGTTCGATTGTCTACCACATCCAGCAACGGTGCACCGGCCGCCACGCTTTCATAGCGTTTGACCTTGCGCTCGACGACCTGGCCATCGAACGGCGCCAGCACGCTGCAGCGTTTCACCTGAACCTGATAAACCTGAGACTGCGCCTGCGTCTCGCTGACTTTGGCTTGGGCCCGCGCCACTTCAAAACGCCCGACCGAATTCAACGCCGCCAGCTGTTTGTTGTGGGACAGCTCTTCACCCGCACCACGGTTGGCAGCCTGCGCCGCATTGAGCTGGGCCTGATAAGCGGAACAATCGAAACGCGCCAGCGTATCGCCCTTCTTGAACGACTCGCCCTCACTGAACGGCAGCTCGACAATGCGCCCGGACAACTCACTGGCGAGCACCGCCTGATCCCGGGCACGCAACACGCCCCGGGCCTCGCTGCTGGTTGTCGCATTGCTGCCAGCGGTGCTGTTTTCCAACAACGGATCGTCTGGCGCGGGCGTTTGCGCGTGTACTGCGCAGGTCACAACGGTCAATCCAATAACCCAAACACAAAAACGCCGCATAACCGTATCTCCCTGACGGATGAGCGGAGTCTATGACAGGGTGGGTGGGCGTCAAGTGGATAGCCAACACTTGTTGGAAAAGCGAAGTATCGAGAAAGATCTCGTTGGCTCAAAGGTTATCCACTTATCGAAAATATAACCTTGATGGAATATTCCATAAGATGCATATTTCGCCCCATGAATTGGGATATTGAATACACCGACGAATTTGGTGAGTGGTGGACGGATCTGAGCGAAGGCGAGCAGAGCGCTGTGGCTGCAAGCGTCAAGCTGCTTGGCCAATTCGGCCCCGGGCTGAGGTTCCCCCATAGCTCAGGCATAAATGGCTCACGCCACGGTCATCTCAGGGAGCTACGAGTTCAACACGCAGGGCGCCCTTATCGCATCCTGTATGCATTCGATCCCAGGCGATGTGCCTTGCTGTTGATTGGTGGTGATAAAACCGGTCAGGATCGATGGTATGAAGTCAATGTACCGCTGGCCGATCAGCTGTACGATGAGCATCTCGACACATTGCGCAAAGAGGGTCACAACGATGGCTAAGAAATTTGCCGAACTCGAAGCGCGGATGACACCCGAATCCCGGGCACGCGCCGAGTCGATTTATGAACAACATATCAAGGAAATGCCGTTGCACGAATTGCGTCAGGCCAAAGCCCTCAGCCAGGCCACGCTTGCGGAAACGCTGCATATCAATCAGGCGGCGATTTCAAAGATGGAGCGTCGCACGGATATGTACATCAGTACTTTACGTAACTACATACGCGCGATGGGCGGCGAACTCGAAATCATCGCCACTTTTCCAGATGGCCAGGTAAAGATCGAAAATTTCGCTGGGTGAGCAGGCAGCCAACAGGCTGCTCTATTACGTCATTTCGAGCCATTACGCTAATCGCGCAAGAATGAGGCCGGTCCCCAACCAGCATGAGCTGAGACTATCCACATCCCATTCATTGGGCTGATTGTCGGATTTTCACAGCCCTGAAATTAGCGCTGGGCCGTCTCCTCCAACGGATACACCGACTCCCATCCCCCACCCAACGCCTTATACAAACCCACCATCGCTAGCGACACCCCGGTCGAGCTCTCGACAAACTGCTCCTGTGTCGCCAACAAGGCGCCTTGCACTGTCAGTACGTTAACGAAATCCACCACCCCTTCCACATATTGCTGCTGCGCGGTGCGCAGGGCGATCCGGTTTTGGCGGACGGCTTCGGCGAGGCTGTCGCGGCGTAGTTGGCTGGCGTTGTAGGCGCTCAGTTGATCGTCGATTTCATGCCAGGCGCGCAGGACGGTTTGCTGGTAGGCGATGGCGGCTTCCTGTTGCTGGGCCTCGCGTAAGTTGAGGACCCCGCGCAGGCGGCCGCCATCGAACAGCGGCAGGCTGAATTGCGGGCCGATGCCGAACGAGCGCGAGCCCCAAGAGCCGAAATCGCTCAGTTGCATGGCTTGCGAACCGATGTTGCCCGACAGGGTAATCCGCGGATAGAAGTCCCCTTTGGCCACGCCGATGCTCGCAGTAGCGGCGTGCAGTCGGGCTTCGGCCTGACGAATATCCGGGCGGCGTTCAGCCAATTGCGACGGCAGGCCAATGGCGACCTGGCGCGGTGTCGAAGGCACGGGGGCGTCTGTGGATAACTCGGCCTGGAGCGCTTGAGGCGGTTCTCCCATCAACAAGCTCAGGGCGTTGATCAGTTGTGACTGGCGCTGTTCCAGCGCGGGCAGACGCGACTCGATGGCGGCGACTTGGGCAGCCGCTTCGGCGACATCAAGGTCAGTGGCAACGCCGTCGGCCAGACGCAGTTGCGAGAGCTTCAGGCTGTGCCGGGCGACCTCGAGGTTTTGCTCGGTAACGGCCCGCGTGCTCTGTACGCCGCGCAGTTGAATATAGTCCTGAGCGGTTTCGGCGAGCACCGACAGCAGCACCCCACGGCGATCGTTTTCCGCGACTTCCAGGGTCGCATCGGCGGCTTCGGTTTCGCGGCGCACACGGCCCCAGAAATCCAGTTCCCAGGAGGCGGAGAAACCTGCGTCCCAGAGGTTGAACGCCGAATCACCGTTGTTGCCTGATGGGTCGTTCAGACCTTCTCCGCTGTTGCGTTTGCGCCCGTAGCTGCCGGTGGCGGCGGTATTCGGATAACGGTCGGCCGTGATGACCTGACGCGCCGCACGGCTTTGCTGCAAGCGGCTGCTGGCGAGTTTCAGATCGAGGTTATCGGTCAAGGCGCGCTGGGTCAGGGCTGAGAGTTTCGGGTCGTTGAAGACGTCCCACCAGCGTTCGTTCATGTCGGTGGATACCGCTTCGCTGGCGGCGGCTTTTGATGGTTTTGACCACTCAGTGATTTTTTGGGGTTGAGGCTTCTGGAAGTCGGGGCCGACGGTGCAGGCGGAAAGGCTCATGACCAGCGAGGCGCACAGGGTGAGTTGAGGCCAGTGGCCAACGAAGATCTTCATCGCTGAACCACCTCGGACGCAGTCGCCTCACTGGCCGTATCAATCCTCGCCTCCACCGACATCCCCACCCGCAACCGCTCGGCCAATGCCTGCCCCGGATCCAGAATGATCTTCACCGGAATTCGCTGCACCACCTTGGTGAAGTTGCCGGTGGCATTGTCCGGTTTGATCGACGCAAACGTCACACCGGTCGCCGGCGCGATGCTCTCGACGCGCCCCGTCAGGACCTCGCCTCCGAGGCTGTCGACACGCACTTGCACATCCTGCCCAGGCTTCACGTCGGTCAGTTGGGTTTCCTGGAAATTGGCGACCACGTAAGCCTGTGCCAGCGGCACCACCGCCAGAATCTTGCTGCCCGGCGTCACGTAAGCGCCGACCCGCACCGCCCGCTCGCCCACCATGCCGTCCTGAGGGGCAACGATGCGCGTGTAAGACAACTCGTAGCTGGCCATTTCCAGCGCCGCTTGCGCCCGCTTCAATCCACCGTCGGCCGCGTCGCGCTGAGCGGTGAGTATCTCCACTTGCTTGCGTTCCGCCGCCAGCACCGCCGTGACATTGGCCAACCGCGCGGAGGCCTGATCGATGCGCGTGCGCGCTTGCTGAGCATTCTGCACAGTGCCGGCACCGACCCCGGCGAGGTGGTTGTAGCGGTTCAGTTCATGCTCGGCGAAGGCCATTTCAGCCTTGGCCGACACCACCGTGGCCTGGGCCTGAGCGATCACCGACGTCTGGCGTTCAAGGGTCGCCTTAGTATTTTGCAGTTGCGCCCTGGCCACCAGCGTTTCGGCATCGGCGGCTTGGGCGGCGGCACGCAGGTCGCGATCATCGATCAACGCCAGCAACTGCCCGGCCTTGACCTGCTGGTTGTCTTCCACCAGCACTTCCTTGATGAAACCCGCCACGCGAGGCACCACCAAGGTGAAGTCCGCCGAGACAAAGGCATCATTGGTGTTCTGCTGGGTGCGCTTACCGAAAACGCCTGGCGCCAGCAGGTAAATCAGCACGCCGACCGCCACCACTACGGCGACGCCGACAGCCACTTTTTGCTTTGTTTGAGTCGTCATAAAAACCTTCTGTTTCAGTGAAGCATTCATGTCGGTGCACGCGGTGGATAAATCCGCGTCGGCAGCCAGAAAATCAGCAAGATCAACGTCAGCGCGACGCCGGCCATGCACAGATAAAGATCCGATGCCGTCAGCACCACAGCCTGGTCATGCAGCCGATGGGCAAGGCCGGCGCTGTCGCTGTTGGTCAGAGGGGAGTTGCCGAGGTTGTCCACCAGCATGGTCGAATGGAAATGCAGCCGCGACGTGGTCAACGCCTCGATCACCCCGGTGGCGACCACCGCTGACAGGCCTTTCACGGTGTTGAACCAGGCCGAGGCATACGGGCCTTCCATCGGCGTGATGCTGCCGGTCGAGAGCATCAGCAACGGCAGCACCGCCATGGGTTGACCGAAGATTTGCAGCCATTGCAATGCGTAGAAATCGTCGCGTATCCACACCGAGGTCAGCTGCGAACCGCCGATGCATGACAGCGCCAACATGCTCAAGCCGAGCCCCAGCACCCAGCGGCAATCGACCCAACGCAGGTTGCACAGCGCCGCCACCAACGGCAGCGCGATCAACTGCGGCAGGGCCGCCAGCAACATGATCGGCGCGGTCTGAACCGGGCGATAACCCTGGACCTGCGCCAGGTAGCTGGACGGAATAATGATCACTGCCAGCAGCACGACCAACACGCCGGCCAGGGTCAACAAGGCGAACGACAGGTTGCGGATGCCGAGCATCTGCATCTTGAAAAACGGGATCGGCTGCGACCATTCATTGATCAAAAACAGTACCAACAGCAGCAACCCACCGCCGAGCAATCCGCAGATCAGGCTCGACTCGAACCAGTCCAGCCGATTGCCCTGCAGAATGCCGATCACCAGCATGCAAATCGCCGGAAAACCCAGCAACAAGCCGCGCCAATTGAACTGCTTGAAGCGCTCCAGACGCAGAGGATCCTGCGGCAGACCGTAAGCCACGGCAGCCATGGCAATCAGGCACGGTGCGATGATTTGCCAGAAGGTCCATTGCCAGCCGACGTACTCGGTCCACAAACCGGCCAGAGGGGTCCCGAGCCCTGGGCCGAAGGTGGCCGTCAGCGCATACCCCGCCAGACCGTATAGCTTCACATTGGCCGGTAAAAAGCGCAGCGCGACGGTCATCAGCATCGGCGGAAGTGCGCCGCCGGCCAGGCCTTGCAAGGTGCGCATAACCAGCAGGCTTTCGTAGGTCGGAGCGAACGGGCACAACACGCCCAGCAGGGTGAAGGCGCTGATGGCGCAGAGGGTGAAACGCCGCAGCGAGAACGTCACCGCGCACCAGGGCGCGAAGGCCATGGCGGCTACCGAGGTCGCCGTGTAACTGGCAACCAGCCAGGTGCCCTCGTCGTAGCCGATCGCCAATGCGCCGCGAATGTCAGCCAGCGCGACCTTGGTCACCATCTCGTTGAGGCCCGACACCAACACCGCCAGCAATACGCCGACCAGACCGATGATGATCCGCGGGCCGAAGACCGGAGGCGTAACGGCGGCCGGACTGGCCGCGGCGAGAGGTGCCGTGACCGTGAGGGAAGTCATTTGGTGCAAGCTCCGGGGGTTGAATACCGAAGCATTTTAAGAAGTGTGGAACCTGACGAAAATTGACTTATGGGCAGGTTATAAGTGCGCTCTATGCAGCAATACAAAACCCCTGTGGGAGCGAGCCTGCTCGCGATAGCGGTGGTTCAGTCAACATCTATATTGAATGTGATGGCCCTATCGCGAGCAGGGGACAGTGTTCAATTTCAGGTGGGTTGTGCGGCCAGCCAGGTCTCGTCACAGCACGCCTTGAGCGTTTCACGCAGCCAGCGATGCGCCGGATCCTTGTCGAAACGCGGGTGCCAGGCCTGGGTCAGCATCAGCGTGGGCAAGGGAACCGGCAGGGTAAACGAGCGCAGCTTCAAGCCCAGGCGCCGCACACTCAACAGCGCCTCCTTGGGCACCGGTAAAATCAGGTTGGAATCCGGCAGCGCAAACATCGCCGCATGGAAACTCGGCGCAATCACCGCCACCCGCCGTTCAAGCCCAAGGGCATTGAGTGCTGTATCGATCGGCCCGCGAGCAATGCCGCGACGGGACATGCTGATGTGAGAGAAACCGGCGAAGCGCTCGGCCGTGATCTCTTCGTCGAACAGTGGATGGTCCTCGCGAACCAAACCGACGAAATGAGTGGAAAACAGATTCTGCACCTTCACTTCCGGGGTCAGCGGCCGGGTGTTACTGATGCTCAGGTCGATGCGCCCTTCGCGCAGCGCTTCATCATCGCCATCGCCCTCGGGGACGTAGCGCAGCTCGCAATGCGGCGCCTGGCGGTCGAGGGTGTCAAACAGCTTGCCGCCGTAGACACCGACGAAGAAGTCATTGGCCCGGATGTTGAAGCGACGACGCAACGAACCCAAGTCCACCGCATCAGCCGAGCGAAATAGCAACGCGGCCTGCTCGACGACGTCGCGCACTTGCTCGCGGAGCTCCAACGCCTTGGGCGTCGGCACCAGACCACGACCGGCGCGCACCAGAATCGGATCGCCGATGGCCTCGCGGATTCGCGTGAGTGTTCGGCTCATGGCCGCCGGGCTGAGGTTCATCCGCCGCGCGGCACCCACCACACTGCCTTCATCGAGCAAGGCGTCTAGGGCGACCAGAAGATTCATGTCCGGGAGTTGCATGCTGAGCACTCGTGTCTGGGCTGGATTGATTCAGACGCAATGCTAGCAAACATCCCCAATTATTGTGTTGGCTGGACTGGCCTCATCGCGAGCAGGCTCACTCCTACAGGGGATCTTCAGTGGACGCAGATTTTGTATTCAACCCAAAACCCTGTAGGAGCGAGGCTTGCCCGCGAAGAGGCCATCAGCCCCAACCGAGAACTACCGCTCGTGCAGCGCTTCGGCGCGGGCCCGGATAATCGGCTTGAGCAAATAGCTGAGAACTGTCTTCTTGCCAGTAATGATATCCACCGAAGCCACCATCCCCGGAATGATCAGCAACGGCTTTTCATCTGTCCCCAGGTGACTGCGATCCGTGCGCAGTTTGATGATGTAGTACGTCGTCTTCTTGTCTTCATCGGTGATGGTGTCGGCACCGATCTGCTCAAGCCTGGCCTTCAGCCCACCGTAAATGGTGTAGTCATACGCCGTGAACTTCACCGTCGCTTCCTGGCCCGGGTGCAGGAACGCAATGTCCTGCGGGCGAATCTTCGCTTCCACCAGCAAGGTGTCGTCCAGCGGTACGATTTCCACCAGATCGCTGCCCGGCTGGATCACGCCGCCAATGGTGTTTACCAGCAACTTGTTGACGATGCCGCGCACCGGCGAAGTGACCAGCGTCCGGCTGACCCGGTCTTCCAGCGCCTTGCCGGTGGCCTGGGCCTTGTTCAGGTCGGTGCGGGCCTCGTTGAGTTGGGTCAGGGCTTCGCTGCGGAACTTGCCGCGCGTCTCGTCGATCTTGCGCTGCACTTCCTTGATCGCCGATTCGGCGCGCGGGATTGCCAGCGTTGTGGCGTCCAGTTGCCCACGGGTTTCGACCTCAGCCCGCTTGAGCCGTAAAACCTCGACCGGCGACACCGCGCCCTGAGCCACCAGCGGCTCGGACATGTTGATTTCCTGACGCTGCAACGACAATCCATTGCGGTATTGCGCCTGCTTGGAGGTGAATTCGCGCAGCTCTTGCTGACGCTGGATCAACTGCTCCTGCAAACCACCGATCTCATCGTGCAGTTGCTGACGACGACTGATGTACAGCGACTCTTCGCTGGCGGCCTGACCGGGAACAGCCTTGAGCACATCAGCGGGGAAGTTCAGCGGACGGTCATCGACCTCGGCGCTCAAACGCTCCACGCGCAGCAGCATCGACAGCCGATCGGCTTCGGTCTCGCCCACGTTGGAGGCAAACCGCGTGTCGTCCAGACGAATCAGCGGCGCACCGGCATCGACAATCTGCCCTTCGGTGACGAATAACTCGGAGACGATACCGCCCTCAAGGTTCTGGATTTTCTGGATCTTCGACGACGGAATCGCCTTGCCGTCGCCCTTGGTGACTTCGTCGATCACCGCGTAATTGGCCCAGAGCATCAGGAATATGAAAAAGCCGATGATCGCCCAGATCGTCAGCCGCACCACACGCGGGGCGTCTTCGATAAGGGCTTTATTGACCTCGGGAAGTGGCTGGCCATGCAGCGACTCGGAGCCTTTGAAGTAACGGCGGATCGAATCCTTGAAACCCGTCTTAAGCAACACTGATCTGCCCCTTCTTCAACGCTTCCATCACGGCGGCTTTCGGGCCATCGGCGAGTATTTGTCCGCGGTCGATGACGATCAGGCGATCCACCAGCGACAACAGCGATGCCCGGTGCGTCACCAGCACCACGGTCTTGTTTTCAACCACTGCCGCGAGGCGTTGCTTGAGGCGTTCTTCGCCAGTGTTGTCCATGGCGCTGGTCGGTTCGTCGAGCAGCAGGATCGGCGGGTTGAGCAGCAGCGCACGGGCCAGGGCCACGTTCTGGCGCTGACCGCCGGACAGGTTCTGCCCGCGTTCGCCGACTTGCAGCTCATAGCCTTGCGGGTGCAGGCGGGCAAACTCATGCACGCCGGCCAGCTCGGCGGCTTGCAGGACCATTTCGTCTTCTACATAGCGCGCGCCCGAGACCAGGTTGTCGCGCAGGGTGCCGGCCAGCAGCTGGATGTCCTGCGCGACGTAGCCGATGTTGTGGCGCAATTCGCTGACGTCGATCTGACGAATGTCGACACCGTCCACCAACAGCGCGCCGTCGTCCGGCTGATAGAGCCCCACCAGCAGTTTGGCCAGGGAGCTTTTGCCCGAGCCGCTACGACCGATGATGCCGATCTTCTCGCCCGGTTTGATGATCAGGTTGATGTTTTTCAGCGCCGCGTTCTGTTGATTCGGGTAGGTGAAGTTCATCTGCCGGCATTCGATGGCGCCTTGCAGTACCTTGCGGCTCAGCGGGCGCTCTTCGAAGTTGCGTTCTTGCGGCAGCTCCATCATCTGGTCCACCGAGACCATGGTCACCCGCGCTTGCTGGTAGCGGGTCAGCAGGCCGGACAACGAAGCCAGCGGGCTGAGCGCGCGGCCACTGAGCATGTAGCAGGCAATCAGACCGCCCATGCTCAAATTGCCGGCAATGATCTGGTACACGCCGAAGACGATCATGATCACCCCGGCCAATTGCTGGATCAGCAAGGTGATGTTCATCGCCAGGCCGGAGAGCATTTTCACCCGAAGTTCGAGGCGGCTGAGCGTGCCGATGGTCTGTTCCCACTGATACTGGCGTTCGCTTTCGGCGTTGTTGACCTTCACCGCATCGAGGCCGGCGAGGGTTTCGATCAGGCTCGACTGACGCTCGGCGCCCAAGGCCATGGTTCGTTCCATGGTCGCCACCAGCGGCTTTTGCAGCGCATAGCCGATCAGCAGGGCAATCGGGAATGCCAGCACAGGAATCCACACCAGGTGCCCGCCGAGAATGGCGATGACCATGAAGATCAGCAGCGTAAACGGTAGATCGATGAGGCTGGTCAGGGTCAGCGAGGCGAGGAAGTCGCGCAGGCTCTGAAATTCATGGATGTTCTGCGCGAAGCTGCCGACCCGGGCCGGGCGGTATTTCATAGCCATGCCGACGATGCGCTCGAACAACGTCGCCGAGATGATCAGGTCGGTTTTCTTCCCGGCCAGGTCCAGGCACAGGCTGCGCAGGCTCTTGAGGATCAGGTCGAACAGATACGCCCCGGTGATGCCGATGGCCAGCACCCACAGCGTCGATTCCGCCTGGTTCGGCACCACGCGGTCGTAGACGTTCATCACAAACAGCGGCGCGGCCATGGCGATGATGTTGATCAGGAAACTGGCGGCGATGGCGTCGGCGTACAGCCAGCGCGAACGCTTGAGGGTGTCGCGGAACCACGAGCGCGCGCGCGGGATCAGCGTGCCGTGATTGACGTCGAATTTGTGCTGGGGTTGGGCGAAGAACACTTTACCGATGTAGTCGTCGGCCAGCAGTTCGCGGCTGACGAGGCTTTCACCGCCATCGCTTTCGCTGATCAGCAGGCGGGCCTGGTCTTCACCGTGCCAGCCGAGCAGGACGGCGCTGCGGCCATCCTTGAGCAGCAGCAGCGCCGGCATCGCAATCGCCGGAATTTGCTCCAGCTTGCGCACCAGCACCCGCCCTTGCAGACCGGCGCGAGCGGCGGCGCGGGGCAACAACTCAACGCTCAGACGCTGCTTGGGCAACGGCAGGCCGGTGGTCAGCATCGCGGCGCTGGCCGGTTTCTGATGCAGGGTGCAAAGGGCTAGCAGACCGTCCAGTAACGGATCGTCGTGCAGCGCGCGTGGATCATGAATGAGTTGAACTCGACTGACTTCTGATTCCACGCTCGGCACTCTTGGCTAACAGTAAAAAGGGAAGACTCAATTCATCCCGGGTAGCTGGACCCTGGGCTTCACGTCGTTCTGCACAACGGATGCCAACGGTGCGACCACTCCCTGGCTCTTGAGCAACTCGCCCATGGTCGCCTTGATTCGGTATTGAGTAAATAACTGAATGTTCTTGATCTCGGCCAGGCGACGGGAAGCGGTGAACAGTTCGTTTTCACTGTCGAGCAGGTCGAGCAGGGTGCGCTCGCCCAGGCTGAACTGCTTCTGGTACGCGGTGCGCACGCTTGTGCTGTGATCGACATATTGCTGGGCGATCGGCACTTGGGCGTTGGCGTTGTTCAACGCGTTCCAGGCCAGGCCCAGTTCTTCATTCAATACGCGCAGGGCGTTATTGCGGATATCCAGCGCCTGGTTGGACAGGTAGGACTTGGACTCCAGATCCGCCTTGTTGCTGCCGCCGGCATACAGATTGAAGCGCATGCGCAACATCGCCTGCCATTCGTTGCTGTGGCCGTTCTGACCGTCGAGATCGTTGTCGGCGGAGCGACCCAGTTCGGCATCGAAGCGCGGGTAGAAGGACGATTTGGCGGCGTCGTACTGTTTTTCGGCCGCAGCGATGTCGGACTCGGCCGAACGCAGGATCGGGCTGTTTTCCAGCATCTGCGCCCGGGCTTCATTCAGGTTGGCCGGCAACAGCGCGAGGAAATCGGCAGGCCGCTCCAATTGATCGGGCATCTGGCCCACGGCACTGAGGAAGTTGGTCTCGGCGTCCGCCAGGTTGGTCTGTTCGGTGATCAGGTTGTTGCGAGCCTGGGCCATACGCGCTTCGGCCTGGTCGAGGTCGGCACCGCTGCCGACGCCGCGCTGGGTGCGCAACTTGATCTGGTCAAAAATGCGTTCATGGCTTTTCAGGTTATCGGTGGCCAGGCGCACGAACTCGCGGCGGGTCAGTACATCCAGATAAACCTGAGCCACGGTCAGCGCGGTACGTTCGGACGTGCCCAACAAGGAATAAGCACGGGAATTAACGGTGGCTTGTTGACGCCCGACTTCACTGGACGTCGCAAAACCGTCAAAAACCATTTGAGACAGACGCAAACTTGACTCGCTACGGTTCAAGGTTTCCCAGTGATTGTCACTACCGGCCGCGCGGGTGGTGACGCTGTCAGTGCCTTCGCGACCATAACCGCCCAGCAGATCGACCCGGGGAAGGTATCCACCTTTTGCAGCCTTTAACTGATAATCCGCGGCCAATCGACTATTAACACCTGCCTGGATTTCCGGATGGACATCCAACGCCTGTTGCATGGCCTCCGGAAGTGACTGCGCCTGAACAAAACTGGCGGCTAGAGCGAAGGGTAAAGCCTTGAACAGGTGCAAACGCATGGTTGGAATTTCCCGGAATTACTTGTCTTGAATCACTGCAGAACGTACCGCTGCATCGGATGATGACCATCGGAATGACCGTGTGTCGGAAAGTTTGAATTTGGAACTGAATCGCACTCTGCGGGGCGGGTAGTTACCTAAATATCAATGTGACATTACTGGGACGAGTGTTTAGGATGACAGCACTAAGGTCAATAGTTTGGCATATAGTTTATAGCGAAAAAGTATAGCCAATTTGTTGACGATTAAGCGCGTCAAAGTTGTGCCTCGAATACCTTGAAAGTACGTCCAGACTGAGTTGGCGAAAGCGCCATCAGGTCCATGGAAGTCAACTGAACGTGACACCCGGAGAGTCTTCAATGAGCAGTGTTGTGGCCATCGTCAAAAGCATTGTCGGTCAGGTTTTCGCGGTGTCCCCAGAGGGCATTCGCCGAGTACTCGTTGAAGGCGACCGGTTGTTTGTCGGCGATCAGGTAGACACGGGCGCGGCGGGCGCCGTTACGCTGGAACTGGCTGACGGCCGCACCCTGGACCTGGGCCGCGACACTCAGTGGAGCGCCAGCGACCCGGATTCCAGCACTGACCTGTCAGAAGCCACTGCACAAGCCGCGCCATCGGTTGAAGAACTGCAACAAGCCATCGTTGCCGGTGCCGACCCGACCACTGAACTCGAAGCCACCGCAGCCGGCCCTACCGCTGCGGGCACGGGCGGTGCGGCGGGTGGCGGTCACAGCTTCGTGATGCTGGATGCAACCGCTGGCCGGGTAGATCCGACCATTGGTTTCCCGACCGCGGGCCTCAGCACTGCGGCACAGGCGGCACAACTCACCACCGGTGGCCAGACGGCTGACACTAGCGCCAACGTACAGCGCGAATCGACCTTGAGCCTGAGCGCCACGCCGAGCATCACCGAGGCCGGTGGCGTACTGGTTTACACCGCGACCCTGACCCAGGCGCCGCTGACCGACCTGACCATCACCCTGTCCAATGGCTCGGTGATCGTGATCCAGGCCGGCCAGTTGACCGGTACCGTCAACGTCCCGCTCGCGCCGAACGACACTGTTTATAACGACTCGACCCAGATCAGCGTGACCGTCACCGGCACCACGGGTGGCAACGGCATCACCGTCACCCCGCCGACGACACCGGCCGTGACCCAGGTCACCGACACCGTCGACACCACAACGGTCACCTTGACCGCTGGCGCCAGCGTCACCGAAGGCGGCCAGATCACTTACACCGCGACATTGACCAACCCGGCGCAGACACCGGTCACCATCACCCTGTCCAACGGGTCGACGATCACCATCGATGCGGGTAAAACCACTGGCACCGTCGACGTGTCGACTCCAGCCAACGACGTCTACAACAACGGCAGCACGGTCACCACCACGATTACCGGCGCCACCGGCGGCAATTTTGAGAACCTGGTGCCAAACCCGGCTCCGGCCGTGACCACCAATACCGACTCGCCGGACACCACCACCCTCACACTGACGGCGGGTTCGACGGTCACCGAAGGCGGCCAGATCACCTACACCGCCACACTGAACAACCCGGCTCAAACGCCGGTGACTGTCACCCTGTCCAACGGCTCGACCATCACCATCGAAGCCGGCAAAACCACCGGCACCGTGAACGTCGACACTGCGGCCAATGACGTTTATCAGAACGGCAGCACCGTCAGCGCCACGATCACTGGCGCTACAGGCGGCAACTTCGAAAACCTGGTGCCGAGTACTACACCTGCGGTCACCACCGTTACCGACTCGGTCGACAACACCGGCCTGAGCCTCACCGCCACCGGCACCGTGGTCGAAGGCGGCCAGATCACTTACACCGCAACCCTGACCAACCCGGCCGGCACGCCGATGACTGTGACCTTGAGCAATGGCTCGGTCATCTCCATCGAAGCGGGCAAGACCACCGGCAGCGTGACCGTCGATACCGCGGACAATGACGTTTACAACAACGGCAGCACCGTCAGCACCACCATCACCGGGACCACCGGCGGCAATTTCGAACAACTGACTCCGAGCACCACGCCAGCGGTCACCACCATTACTGACTCGGTCGACAACACCGGCCTGAGCCTCACCGCCACCGGCACCGTGGTCGAAGGCGGCCAGATCACTTACACCGCGACCCTGACCAACCCGGCCGGCACGCCGATGACCGTGACCTTGAGCAATGGCTCGGTCATCACCATCGAAGCGGGCAAGACCACCGGCAGCGTGACCGTCGATACCGCGGACAATGACGTTTACAACAACGGCAGCACCGTCAGCACCACCATCACCGGGACCACCGGCGGCAATTTCGAGCAACTGACTCCGAGCACCGAGCCGGCGCTGACCGCCATTACCGACTCGAAGGACGACACCGGCCTGAGCCTGTCGGCGTCCACCGAAGTGGCTGAGGGTGGTCAGATTCTGTACACCGCGACCCTGACCAATGCGGCTGGCACGCCAGTCACCGTCACCCTTTCGAACGGCGCGGTGATCACCATCGCGGCGGGTGCCACCACTGGCAGCGTGAGCGTCCCGGCGCCGGCCGATGACGTTTACAAAGACGCCGGTAAAGTCGAAGCGACCATCAAGGACGCCACTGGCGGCAACTTCGAAAACCTGGTGCCGAGCACTGTTCCGGCAGTCACTGACATTACCGATACCCTTGATACCTCGACCGTCAGCCTGACCGCGACGTCCACTGTGGCTGAAGGCGGCACCGTGGTTTACACCGCGTCCGTGACTGCGCCAGTGACCGGCTCGCCAGTTGTCGTGAGCTTGTCCAACGGCCAGACCATCACCATCCCGGTTGGCGCAAGTTCGGGTAGCGTGAATTTTGTTGCACCAAACGATGCCCTCGCGGGCGGCGGCTCCCTGAGCGTCAAGATTGATGATGCCAAGGGCGGCAATTACGAGAAGCTGGACGTCGACGGCAAGTCGGCGGATACCTCGGTCACCGACTCGGCGGACACCACCACACTCAGCCTGACAGCAACCGACTCGGTCGCTGAAGGCGGTTCGATCGTCTACACCGCCAACCTGACCAGCGCGGCCGGCACGCCGGTCACCGTCACCCTTTCGAACGGAGCGGTGATCACCATCGCCGCCGGCGCCACCAGCGGCGCCGTGACCGTCAAGGCTCCGGCCGATGACGTTTACAAAGACGCGGGCAAAGTCGAAGCGACCATCAAGGACGCCACTGGCGGCAACTTTGAGAACCTGGTTAAAGACCCAGCGGCAGCGGTCACCGATGTGACCGACACCATCGACACCTCGACCGTCAGCCTGACTGCGACTTCTTCCGTCGCCGAAGGCGGCACCGTGGTTTACACCGCATCCGTCTCTGCACCAGTGACCGGTTCACCAGTAGTGGTGACCCTCTCCAACAACCAGACCATCACCATCCCGGTTGGCGCAAGTTCGGGTAGCGTGAATTTTGTTGCACCAAACGATGCCCTCGCGGGCGGCAGCTCGCTGAGCGTCAAAATCGACGACGCCAAGGGCGGTAACTACGAGAAGCTCGACGTCGATGGCAAGTCGGCCGACACCTCGGTCACCGACTCGGCGGACACCACCACGCTTAGCCTGACAGCAACCGACTCGGTCGCTGAGGGCGGTTCGATCGTCTACACCGCCAACCTGACCAACGCGGCCGGCACTCCGGTCACCGTCACCCTGAGCAACGGCGCGGTGATCACCATCGCCGCCGGCGCCACCAGCGGCGCCGTGACCGTCAAGGCTCCGGCCGATGACGTCTACAAAGACGCAGGCAAAGTCGAAACGACCATCAAGGACGCCACTGGCGGCAACTTTGAGAACCTGGTTAAAGACCCAGCGGCAGCGGTAACTGATGTGACCGACACCGTCGACACGTCCACCGTCAGTCTGACTGCGACTTCGTCCGTGGCCGAAGGCGGCACCGTGGTTTACACCGCATCCGTCTCTGCACCAGTGACCGGTTCGCCAGTAGTGGTGACCCTCTCCAACAACCAGACCATCACCATCCCGGTCGGTTCGAGCAGCGCCAGCGTGAACTACGTTGCGCCAAACGATGCCCTGGCGGGCGGCGGCTCGCTGAGCGTCAAGATTGATGATGCGAAGGGCGGCAATTACGAGAAGCTGGACGTCGACGGCAAGTCGGCCGACACCTCGGTCACCGACTCGGCCGACACCACCACGCTTAGCCTGACAGCAACCGACTCGGTCGCTGAGGGCGGTTCGATCGTCTACACCGCTAACCTGACCCATGCGGCCGGCACACCAGTCACCGTAAACCTGTCGAACGGCGCCGTGATCACCATCGCCGCCGGCGCCACCAGCGGCTCCGTGACAGTCAAGGCTCCGGCCGATGACGTCTACAAAGACGCGGGCAAAGTCGAAGCGACCATCAAGGACGCCACCGGCGGCAACTTCGAAAACCTGGTCAAGGACCCGGCCGCAGCGGTGACCAGCGTCACCGACACCGTCGACACCTCGACCGTCAGCCTCACTGCGACTTCTTCCGTCGCCGAAGGCGGCACCGTGGTGTACACCGCGTCCGTCACCGCGCCAGTGACCGGCTCGCCAGTTGTCGTGAGCTTGTCCAACGGCCAGACCATCACCATTCCGGTCAGTTCGAGCAGCGCCAGCGTGAACTACGTTGCGCCGAACGATGCCCTCGCCGGCGGCGGCTCGCTGAGCGTCAAAATCGACGACGCCAAGGGCGGTAACTACGAGAAGCTGGACGTCGACGGCAAGTCGGCTGACACCTCGGTCACCGACTCGGCGGACACCACCACACTCAGCCTGACAGCAACCGATTCGGTCGCTGAAGGCGGTTCGATCGTCTACACCGCCAACCTGACCAACGCGGCTGGCACGCCGGTCACCGTCACCCTGAGCAACGGCGCAGTGATCACCATCGCCGCCAACGCCACCAGCGGCTCCGTGACCGTCAAGGCACCGGCCGATGACGTTTACAAAGACGCGGGCAAAGTCGAAGCAACCATCAAGGACGCCACTGGCGGCAACTTCGAAAACCTGGTCAAGGACCCGGCCGCAGCGGTGACCAGCGTCACCGACACCCTCGACACGTCGACCGTCACGCTGACCGCCACGAGCGCCGTGGCTGAAGGCGGCACCGTGGTGTACACCGCCTCGGTCGGCGCACCTGTCACCGGCTCGCCTGTGATCGTGACGCTGGCCAACGGTCAGACCATCACCATAGCGGTCGGCGCCAGCAGCGGCACCGTCAACGCCGTGGTCTCGAATGATGTGCTGAGCGGCCACGCGCCGGTGAGTAATTCGATCACCAACGTCAGTGGCGGCAACTACGAAAACCTGGTCGCCGATAAAACCCCGGTCAGCACCAGCGTGACCGACACCGTCGACACCACCACCCTGTCGCTGACTGCCACCGGCAACGTCAACGAGGGGGGGTCGATCGTTTACACCGCGAGCCTGACTAATCCGGCCGGCACTCCGGTCACCGTGACCCTGAGCAACGGTGCCGTGATCACCATTGCGGCTGGTAAAACCACTGGCACCGTGACCGTCGACGCGCCGAAAGACGACGTCTACAAAGACGCTGGCAAACTCGAAGTCACCATCAAGGACGCCGCTGGCGGCAACTTTGAGAACCTGGTCACCAGCCCGAATCCGGCCGTGACCAACGTCGCCGACACCACTAACACCACACAACTGACCCTCAGCGCTGACAAGTCTGTGCTCGAAGGCTCGCACATCACCTACACCGCGACCCTGACCAACGCCGCGCAAACCCCGGTGACCGTCAAGCTGAGCAACGGCGAGACCATCACCATCGCAGCCGGCAAGACCAGCGGTTCGGTCACCATCGCGGCGCCGAGCGACGACGTCTACAAGGATGCCGGCAAGCTCACCGTCAAGATGACGGACGCCAGCGGTGGCAACTTCGAAAAACTCGACGTCAGCAAGACGTCAGTGAGCACCACCGTCAAAGACACGGTGGACACGACGTCCCTGTCCCTGTCGGCCAGCCACACCGTGAGCGAAGGTGGCCAGATCACCTACACCGCCACCCTGAGCAACCCGACGGACACGGCGATGACCGTGAAGTTGAGCAACGGCGCAGTGATCAACATCGCCGCCGGCGCCACCACCGGTTCGGTGAACTTCGCCGCACCGGCCAATACGCCGTACATCGACGGCGGCAAAGTCCAGGCAACGATTGCCAGCCACAACGGCGGCAACTTCGAAAAAGTCGTCACCAGCTCTTCGCCGGCGGTCACCACCGTCACCGATTCGACCGACACCACCGGCTTGAGCCTGAGCGCCACCGGTTCGGTCGCCGAGGGTGGTTCGATCGTCTACACCGCGACCCTGACCAATGCCGCTGGCACTGCAATGACCGTGACGTTGAGCAACGGCGCAGTCATCAACATCGCCAAGGGCGCCACCAGCGGTTCGGTGAACTTCGCCGCCCCAAGGATGACGTCTATAAAGACGCTGGCAAAGTCGACGCCAGCATCACCAAGACCACCGGTGGTAACTTCGAAAACCTGGTGGCCGACAAGACGCCAGCAGTCACCGACGTAACCGACACCATCAACAACAGCACCGTCTCCCTGACCGCCACGGCCAGCACGGTCGAAGGCGGCACCGTGGTTTACACCGCGTCGGTCAATGCGCCAGTGACCGGTTCGCCGGTGGTGGTGGCGTTGTCCAACGGACAGTTCATCACCATTCCGGTCGGCGCGAGTTCGGGTAGCGTGAATTTTGTTGCACCGAACGACGCCTTGGCTGGCGGCGGTTCGCTGAGCGTGAAAATCGATGGCACCACCGGCGGCAACTACGAAAACCTGGTGGCGAATCAAACCCCGGCGGTGACTTCGGTGACCGACGTCAAAGACACCACCACCCTGAGCCTGAGCGCTTCGGATTCGGTGGCTGAGGGCGGTTCGATCGTCTACACCGCGACGTTGACCAATGCTGCCGGCACGCCGGTCACCGTGAACCTGAGCAACGGTGCGGTGATCACCATCGCGGCCGGCGCGACGGTCGGCTCCGTGACGGTCAAGGCACCAGCCGATGACGTCTACAAAGACGCCGGGAAAGTCGAAGCGACCATCAAAGACGCGACTGGTGGCAACTTCGAGAACCTGGTGCCAAGCACTGTTCCGGCAGTGACTGACGTTACCGACACCCTCGATACTTCGACCGTCAGCTTGACGGCCAACAGCAGCGTGGCGGAAGGCGGGACCGTGGTTTACACCGCGTCCGTTACCGCTCCGGTGACCGGCTCGCCGGTTGTCGTGACCTTGTCCAACGGCCAGACCATCACCATTCCGGTCGGCTCGAGCAGCGCCAGTGTGGACTTCATAACGCCAAACGACGCATTGGCGGGCGGTGGTTCTCTGAGCGTGAAAATCGACGACGCGAAGGGTGGCAACTACGAGAAGCTGGACATCGACGGCAAGTCGGCAGACACCTCGATTACTGATTCCGCAGACACCACCACCGTCAGCCTGAGCGCTACCGACTCGGTCGCGGAAGGCGGTTCGATTGTCTATACCGCGACGTTGACCAATGCTGCCGGCACCCCGGTCACTGTGAACCTGTCGAACGGTGCCGTGATCACCATCGCGGCCGGCGCGACGGTCGGCTCCGTGACGGTCAAGGCGCCTGCCGATGACGTCTACAAAGATGCCGGAAAAGTCGAAGCGACCATCAAAGACGCGACTGGCGGCAACTTCGAAAACCTGGTCACCAGCCCGGGAGCGGCGGTTACTGAAGTCACTGACACGATCAATACGTCGACCGTCAGCCTGACTGCAACTTCCTCTGTCGCCGAAGGCGGCAACGTGGTCTACACCGCTTCCGTCACCGCGCCGGTCACCGGTTCGCCGGTCGTCGTGACCTTGTCCAATGGCGAAAAAATCACCATTGCGGTCGGCGAAAGTAACGCCTCGATCACCGTCAAAGCGCCGAACGATGCCTTGGTCGGCCACGAGCCGCTGACCAACGCCATCAAGGATGTGACGGGGGGCAATTACGAGAGCCTGGTCGCCGACAAGACCCCGACCTCGACCGCCATCAGTGACACCCTGGACACCACCAAAGTGACCATGACCGCCAGCAACTACGTGGTCGAGGGCGGCACCATTACGTACACCGTCAACCTCAGCAATGCCGCCGGCACCGACATGACGGTCAAACTGAGCAACGGCGAGAGCGTCTTGATCAAGGCCGGCGACAAGTCGGGCCTCATCACCGTTCCGGCGCCGAGCGATGACGTCTACAAGGACGGCAGCAAAATCACCGTTGGCATCGCCAGCACCGACGGCGGCAATTTCGAAAAACTCGACGTCAGCAAAACCACGCACACCACCACCGTCAACGACACCGTGGATACCACCACGCTCAAGCTCAGTGCCGATGTGAGCACCGTCGGCGAAGGTGGTCAGATCAACTACACCGCCACGTTGAGCCATCCTGCCGACACGGCCATGACCGTGACCCTGAATAACGGTCTGGTGATCAACATCAAGGCCGGCGAGTCCAGCGGTTCGGCGCCGTACACCGTGCCAAATGACGTCTACACCGGCGCCTCGCCTGTTCGGGCAGCGATCGCAGACAGCACGGGCGGCAACTTCGAAAAACTCGACACCGACCGCTCCGCCGTCGTCACCAAAGTGACCGACAGCGCGGACGCCACGACGTTGAGCTTGAGCGCTACTGATTCGGTCGCTGAAGGCGGTTCGATCGTCTACACCGCTAACGTGACCAACGCGGCCGGCACGCCGGTCACCGTCACCCTTTCGAACGGCGCGGTGATCACCATCGCCGCCGGCGCCACCAGCGGCTCCGTGACCGTCAAGGCTCCGGCCGATGACGTCTACAAAGACGCCGGCAAAGTCGAAGCGACCATCAAGGATGCCACTGGCGGCAACTTTGAGAACCTGGTGAAAGACCCGGCTGCCGCTGTGACCAGCGTCACCGACACGATCGACACCTCGACCGTCAGCCTGACCGCCACGCCTTCCGTGGTCGAAGGCGGCACCGTGGTTTACACCGCATCCGTCTCTGCACCAGTGACCGGTTCGCCAGTAGTGGTGACCCTCTCCAACAACCAGACCATCACCATTCCAGTTGGCTCGAGCAGCGCCAGCGTGAACTACGTTGCGCCAAACGATGCCCTGGCGGGCGGCGGCTCGCTGAGCGTCAAGATTGATGATGCGAAGGGCGGCAATTACGAGAAGCTGGACGTCGACGGCAAGTCGGCGGATACCTCGGTCACCGACTCGGCGGACACCACCACACTCAGCCTGACAGCAACCGACTCGGTCGCTGAAGGCGGTTCGATCGTCTACACCGCCAACCTGACCAGCGCGGCCGGCACGCCGGTCACCGTGAACCTGAGCAACGGCGCCGTCATCACCATCGCCGCCGGCGCCACCAGCGGCTCCGTGACCGTCAAGGCACCGGCCGATGACGTCTACAAAGACGCCGGCAAAGTCGAAGCGACCATCAAGGATGCCACTGGCGGCAACTTTGAGAACCTGGTGAAAGACCCGGCTGCCGCTGTGACCAGCGTCACCGACACGATCGACACCTCGACCGTCAGCCTGACCGCCACGCCTTCCGTGGTCGAAGGCGGCACCGTGGTTTACACCGCATCCGTCTCTGCACCAGTGACCGGTTCGCCAGTAGTGGTGACCCTCTCCAACAACCAGACCATCACCATTCCAGTTGGCTCGAGCAGCGCCAGCGTGAACTACGTTGCGCCAAACGATGCCCTGGCGGGCGGCGGCTCGCTGAGCGTCAAGATTGATGATGCGAAGGGCGGCAATTACGAGAAGCTGGACGTCGATGGCAAGTCGGCCGACACCTCGGTCACCGACTCGGCGGACACCACCACTCTGAGCCTGACAGCAACCGATTCGGTCGCTGAAGGCGGTTCGATCGTCTACACCGCCAACCTGACCAGCGCGGCTGGCACACCAGTCACCGTAAACCTGTCGAACGGCGCGGTGATCACCATCGCCGCCGGCGCCACCAGCGGCTCCGTGACCGTCAAGGCTCCGGCCGATGACGTCTACAAGGATGCCGGCAAGGTCGAAGTCACCATCAAGGACGCCACTGGCGGCAACTTCGAGAACCTGGTGAAAGACCCGGCTGCCGCTGTGACCAGCGTCACCGACACGATCGACACCTCGACCGTCAGCCTGACCGCCACGCCTTCCGTGGTCGAAGGCGGCACCGTGGTTTACACCGCGTCCGTGACTGCGCCAGTGACCGGTTCGCCGGTTGTCGTGAGCTTGTCCAACGGCCAGACCATCACCATCCCGGTTGGCGCAAGTTCGGGTAGCGTGAATTTTGTTGCACCAAACGATGCCCTCGCGGGCGGCGGCTCCCTGAGCGTCAAGATTGATGATGCCAAGGGCGGCAATTACGAGAAGCTCGACGTCGATGGCAAGTCGGCGGACACCTCGGTGACTGACTCGGCCGACACCACCACGCTTAGCCTGACAGCAACCGATTCGGTCGCTGAAGGCGGTTCGATCGTCTACACCGCGAACCTGACCAACGCGGCCGGCACTCCGGTCACCGTGACATTGAGCAACGGCGCAGTGATCACCATCGCCGCCAACGCCACCAGCGGCTCCGTGACCGTCAAGGCACCGGCCGATGACGTCTACAAAGACGCCGGCAAAGTCGAAGCGACCATCAAGGACGCCACTGGCGGCAACTTCGAAAACCTGGTCAAGGACCCGGCCGCAGCGGTGACCAGCGTCACCGACACCGTCGATACCTCGACCGTCAGCCTCACTGCGACTTCGTCCGTGGCCGAAGGCGGCACCGTGGTGTACACCGCGTCCGTGACTGCGCCAGTGACCGGCTCGCCAGTTGTCGTGAGCTTGTCCAACGGCCAGACCATCACCATCCCGGTTGGCGCAAGTTCGGGTAGCGTGAATTTTGTTGCACCAAACGATGCCTTGGCTGGCGGCAGCTCGCTGAGCGTCAAGATTGATGATGCCAAGGGCGGCAATTACGAGAAGCTGGACGTCGACGGCAAGTCGGCCGACACCTCGGTCACCGACTCGGCGGACACCACCACTCTGAGCCTGACAGCAACCGATTCGGTCGCTGAAGGCGGTTCGATCGTCTACACCGCGAACCTGACCAACGCGGCTGGCACGCCGGTCACCGTCACCCTGAGCAACGGCGCAGTGATCACCATCGCCGCCAACGCCACCAGCGGCTCCGTGACCGTCAAGGCACCGGCCGATGACGTTTACAAAGACGCGGGCAAAGTCGAAGCAACCATCAAGGACGCCACTGGCGGCAACTTCGAAAACCTGGTCAAGGACCCGGCCGCAGCGGTGACCAGCGTCACCGACACCGTCGACACCTCGACCGTCAGCCTCACTGCGACTTCTTCCGTGGCCGAAGGCGGCACCGTGGTGTACACCGCGTCCGTCACCGCGCCAGTGACCGGCTCGCCAGTTGTCGTGAGCTTGTCCAACGGCCAGACCATCACCATTCCGGTCGGTTCGAGCAGCGCCAGCGTGAACTACGTTGCGCCGAACGATGCCCTCGCCGGCGGCGGCTCGCTGAGCGTCAAAATCGACGACGCCAAGGGCGGTAACTACGAGAAGCTGGACGTCGACGGCAAGTCGGCCGACACCTCGGTCACCGACTCGGCGGACACCACCACGCTTAGCCTGACAGCAACCGATTCGGTCGCCGAAGGCGGTTCCATCGTCTACACCGCCAACCTGACCAGCGCGGCTGGCACACCAGTCACCGTAAACCTGTCGAACGGCGCGGTGATCACCATTGCCGCCGGCGCCACCAGCGGCTCCGTGACCGTCAAGGCACCGGCCGATGACGTCTACAAAGACGCGGGTACGGTCCAGGCGACCATCAGCAACGCCACCGGTGGTAATTTCGAGAACCTGGTCAAAAGCCCGGCGGCGGCCGTCACCAACGTCACCGACACGATCGACACCTCGACCGTCAGCCTGACCGCCACGCCTTCCGTGGCCGAAGGCGGCACCGTGGTTTACACCGCGTCCGTGACTGCGCCAGTGACCGGTTCCCCGGTTGTCGTGACCCTCTCCAACAACCAGACCATCACCATTCCGGTCGGCGCGAGCAGCGCCAGTGTGAACTTCATCGCACCGAACGATGCCTTGGCCGGTGGCGGCTCCCTGAGCGTCAAAATCGACGACGCCAAGGGCGGCAATTACGAGAAGCTCGACGTCGATGGCAAGTCGGCGGACACCTCGGTCACCGACTCGGCGGACACCACCACGCTTAGCCTGACAGCAACCGACTCGGTCGCTGAAGGCGGTTCGATCGTCTACACAGCGAACCTGACCCATGCCGCCGGCACTCCGGTCACCGTGACATTGAGCAACGGCGCAGTGATCACCATCGCCGCCAACGCCACCAGCGGCTCCGTGACCGTCAAGGCGCCGGCCGACGACGTCTACAAAGACGCGGGCACGGTCCAGGCGACCATCAGCAACGCCACCGGTGGTAATTTCGAGAACCTGGTCAAAAGCCCGGCGGCGGCCGTCACCAACGTCACCGACACCCTCGACCGGACCGAAGTCAGCATCACCGGCAGCACCTCGGTGACTGAGGGCCAGACCGCCAGTTACACCGTCAGCCTGACGAGCCCGGCGCAGACCGAAGTCACTCTGAAGATCACCTACAGCGGCACCGCCGCCGACGGTTCGGACTTCACCGGCGTGTACACCGTGAAAATTCCGGCGGGTGCCAGCACGGCGAATTTCAATGTTGCGACCTTGGACAACAGGATCACCGAGGGCACCGAAAACTTCGTGGTCAAGATCGACTCGGCCACCGGCGGCAACTTCGAGAACCTGGCGATCAGCGCGTCCAACGGCAGCATCAGCACTTCGATCATCGACAACGATGCGCCGCCCGTGCTCGACCTGGACGCCAACAACTCCAGCGGCGCCACCGGGGCCAACTACAACGTGACCTTCACCGAAGGCACCACGGGCCAAGGTGTATCGATCGGCGACACCGACCTGAAAATCACCGACCCGGACAGCACCCTGCTGACCGGCGCGACCATCGTGCTGACCAACCGTCAACCGGGCGACGCGCTGAACCTGGGCAACAGCGTCAACGGCATCTCCATCAATGCCAACAGCAAGGACGGCACCGTCACGCTGACGTTGTCCGGCAATGCGACGCTGGCCGACTACATGCAGCAGATCAAGAACATCAGTTTCACCAACAGCAGTGAAGACCCGAGCACCGTGCCGCGGATCATCACCGTGACGGTGACCGATGGCAGCAACTACTCCAACACTGCGACCACCACCGTCAACGTCGTGGCAGTGAACGATGCGCCAACCGCCGCGCCGGTTAACCTCACCGGCACCGAGGACACCCCGCTGATCCTCGGCTGGTCGACCTTCGGCGTCAGCGACGTCGACAGTCCGGCCGCCAGCCTCGGCGTAAAAATCACCGGCCTGCCGGGCGAAGGCAAATTGCAGTACCTGAACGGTTCGACCTGGACCGACGTGACGACCAACCAGACCCTGTCCAAGGCTGACATCGACGCGGGTAAAGTGCGCTTCCTGCCGGATGCCAACGAGTCCGGCGCCAATGGCTACGGCGGCACCGGCGTCGGCAACAATCTGGCGGACTACGCACAGATCAAGTTCCAGCCTACTGACGGCACAACGTTGGGCAGCATCGGCACGATCAAGATCGACATCACGCCGGTGGCTGACGCGCCGTCCTTGAGCGTGGCGGACAACAGTGTCAAATCCACCGGGCTGATCAAGGAAGTCTGGACCGGCCTGTCGGGCCTCGGCACTGATGGCAGCGGCGCGGCGTCGAACACGCTGAAGTCGGTAATCGATGCGGCCGGCAAACCGAACAGCAGCACCACCGTGACCAACGTGCAGTCCGACGGCAGCGTGACCGCTGGCACCGCATCAAAAACGTCCGGCCTGATCTACCTTGAAGCCGGCAAGACTTACAGCTTCAGCGGCACCGGCGATGACAGCCTGCTCGTGACCATCGGCGGCAAAAACGTGGCCAGCGCGCTCTGGGGCGCGGGCGGCAACCTGAGCGGTTCGTTCACCCCGACCGCCAGCGGCTACTACACCCTGGATATCTACCACCACAACCAGAGCGGCCCGGGCAGCTACGACGTCAACCTGTCGGTCAACGGCGGCGCGGCGGTCGACCTGAGCAGCGCTGGTGTGCCGCTGTACACCGGCGTGGCAGATCTGGCCGCTTCCGGCGTGACAGTTTCCGACCTGCACGGCACCAACGGCGAAGGCTACTACGACGGCTACAAGCTCAACGAAGCGGCCGAAGGCACCAGCGTTCACCTGTCTGCGATCAAAACTGCGCTCACGGACACCGACGGCTCCGAAAGCCTGGTCGTGAAGATCAGCGGCATCCCGGCGGGCTCCGTGCTCACCGATGGCGCCGGCCACACCTTCACCGCCAGCACCTCGTCGGGTGAGGCCAACGTCACTGGCTGGAACCTCGGCTCCCTGACCGTGACCCCGCCGCCGTACTACAACGGCCAGTTCAACCTGACCGTGACCTCGACCTCCACCGAAGTTCTCGGCGGCTCTGCGGCCAGCACCGCGACAATCCCGGTCACGGTTTACCCGGCGGTCTACAACGCCGTTACTGCCACGGCGGCCGATGACACCATCACCGGCACCGACGGCAACGACATCATGGTCGCCGACATCGGCGGGCTGACCGTGGTGCCGGGAACCAACTACAACATCGCCTTCATGGTCGACAGTTCGGGCAGCATGAGCGCCTCGTCGATCAGCGCCGCCAAGGACTCGCTGACGTCGGTATTCAACACCCTCAAGCAGAGCATGGGTGGTAATTCCGGGACGGTGAACATCTTCCTTGCGGACTTCGATAACCAGGTCAACAAGTCTGTCTCGGTGAACCTGAACGATCCGAATGCACTGATCCTGCTCAAAGCGGTGCTGGATTCCATGTCGTCGGGCGGCGGCACCAACTACGAAGACGTATTCAAAACCACGGCGAACTGGTTCCAGAGTGCCGACGCCATGGCCAACACCGGGGCGAAAAACCTCACGTATTTCATCACCGATGGCAAGCCGACCTACTACCAGAGCGGTGAGCAGACCAACCCGACCCTGTTCGGCAACGTGAAGCTCGATGATGTGATCACCACCACCAATTACAAGTTGGGGCAGACCTACTCCGGTTATCTGGACAGCACTCACTACCTGACCATCGATAACTCCGGCACCGTCACGCTGCAGACGTACAAGAACTCGTGGGGCGGTTACTGGAGCAGTTCCGAACTGGGCACCATTCGCGCTGAGGGCAACGGCACTTACGAGCTGTCCTATCGCGACGGCAACGGCAGCAGCACTGGCTCCAGCGCCATCGACAACTCGACCAACGGTTTCGCGCTGCTGGACAAGGTGTCGACGGTTGAAGCCATCGGCCTGAACAAAGACGTCACCCTCAGCGACCTCAAGCCATACGACTCGGACAAGACGCCGCAAACCAACATTGATCCGAAAGACCTGGCCAACTCGATCATCGGTCACACCGAAGCGACCATGCCGGGTGCCGACACGGTCAATGGCGGCAATGGTAACGACATCCTGTTCGGCGACCTGGTGAGCTTCAACGGCATCGCCGGCGAGGGTTACCAGGCGATGCAGGCGTTCGTCGCCAAAGAAACCGGTGTGGACGTCAGCAAAGTCACCACCAGCAACGTGCACCAGTTCATCACCGAGCACTACAGCGCATTCGACGTGTCCGGCGCCCATGACGGCAACGACACGCTGTTGGGCGGTTCGGGCAATGACATTATCTTCGGCCAGGGCGGCAACGACCTGCTCGACGGCGGCAAGGGCAATGACATCCTGCTCGGCGGCTCGGGTAACGATTCGCTGATGGGCGGTCAGGGTAACGACATCCTGATTGGCGGTTCGGGTGCCGACACCTTCGTCTGGAAGGCTGGCGACACCGGCAACGACGTGATCAAGGACTTCAAGGCCAGCGAAGGTGACCGCATCGACTTGCGCGATCTGCTGCAAGGCGAAACCGGCAGCACCATCGACAACTTCCTGAAAATCAGCACCGTGGATGGCGTGTCGTCGCTGCAAGTCAGCTCCGGCGGCAAGTTCAACTCAGGCGATGCCGCGGCCGCAACGCCGGATGTGACGATCAAACTGGAAGGCAATAACTGGTCCAGCGCCAACCTGAACTCGTTGATTGCCGGCAGTGACCCGACCATCAAAGTCGATCACAACAACAGCTGATCCCACGAAAAACGGCCGCCCTTATGGGGCGGCCGTCACGTTTGTGCCCATCCCCCCGGTGACGATTTCGTCGCCGCACCGCATACTCGTGCCCAGTTGGCCTATGCTGCTGACAGCATGACGCTGGTTCATTTCTGAGGGATGCTCAATGTTCTACGTGCAACGCGATGCGCAAGGTCAGTTAGTGCGCGTGGAAGCTGCGGCCTACGCCGAAGCCACGGAAACGCTGCCGGCCGACAACCATGAAATCCAGGCTTGGTACGCCAACGAAGCTGTGGAAAAAAGCCTGACCCAGCTCAAGCAGAGCGACCTGGAAATGATCCGGGTACTCGACGACTTGATCCAGGTGCTGACCAGCAAAGGCGTTATCCGCGTCACCGACCTGCCGGCCGCCGCCCAGGCCAAGCTGATGGACCGGACCCAGGCGCGTGAGGCGTTGGGTGGGTTGAGTCACTTGATTGATGATGATGAGACAGGGTTGATTTAAACCTCAGCCTTCGATGTTGGCTGTGCTGACGCCTTCGCGGGCAAGCCTCGTTCCTACAGGTTTACGCCAACGCACGACCTTGTAGGAGCGAGGCTTGCCCGCGAAGACGAACTCCCAGACGACCAAATCCTAAAGCATCACTGCCAAGGCTTCGGCTCACCAAACAACTGCCCCTGAACCCCATACAACCCCATCTCCCGAATCACCGACAACTCCCCTTCGGTCTCCACCCGCTCGGCGATCAACGGCAAATCAATGCTATGTGCCGCTCGCTGAATCGCTTCGATAAACAGGCGCTTGTCGCTTTCCTGATCAATCGCACGGATGTAACTGCCGTCGATCTTCAGGTACGCCAACCCCAGCCGCGCCAGGTTGCCGATCATGCTGAAGCGCCCGCCAAACCGTTGCAGGCTCAACGAGAACCCAAGCTCACGCAGGCGCCGTGTCAGTTCTTCCAGCATCGCTTGCTCGGGCAGTTGTTCCTCGCCGATTTCCAGGGTCAGCCGCGGTCCGAGATCGGAGTGGGCACGCAAAATCTCGAAGACTTTATTCAGCGCCTGCGGATCGGCCAACGTCGCCGAAGACAGGTTCAGCGCCAGCGATTCTTCATGCTCGGCCATCTGCTCAAGCACCAACTCCAGCATCAGCCGATCCAGGCGCGCGGTCCAGCCAAAGCGCTCCAGCCACGGCAGGAAGCGTCCAGCGGGAATGGTCTGGCCCTCGTCGTCGATCAACCGCGACAGCACCTTGTAATGCAGCACCACTTGCGTGTCCTGGCTGGCCACCACCGGTTGGAAATACAACTGAAACCGCTGCTGATTCAGCGCCTGGTCCAGCAATGTATGCCAGGCGTGATGGTCATCCCCGACGCTGACCGAGGCGCTGTGATCGAGGCATGCCCAGCTCTGTTCGCCCTGGCCTTCAGCCTGAGCCAGCGCCTGGTCGCCCAAACCCAACACCGCTTGGGGCGAGTCGCCATGAATAAACGGCGCCAGACCGATCGACGCGACCGAGGCCACATCCGTGGCACCGGTCGCATGCAGGCTGGCCAAGGCGCTGTCCAGATTCTGCGCCAGTTGCAGCGCTTCTTCGCGCACCAGCCCCGGCGCCAGCACGGCAAACTCACCGCCACGGATCCGGGTGACGAGGTTCTGTGTTTCCGGGTACTTGGCGCACTCGCGGGACAGTTGCTCGCCCACGGCCTGCAATAATTGGTCGGTGCGCTGACCGCCCAGACGCTGGTTCAAACCAGCCAGGTCCTTGACCCGCAACAGCAGCAGATAACCCGAACTCGCCTGCTCCGGATTGCTCACCCGGGCGTTCAACTGCATCTCGAAATAACGACGGTTGGCCAGGCCCGTGAGGTTGTCCTGGTAGGACTCGACCCGTAGTTTTTCACTGCGCTCGGCCTGTTCCTGAAACAGCGCCTTGAGCTTCTCGACCATCTGATTCATGGCCTGCACC